>NZ_JAGIOC010000001.1:3042334-3346567 GCF_017876515.1 Brachybacterium fresconis | reverse complement strand
GCCATGCTGCTGGACCAGCACCTGCGCGGACGCGGCATGGTCCGCACCATCGTGTTCGCGCCGTACGTCATCTCCGGTGCCGCGATCGGCGTCGCCTTCCAGTTCGTCTTCGATCCCGGCTATGGGCTGATCCAGGCGGTGCTGGACTGGGTCGGCGTCAGCACCCCGCACTTCTACCAGCACTCCGGCTGGGCGTTGTTCATGATCACGACCACCTACGTGTGGAAGAACCTCGGCTACACCTTCGTCATCTACCTGGCGGCGCTCCAGGGTCGCCGCGCCGATCTGGACGAGGCGGCGGAGATCGACGGCACCGGGCCCTGGCGGAAGTTCTGGCGGGTCACGCTGCCGCAGCTGAAGGGCACCACGTTCTTCCTGTCGGTGACGGTGCTGCTGAACTCGTTCACCGTCTTCGACATCATCCAGGTGATGACCCAGGGCGGCCCGTTCGGAACCGGCACCTCCACGCTCATCTACCAGATCTACCAGGAGACCTTCGTCAACAACCGCGCCGGCTACGGCGCCGCGGTCGCCACGATCATGTTCCTGCTGGTGCTGATCGTGACGTTGGTGCAGGTCAAGCTGCAGGACAAGCAGGACTAGACGGGAGATGACGCCATGACCATGTCCGACGACGCCAAGGCCGTCCTCCCGCCCGTGCCCGGGACGGGCCCCGAGGACATGCCCGAGCTCACCACCGCCCAGAAGAAGCGCGCCGCCTCGCGCCGCATCGCCTTCCAGGGCGGCAGCTCGGGCAGGATCATCGGCTACGCGGGGATGGCGGTGGCCGTGCTGCTGTTCTTCGTGCCGCTGTACTTCATCGTCATCACCTCGCTGAAGACCCACGGCGACATCTACACGGATCCCATCAGCTGGTGGCCCGACCCCTTCGTGCCCGAGAACTACTCCTACGTGCTCAACGAGGTGCGCTTCGACCGCTACCTGCGCAACTCGATCATCATCACCTCGATCCTCACGGTCGTCGAGGTGAGCCTCGGGGTGATGTGCGCCTACGGCTTCTCGTTCCTGCGCTTCCCCGGACGGAACCTGCTGTTCCTGCTGGTGATCGCCTCGCTCATGGTGCCCAACCAGATCACCGTGATCTCGAACTACGCCCTGGTGGCCAGCTGGGGCTGGCGCAACACCTTCCAGGGCATCATCGTGCCCCTGGCCGCGGTCGCCTTCGGCACCTTCCTGATGCGCAACCACTTCCTGTCCCTGCCCAAGGAGGTCATGGAGGCGGCCGAGCTCGACGGCACCGGATTCTTCCGCAGCCTGTTCCGCGTGGTGCTGCCGATGTCCTGGCCCACCCTGATCGCCTTCACGCTGATCACCGTGGTCAACGAGTGGAACCAGTACCTGTGGCCGTTCCTGATGTCCGACACCGACAAGGTGGCCCCGCTGCCGATCGGCCTGACCCAGCTCCAGGACAACGAGGGCCTGACCAACTGGGGTCCGGTCATGGCCGGCACCGTCCTGACCACCGTTCCGATGCTCCTCGTCTTCCTGATCCTGCAGAAGCAGATGATCAAGGGCCTGACCGCCGGGGCCGTCAAGGGCTGAGCCGCCCACCCCGGATCCCCACTCCCTCCTCCTCGAGCCTCAGCATCCTGTCCCCCACGTCCCGGCCGGCACCCGCCGACCGCGCAACGATCCAGCAGCACCTCACGAAACGGAGATTGACATGGCTCTCACGCGACGCTCCCTCCTCGGCATGGCCGGAGCCGGTTCGGCGGCGCTGGCACTCGGTGCCTGCGCCGGCGGCTCCACCTCGGCCGGTGGCGGCGGGGGCGAAGAAGGCGACGGCACCCTCCAGTTCTGGTCCAACCACCCCGGCAGCTCGAAGGACATCGAGCAGGCCATCATCGACGCCTGGAACGAGGAGAACCCCGACACCCCGGCGAAGCTCATCGACGGCGGCGCCAGCTATGAGGAGCTGGGCCAGAAGTTCAACGCGGCGCTGGCCGGCGGCGGCCTGCCGGACCTGATCGTGGCCTCGGACGTCACCTGGTTCAACTTCGCCTTCACCGGCGCGACCACGGCGCTGGACGACCTGTGGGAGGAGGCCGGCGTCGACTCCGACGACCTCGTCGACACCCTGCGCGAGGACTACGCCTACGACGGCAAGCACTACGGGATGCCGTTCTCCCGCTCCACGACGCTGATGTACTTCAACACCGAGGTGATGAAGAGCGCCGGGCTGCCCACCGATCGCGGCCCGGAGACCTGGGACGAGTTCGCACAATGGGCGCCGAAGATCATGGACGCCAATGACGGCAAGCCCGCCGTCGTCGTCCCCGACGGGTCGGACTACCTCGACTGGTACTTCCAGGGCATGATCTGGACCTTCGACGGGGCGTACTCCGAGGAGTGGACCCCGACCTTCACCGAACAGGGGTCGATCGATGCGGCCACCTTCCTGCAGGAGCAGGTCGCAGCCGGTCACATCAAGATCGAGAAGGACGCCACGAACTCCTTCGCCATCAACAACGCCTCCGGGCTGCTGCAGTCCACCGGGTCGCTCGGCGGGCTGAACGATTCGGCGGAGTTCGATTTCCACACCACCTACCTGCCCGGCCCCACGCCGGGCGCCTGCACCGGCGGCGCCGGGGTGGCGATCCCCGATGGGATCAGCGACGAGCGCAAGGTGACGGCCATGAAGTTCGCCGACTTCCTGACCAGCACCAAGAACACCATCACGTTCAGCCAGGCCACCGGGTACATGCCGGTGCGCAAGTCCGCGATGGAGGACGAGGAGGAGAAGACGTACCTCGAGGAGAACCCCAACGCGATGACCGCGATCCGACAGCTGAGCGAGAACACGGCGCCGCAGGACTACGCCCGCGTGTTCGTCAGCGGCGGCGGCCAGCGCATCGGGGCCGGCCTGGACCGGATCGCGATCGCCGGAGAGGACGTGAGCGCGGTGATGGAGGACCTGCAGAAGGAGACGCAGGAGGTCATCGACCGGGACATCACCCCCAACCTGTGACGGACCGTCCGACCCCCTGAAGGAGCACGAGGAACACCATGGCCACCGTCGAGTACCAGCAGGCCTCCCGCATCTACGACCCCTCCCGCGCCCCGGCCGTCAACCGGGTCTCGCTCACCGTCGCCGACGGGGAGTTCCTGGTGCTGGTGGGGCCCTCGGGCAGCGGGAAGTCCACGGCGATGCGGATGCTGGCCGGGCTCGAGCCGATCGACGAGGGGTCCGTCCTGATCGACGACGTCGACGTCTCCGAGCTGCGTGCCCGCGACCGCGACGTGGCCATGGTGTTCCAGTCCTACGCCCTCTACCCGAACATGTCGGCGCGCCAGAACATGGCCTTCGCCCTGCAGAACGCGAAGATGCCGAAGAAGGAGATCGATGAGCAGGTGCAGCGGGCCGCCGCGATGCTCGAGCTCGAGTCGCTGCTGGACAAGAAGCCCTCGCAGATGTCCGGCGGTCAGCGCCAGCGGGTCGCGATGGGCCGCTCGATCGTGCGCAACCCCAAGGTGTTCTGCATGGACGAGCCGCTGTCGAACCTCGATGCGAAGCTGCGGGTCTCCACCCGCGCCCAGATCGGAGAGCTGCAGCGCGAGCTCGGCGTGACCACGGTCTACGTCACCCACGACCAGACCGAGGCGATGACCATGGGCGACCGGGTCGCGGTGCTGCGAGAAGGGGTGCTGCAGCAGGTCGACGAACCCACCCACCTGTACGAGCATCCCGGCAACACCTTCGTCGCCGGCTTCATCGGCTCCCCGGCGATGACCCTCATCGACGGGGCCACCGTCACCTCCGACGGGAGCGCCCGGCTCGGGCCCCGGCACGCCCTGGACCTGGAACTGCCCCGGGATGACGTCGCCAAGACCGACGACCGGGTGATCGTCGGCGTCCGCCCCGAGAGCTGGGAGATCGTGGGCACCGGCTCCGCGGCCGCCGGGTCCGACACCGTCCCGCTGCAGGTGCGCCTCGTCGAACGGCTCGGTGGGGAGGCCTTCCTCCACTGCCGCACGCTGGAGACCGACGCGATGACCGCCGCCGTGCGCGGCGGACAGCTGGTGATGCGTCTGGACCAGGGGTTCAAGGACCTCGAGGCGGACATGACGATCCACGTGCGCCCGACGCCCGGCTCATGCGTCTTCTTCCACCCCGACAGCGAGATCAACCTCGAGTACCTCTGAGGCCGTCGCATAGGCTCAGCGCATGGCACGCACCATCTACCTCACCGGCGAGTCCAAGGCGCCCAGCAACAATCCGATCACGGAGCAGTGGGGGCTGTTCTTCATCGGCCTCATCGTCGATACTGAGACCCACGTCATCGAGAAGGTGGACTGCACCGCCACCCTGACCCTCACCGTCGAGTTCGTCCGCGAGCTGCTGGTGGGCCGTTCCCTCCTCGAGGATGATTCCCTGGTGGAGTCGATCACCGACAGGTACCACGGGTCCTCGCAGAGGGCGCTCGCCACGGCAGTGCGCAACGCCGCTGCGAAGTACCGCGACTTGTCGGCCGGCCCCGCCGCATAACTCCATACCCGCACCGTCTGCCCGGAACCTCACCGAACCGGATCCCGTCGGAAGCGCCGCAGCACGCCTCGACCGAGGCGCCGCTGGTGGGTGCTTCCGATTTTTTTGTGCCCGGCGGCGCGTCCATCCCCTCCTCGAGGAGCTCTTCCCGTGATCACCAACGGCCTGCTCATGCTCGGCGTCCTGCTGGGACTGTCGTGCGTGCTGATCGTGCTCGAACGCACGACCGGCTGGAAACTGTTCAAGTTCGTGCCCGGCATGGTGCTGATGTACCTGGCGTGCGCTGCCCTCAACTCCTTCGGCGTGTTCGGTCAGGACGACGCCACCCGCGCGCCGGTCGCCGCCGTCAAGGACGTCCTCCTGCCGGCGATGATCCTGCTGTTCCTGTTCGGCTGCGACATCCGCAAGATCATCCGCCTCGGCCCCAAGCTGCTGCTGACCTATGCCGTCTCGGCCGCCTCGCTGTTCATCGGCATGATCGTGGTGGTCACGATCTTCCAGGCCGCGCTGCACGATGAGTCCTGGAAGGTGTTCGGCGCCCTGCTGGCTTCCTGGACCGGCGGCAGCGCCAACATGGTCGCCGTGCAGGACATCCTGCAGGCCCCGGAGTCGATCTTCGGCTACGCCCTGATCACCGACACGATCATGTACTCGGTGTGGCTGATGGCGATGTTCGCCGCGGTCGCCTCCTCGCCCCGCTTCAACCGGTGGACCAAGGCGGACACCTCCCACCTCGATGCCCATGTCGGCGCCTTCGACGAGGAGGAGCGGCCGATCACGGTCGCCTCGCTCGCGATCGTCGTGTTCGGGTCGCTGTTCGCCTCGACGGCGGCCGCCTGGCTGGGCGGGCTGCTGCCCGAATGGGGCACCGTCGTCAACGCCACCACCTGGACGATCCTCATCGTCTCCCTGCTGGGGCTGATCATCGCCGTCACGCCGCTGGGGAAGACCGCGGGCTCCAGCGAGGTCGCCACGCTGATGCTGTTCGTGGTGATCGGGCAGATCGCCTCGGGCTCGGACTTCTCCGCGCTCACCCAGGCCCCGCTGTATCTGCTGATCGGCGTGCTGGTCCTGCTGGTCCACATCGCCATCATGCTCGTCTACGCGAAGCTCGCGAAGGTGGAGCTGTTCTCGCTGGCCGTCGCCTCCACCGCGAACATCGGCGGTGTCGCCTCGGCGCCCGTGGTCGCGGCCGCCTACAACCGCCAGCTGGTGCCCGTCGGGGTGCTGATGGCGCTGATCGGCTCCTTCGCCGGCACCTTCCTCGGGCTCGCCGCCGCGCAGATCATGTCGGTCCTGTGAGCGGGGACGACACCGTGGCGGAGACCTTCGTCCTCCGGGAGACGGCCGCGGAACCGATGACCGTGGTGGCGGTGCGCGCGCACCGCCACCGGGCGCCGCTGCTGCGGCCGTTCGTCACCGCCGCCCGGCGCACCGAGGCGGTGGAGTACGTCGTCGCCGAGGTGGAGCTGACCGGCGGCGTCCTCGGCCAGGGCAGCGCGGCGGAGACGGTCGCGGTCACGGGGGAATCGGCCGAGACGATCACGGCCGCGCTGACCGGTCCGCTGCGCCGGGCTCTCGAGGGGACCGGCGGAACGATCCTCGAGCTCTCGGCGCGGATCGCCGGGGCGCTCGAGGGCGCCACCAGCGCGAAGGCCGCGCTCGAGGTCGCCGTGCACGACGCCTGGGCTCGGCGTCTCGACGCTCCTCTGGTGGAGCTGCTGGGCGGTCGGATCGGCGACGGGCTGATGAACGACATGACCATCTCGCTGGAGGATCCGGAGGTGATGGCGACCCGCGCCCGCGAGGCCGTCGTCGGCGGTGAGCAGGTCCTGAAGATCAAGCTCGGCCGCGACATCGACGAGGACCGCCGACGTCTGGCCGCCGTGGTCGAGGCCGCTCCCGGGGCTCGGCTGCGACTGGATGCCAACCAGGGCTGGGAGCCGGAGCAGGCGATCGACATCATCACGGGCTTCGTCGCCGACGGTCTGCCGCTGGACCTGGTCGAGCAGCCGGTCGCCGCGGCGAACATCGAGGGCCTGGCCCGGGTCTCCGCCGCGGTGGAGGTTCCGATCATGGCCGACGAGTCCGTCTGGGACGCCGCCGATGCCCGGCGCCTGGTCGAGGCCGACGCGGTGGATCTGCTGAACATCAAGCTCGCCAAGACCGGCGGGCTGCGCGGGGCCCTGGCCATCGCGGACGTGGCCCGGGAGGCGGGGGTGGAGTGCATGGTCGGCGCCATGATGGAGCCGCGCATCTCGATCACCGCCGCAGCACATCTGGCGATCGCCCATCCCGCGATCACGATGATCGACCTGGATCCGCCGGCCTGGTTCGCCTCCGACGTCCCCGCCGGCGGGTACGTGCAGGACAGCGGCTGGCTCCGCCTGACCGGCGGGCCGGGCCTCGGACTCGATCGCCTCGGGGCCGACGTCGACCCGTCCGACCCGATCGGAGATGATCGATGACGCCTTCCGCGCCCGTCGGCCGGACCCGGCCGACGCGTCCGCACTCGAACGGATCCGAGCTCGATCGCCGCCGTGCAGATCAACGCCTCGCACTCCGGCTCACCACTGCCCCGCTCCGGCGGGAACCCGTCGAAGGAGACATCATGTCCACGCACTCCCCCACCCCCCGCCTGACCCGCCGCGACGGGCTGCGCCTCGCCGCCACCGGCACCGCCGGCCTCGCCGTCGCGGGCCTGGCCTCCCTCGCCCCGGCGAGCGCCGTCGGCCCCGCCGACCTGCCCGCCGAGCGTCCCGGGCCCCGGCCCGAGCCGGGCGTCGGCCTCACGCCGGGCGGCGTCGCCCACGTCGCCGTCACCGCCACCACCTTGTGGGTGGACCCGCGCACGAACCGTCCCGGGATCGATGACCCCTCGCTGACCAACCCCGTCGACCTCGACGCCTGGAACGCGAACATGGAAGATACCGAGACCCGGCGCTGGCTGACCGGTGAGCTCGAGTCGCAGGCCGTGCTGGGCAGCGAGGTGATCGTCGACGAGATCGACGGCGACTGGGCGCACATCGTCGTCACCGCGCAGGGCACCCCGCGCGATCCGCGCGGCTACCCCGGCTGGGTGCCGACCATCCACCTGGTGGTCGACGACGGCTTCGCCGACCACGCCGCCTCCGCCCCGACCGCGACGGTCACCGCGCTGACCAGCACGCTGAGCGGCACACCGTCGGGCAACCATCCCGGGGTCGACGTCTCCTTCGACACGATCCTGCCGGTGCTCGGCCGCACCGGGCACGCCGTGCGGGTGGCCGTCCCCGGAGGCGGTCGCGCCCACCTCCCGGCCGACGACGTGGTGGTGCGCGAGGACGGTGAGCAGCCACCGCTGCCCACGGTCGAGGACATCGTCGCCACCGGCGAGCGGTTCCTGGGCCTGCGGTACCTGTGGGCCGGGGTGAGCGCCTACGGCTTCGACTGCTCCGGGTACACCTACACGCTGTTCCACCACCACGGCATCGCCATCGACCGCGATGCCGGCGACCAGATGAACCACTCGGGCTTGGAGCCGGTGGAACGGGTGGACATCCAGCGCGGTGACCTGGTGTTCTTCGCGACCGAGCCGGGCGGGGACTCCATCCGCCACGTCGCGCTCTACCTCGGCGACGACCAGATCATGCAGGCCCCGAACGCGGCCCGCAGCGTCGAGATCATGTCGCTGACCGAGTACGACCCGACGGGCGAGTACGCCGGGGCGCGACGGGTGCGGTTGGCCCGCTGAGCGGACCCGGCGGCAGCCGGCCCGTCGAGTGAGCGGACCCGGCGGCAGCCGGTTCTTCGACCACCGGCGATCCCATCCATCACCCCGGAGGAATGCCCTTCACGCTGCGAAGGGCCTCTCCACCCTGCCGACCCGTTCCAGGAGCCGGCGGGCGGAGAGGCCCTTGTCGCGTCGATCGGGACTCCTCTGGTCTCCCGGTCTTCAGTCGACCGGTCGCCCGACCTTCAGTCCACGGGTCGCCCGACCTTCAGTCCACGGGTCGCCCGACCTTCAGTCGACGATGTTGTCGTAGCGGAAGGGGTGGTAGGCGGGCAGATCATCGTACGGATACGTGGCGGTGCGGGAGGTGGTGCCACCGGCGCCGTAGGCCTGCTCGAGCACGTTGTACCCGCCGTCGACCCAGCCGTTGAACAGCACCACGTGGCCCACTCCGCTGGACGAGTCGGCGTTCTTCTGCAGGATGAAGTCGCCCGGGAGCAGCTCATCCTTGCTGATGGAGTGGGAGATGCCGTAGCCGCCGTCGGGGTGCAGCGTCTCGGTGGTCAGCCCCGTGGGGTTGTCGTCGAAGCGGACGGCGAGCGCCATCGAGACGAAGCCCGAGCAGTCCATCCGCCACAAGATGTCGGGATCGTCCTCAGGGCCCACGTCGAAGCTCTCCATGCTGTAGGGCCGGGGATCGTCGACCCAGACGTGTGCGCGCTCGATGACCTCGTCGCGGGAGATCTCCTGGTTGAAGCCGGGCACCGGGGCCGCGGAGGCCGACGCGGTGAACACGGTGGGAACGGCTGCGCCGGTCACGGCCGCGGCCCCGGCGACGCCGAGCCCGCGGAAGAAGGTCCGACGGGAGTGGGGAACGAGTGCTTGATCGGTCACGGTCAGACACCTCCGTGTCGAGTGCACGTCCCGCCCCGGTGCCCGGCCTCCGGTCGGCCGGGCGGCGATGCCGTGCGTGATCTCGATCCCACTGTGATCACGGAAAGGTCACGACGGGCAACCCCTCCCTCGTCGTGCACACACCCTTGTCACCCACTGTTCATGCGTGGACCAGCTGGTCAGCCGTTGACCAGCGCATCCGTCCGCTGCTCGACGGGCCCACCTCCGACGACGGGCCCGTCGTCCTGCCGCTGAGGCTCACGCAGCCACATCAGCCACCAGTGCCCGCACCCGTCGAGCGATCTCCTCGTCCGCCGCCTCCGGATCGAGGCCCGAGGTCATCACGGCCAGGTAGCGCACGTCCGCCGCGTCCGGGTCGCCGAGGAAGGCGACGTCGTGCCGATAGCCGTCGACCCAGCCCGACTTCGAGCCCCAGGGGACGCCCTCGCGCAGGGCACGGGCGATCACCGGGATCTGCTGGGCGCGCAGCGCGGTGCGGGCGAGGTCGACGGAGCGTGCCGAGAGCCCGGCTTCCGGCGCGAGATCAGAGTGCGTCGAGGGGCCGGAATGCGGCGCGAGGCCCCCGTGCGGAATCGGCGCACCCGAGGTGTTCGCGTTCGAGGTCGGTGCGTTCGAAGTCGGTGCGCTCGAGGCCTGCGCGCTCGAAGCCTGTGCACTCGAGGCCTGCGCGCTCGAGGTCGGTGCGCTCGAGGCCTGCGCGCTCGAAGCCTGCGCGCTCGAGGTCGGTGCGCTCGGCGGGCAGCTCGTCCGCACGAGAGCGCGCATCGTGCGCGCGAGGTCGGCGGCACTGGTCTCGTTGGTCGCTCCGGCCGCGAGAGCGCTCGCGTCCCCGATCATCCGCTCCACCCTCGTCGAGGTGAGGCCCAGCTCCGTGATCGCCTCGCCCACCGCGTCCAGGCCGATCAGCTCGATCAGGTGGTCGGTGGCCTCGTTGCTGGAACGGTCGATCATGCGCGTGAGCAGCTCCCGGATGCTGACCGGGTCCCCGTCGGCCGGATGGGTGGAGTCGAGGTGGTCGCCGCCGAGGGTGAACAGAGCGCCGTCGGCGCCGGTGAAGGTGTCAGTGGCCGGGACCCTCTCGTCGAGGTCGAGGACACCGGTGTCGGCGGCCTGCAGCGCGGCCAGCAGCACGTGGAGCTTGATGGTGCTGGCGGCGTAGTACGGGCGGTCCGCGCCGTCGGCGGCCAGCACCTTCCCCTCCGCGTCGAGCAGGCAGGCGGAGACGGCGACGTGGTCGGGCGCGGCAGCGGTGGGGATCGGCATGCTCCGACCCTACGGCGTGGCCAGCGGCCCGATGCGAAGGGGCACCAGCCAGACGCGATTGCGCGCTGTGCTTCCGTCCTTGGAAGCACAGCGCGCAATGGCGTGCGTCAGGCCACGGACCGGGCGTCGAGGAGGACGAGCCTCCTGGTCTCCGTTCTCTCACCTCGCCGGCGGCCGGGTCGCGAAGAGGCTGCCACTCACCCGATGTCCACCACGTGCTTGCCGCGCACCCCGCCGGCCGCCAGGGCGCGATGGGCGACAGCGATGTCCTCCAGGGGATGGACCGTATCGACCACCGGGCGCACGTCCCCGCTGTCGACGAGGCGGGTCAGCTCCGCGAACAGGTCACTGCGCGGATCACCGCGGAAGAACCGCACGCGGCGTGCGCCGTGGCGGGCCGATGTCGCGAGGTAGGCGATGCTCGGGGCGAGGCGAGCGAAGTCGAGGCTGACGGCGACCATCCGCCCGCCCGGGGCGAGCAGGCGCCGGTAGCGGCGGTGCTCGGTCCCGGCGGTGTCGAGGACGACGTCGAAACGTCCCAGCTCCTCGGGCGCCGTGGTGCGGTAGTCGAGGGCCTCGTCGGCTCCGAGGGAGCGTACGAAGTCGAGGGTCTTCGCACCAGCGAGCCCGGTGACGTGCGCGCCGTACAGGTGTCCGATCTGCACGGCGAGGCTGCCGACCCCGCCGCTCGCGCCCCGCACCAGGAGCCGCTCCCCCGGCTTGAGGCCGGCATGGTCACGCAGCGCGGTGATCGCCGTCGTGCCGCCGGCGACCAGGGATACGGACTCGACGGCGCTGGGGCCGCTCGGTGCCTTCGCGATCTTGTCGGGGCGCACGAGGGCGTACTGCGCCGTCGCCCCTGACTCGATCTCCTCGACGGTCCCCCATACCCGGTCCCCCACCGTCACCGTGGTGACGTCGGCGCCGAGGGCGACGACCTCTCCGACGAGGTCGAGGCCGAGCTTCCTCGGGAATCTCCGACCCGTGAGCAGGCGCAGCGTCCCGGCACGGACGGCGAGTTCGCCACCGTTGATGCTCGAGGCGCGGACCCGCACGAGCACCTCCCCGGCGGAGGGCTCCGGCACCGGGACCTCAGCGACGTAGAGCACCTCCGGCCCTCCGTAGCTGTCGTACATCGCGGCCCGCATGGTCTGCATGGTCTGCATGGTCTGCATGGGTGTCCTCGTCTTTCGTGAGCAGCTCTCGTGACGGCACCTGGCGCACCGAACCATCACCACAACCCCGGAAGTGAACACACTCTTCCACTTCCACCTAGAGTGGAAGTCATGCAGGAGGATCACTCGCAGATCGCCGACGGCGCGGGGGCCGACGGGAACACCCCGAGCAGCCGGCCCGGGAGCCGCCCCACCGAGAGCAGCCGGCCCGGGAGCCGCCCCACCGAGAGCAGCCGGTCCGGGAGCCGCCCCACCGAGAGCAGCCGGTCCGGGAGCCGCCCCACCGAGAGCAGCCGGTCCGGGAGCCGCCCCACCGAGAGCAGCCCCACCGAGAGCAGCCCCACCGAGAGCAGCCGGTCCGGGAGCCGCCCCACCGAGGTCAGCGGTTCCGGGAGCAGCGGGGCGGGACCCTCCAGGAGTGCCGGGACCGGCTCGACCCGGCTGCGCTCCGATGCCCGTGAGAATCGGGATCTCCTGATCACCGCTGCCCGAGAGCTGTTCACGATCCGCGGCATCGACGTGCCGCTCGGCGCGATCGCCCGACGGGCCGGGTTGAGCCCGGCGACGCTGTACCGTCGCTTCCCCACCCGCCACGAGCTCGTCGCGGCTGTCTTCGCCGAACAGCTCGCCGAGTGCGATGCGGTCCTCGCCCGAGCCGTGGCCGACGAGGATCCCTGGCGGGGGCTGGTGCGACTGCTGACCACCGTGACCGAGATGCAGGCCCGCAGCCGGGGTTTCAGCGCCGCGTTCCTGGCCCGCTACCCGGGTGCAGTGGACGTGGAGGTGACGAGCATCCGCGCCGAAGAGGGACTGGCCGACCTGGTGCAGCGGGCGAAGGATGCCGGCACCCTGCGGCCGGACTTCGACCACAGCGACGTCTATCTGTTGCTGCTCGCCGTGGATCCCCTCGCAGCGCAGCCGGCATCGACCGCGGTGGCCGCAGCGCGACGCCTGGTGGCCTATGTGCTCCAGGCCGCGCGCGCCGGGCACACCGCTCCGCTGCCCCCGCCGGCCCCGCTCGAGCTGTCGGTGCTGCACGAGACCGGGACGCGGATCCGGTGACCACTCATGCTCCGGCGAGAGCGGCCACGCGCTGCCCTCACCTGAACGCCATTGCGCGCTGTGCTTCCCGTGGTGGAAGCACAGCGCGCAATGGCGTGTGTCGTAGGGCCTCGTCGGGCCTCGTCGGGCCTCGTCGGGCCTCGTCGGGCCTCGTGGGGCCCGACGGGGCTCAGGCGCCCTGGTGAGCGACCATGTCGTCCGGGTTGCCGCCGCGGCGGCCTTCGGCACCCTTGTGCAGGGCGGTGATCTGCGCGACCTCGTCATCGGTGAGCTCGACCTCGAGAGAGGCGAGGTTGGAGACGATGCGCTTCGGGGTCACGGACTTCGGGATCACCACGTTGCCCAGCGCCAGGTTCCAGGCGATGACGACCTGGGCGATGTCGACACCGTGGGCCTCGGCGATCTTCTGGATGACCGGATCCTCGAGCTCGCCGCCACCCTGGCCCAGCGGGGACCAGGACTCGGTGACGATGTTCTTCGAGGCGTGGAACTCGCGCAGCTCGGGCTGGTTGAAGTAGGGGTGCAGCTCGATCTGGTTGAGCACGGGCAGCACACCGGTCTCGGCCTCGAGCTTCTCGAGGTCCTCGATGCGGAAGTTCGAGACGCCGATGGACCGGATGCGGCCCTGCTCCTGCAGCTCGATGAGGGTCTTCCAGGTCTCCACGGCGAGGCCCTTGGAGGGTGCCGGCCAGTGGATCAGGTAGAGGTCGAGCTGCTCGAGGCCGAGGTCGGCCATGGTGCCGTCGAAGGAGGCGAGCGTCTTGTCGCGGCCCTGGTCCTGGTTGGGGACCTTGGAGGTCACGAACACGTCGTCACGGGTCAGACCTGCGGTCTTCAGCGCGGTGCCGACGCCGGCCTCGTTGTTGTAGCCACGGGCGGTGTCGACGTGGCGGTAGCCGGCCTCGAGGGCCTGGACGACCACGTCGGCGGCGACCTCGTTCTCGACCTGCCACACGCCGTAGCCGAGCTGCGGGATGGAACGACCGTCGTGGAAGGTGATGGACGGAGAGGCGGGCATGATGCTCCTCGGGATCGGGGGGCGGCGGGACGCCGCGAACGGACTCCCCTAGGCTAACGCTTTCCTCCGGGTGCGACCAGGACGTTCATCCAGAGCTGGACGTCACGCCCCTCGGTCGGGACACAGGCGTCCCGCACGGGGCACACCCCGGGGCGAGGGCGGCGGAACCATGACGAATTCCGTACCCGAATCCGGCACCCTTCTCGACCGCGCAGGGGCTTGGAGGCCGGCGCGGGGTCGAGCGACAGCGGACCAGCGCAGCGGTCAGTGCGATTCGCGCCCCACCTCGGAGCCGCTCGCGCCGACGAGGAAGTCGAGGTCGGCGCCGGTGTCGGCCTGCTGGACGTGGTCGACGTACAGCCGCTCCCACCCCCGCGCCGGCGCGGCGAACGCCTCGGTCATCGCGGAGGACGGCTCGCGCGCCGCCAGCTCCTGGTCGCCGAGCTCCACGTCCAGACGCCGCCCGGCCACGTCCAGCACGATCCAGTCGCCCGTGCGCACCAGACCGAGCGGTCCGCCCGCAGCGGCTTCCGGCGCGACGTGGAGGATCACGGTGCCGTAGGCGGTGCCGGACATGCGACCGTCGCAGATGCGCACCATGTCCCGCACGCCCTGCTCGAGCAGCTTGGTGGGCAGCGGCATGTTGGCGACCTCGGGCATGCCCGGATAGCCCTTGGGGCCGCAGCCTCGCAGGATCATGACGGAGTCTGCGTCGACCTCGAGCTCGGGATCGTCGATCCGAGCACGGAAGTCCTCGATGCTGTCGAAGACGAGCGCCCTGCCGCGGTGCTGGAGCAGCTCACCGGTGGCGGCGGCGGGTTTGATGATGGCGCCGTCGGGCGCGAGGTTGCCGCGCAGCAGGGCGATGCCGGCGTCGTCCTGGACCGGACTCTCCCGCCCGGAGATGACCTCGCGGTCGAAGATCTCCGCGTCCTCGAGGTGGTCCACGAGGGGCTTTCCCGTGATGGTCAGCGCCTCCGGGTCCAGCAGGTCCTTCACTTCGCGCAGCACGGCGAGCAGGCCGCCGGCGCGGAAGAGGTCCTCCATGAGGTGGCGGCCGGCGGGTTGGAGGTCCACCAGCAGCGGCACATGGGAGCCGATGCGGTCGAAGTCCTCCACCGTGAGGTCGATGCCGAGGCGGCCGGCGATCGCGAGCAGATGCACCACGGCGTTGGTGGAGCCGCCGATCGCGCCGAGCGCCACGATCGCGTTGTGGAAGGAGCCCTTGGTGAGGAAGGTCGAGGGGGTGCGGCCGTCCTTCACCAGATCGACGGCCAGGCGCCCGGTGAGCTGGGCGGCCTCGCTGAGGCGGGCGTCGGAGGCAGGAGTCCCGGCGATGCCGGGCACGATGGTGCCGAGCGCCTCGGCGACCAGCGCCATCGTGGAGGCGGTGCCCATGGTGTTGCAGTGCCCGGCGCTGCGGATCATCGCGGACTCCGAGCGGGTGAAGTCCTCCTGCGAGAGCGTCCCGGCGCGCACCTCCTCGCTGAGCTTCCACACCCCCGTGCCGCAGCCCAGCGGGGCGCCGCGGAAGGTGCCGTTGAGCATGGGCCCACCGGGCACCACCACCGCGGGGATGTCGACGCTGGCGGCCGCCATGAGCAGGGAGGGGATGGTCTTGTCGCAGCCGCCCAGCAGCACCACGCCGTCGACAGGGTTGGCACGCAGCATCTCCTCGGTGCTCATCGCGGCCATGTTCCGCCAGAGCATCGCGGTGGGGCGCACATTGGTCTCACCGAGGGAGACCACCGGCAGCTCCTGGGGCACGCCGCCGGCCTCGAGGATCCCGTTCTTGACGAACTGCGCGACGCCGGTCAGGTGCGCGTTGCAGGGGGTGAGGTCGCTGGCGGTGTTGGCGATCGCGATCTGGGGGCGGCCGCGGAACGCGTCGTCGGGCACTCCCCGACGCATCCAGGCGCGGTGGATGTAGGCGTTGCGGTCCTCGCCCGCGTACCACTGGCTGCTGCGAAGCTCCATTGCTGATTCCATTCCCCGAAACGGCGGTCTACTGTGTGGAATGCCCGCATGCTACGTCACCTCGACCCCTCCGGAACGATGAGTCCGCAGGTGAGACCGACCCCCGACAGGAGCTGCCCCGATGCGCGCACTGGTGATCACCGGCCCCGGCGAGGCTGCCGCGGGCGACGTCGCCCCGCCTCTCGCGGCGCCCGGTGAGGTGGTGGTCGACGTGCAGCGCGTGGGGATCTGCGGCACCGATCTCGAGTTCTTCGCCGGGAGCATGGCCTACCTCCGCTCCGGTCACGCCCGCTTCCCGATGCGCATCGGGCACGAGTGGATGGGTACGGTCTCTCAGCTCGGCGACGGCGTGGATCCGGGATGGAGCGGCCGACGGGTCATGGGCGACACCATGCTGGGCTGTGGCCGCTGCCGACGCTGCCTGCGCGGACACCAGCACGTGTGCGCGGCGCGCCAGGAGGTGGGGATCCGCGGCGATCGGCCCGGAGCGCTGGCCGAGCAGCTCACCGTGCCCGCCTCCTCGCTCCACCTGCTGCCCGATCAGCTCGACCCGGCTCTCGGCGCCCTCGTCGAACCCGGAGGCAACGCTCTGCGCGCCGTCCAGGGCGCGGCCCTGGCTCCCGGGCACCGGGTGCTGATCATGGGACCGGGCACGATCGGTCTGCTGTGCGCGCTGTTCGCCCGCGCCTCCGGAGCGGAGGTGCACCTGCTGGGGCTGGCCGGGCCGGGGCTGGAGTTCGCCCGCTCGCTGGGACTGGCACACGTGTGGACGCAGGAGACCCTGCCGGATCTGCCGGTGGACGCGATCATCGACGCCGCGCCCTCCGCGGAGCTCCCGCCCTGGGCGCTCTCGCGCGTCGAGCCGGGCGGACGCGTGGTCCTGATCGGGCTGGCCGAGGAGCCGAGCCGCATCGACACCCGCGATCTCGTGCTCGGCGACCTCACCGTCGTCGGTGTGCTCAGCGCCTCCCCCGCGCTCGAGGAGACCATCGCCGCCTACGCCGACGGGTCCGTCGACCCCCGCCCGCTCATCGCGGCGACCATCGGGCTGGACGAGGTGGCGGGAGTCCTCGCGGGTGCCCGGCCGGACGGGGCGGGAGCCGGGCCCAAGATCCACATCGATCCGCAGCGCGGATGACGCCACCTGCCAGAACCCGGACCCGGACCCCAATCAGGACTCGGACTCTGACCCGGACCCACGGCACCACAGTCGGCGTCGGTGCGCGTCGGGACGCACCGATGGTCGCGATCGGCGGATCCGCCGGTCCGACCTCGTTCACCGTGCGCTGTCGTAGGCCTCCTGCGACTCCGTGATGTCGGACAGGTAGGTGATGGCCCATTCCTGCAGCGCACGCAACGGCTCGCGCAGGGTCCGGCCCGCCTCGGTGAGCTCGTACTCGACGCGGACGGGGACCTCGGGATGGACCGTCCGGCGCACGAGCCCGTCCCGCTCGAGTCCGCGCAGCGTCTGGGTGAGCATCTTCTGCGAGATGCCCTCGACCTGTCGGCCCAGCTCCGAGAAGCGGGCGCTGCCGTCCCAGAGGGCGACGACGATGAGCACCGTCCAGCGGTCCCCGATGCGATCGAGGATGTGACGGCTCGGGCAGCCCGCCCGGTACGGACTGATCGCCGGGGCGGTGTCAGTGTCAGTGCCAGTGCCAGTGCCAGTGCCAGTGCCAGTGCCAGTGCCAGTGGTTACCACGAAGTGCCTTCTTCCCAACAGAGAGCTGCTCTCCTACGGTAATCGAGACGTCGGTTCCGACGCCACCCCGTGCACAGAAAGGCATCTCATGTCTCGCATCACCGTCATCGGAGGCACCGGCTACGCCGGTTCCGCCATCGTCGCCGAGGCCGCCGGACGCGGCCACCAGGTCACCGCGCTGAGCCGCTCGGCCCCTGAGGAGCCGGTTCCTCACGTGACCTACCTCCAGGGCGATGCCGGCGACGAGGCGACGCTGTCCTGGGCCATCGCCGACGCCGACGTCGTGGTCGACGCGCTCGCCCCTCGCGGCGCGCAGGCCGGGACCTGGCGCGATTCCCACCGGGCCATCGCCCGCGTGGCCGATGCCACCGGCGTGCGTCTGATCATCGTCGGCGGCGCCTCCTCGCTGCGTCCCGCGCCCGGAGCGGATCGTTTCGTGAGCGACCTCAGCGGCATCCCCGAGGAGCTCCACGAGGAGATCCGAGAGGGAGCGGCGTTCATCATCGAGGACCTCCCGGCCACACCCGCGACGCTCGACTGGCTGTTCGTGAGCCCGGCTCTGAGGTTCGGCGCGCATCTGCCCGCCGAGCAGCTCGGCCGCTATCGACTCGGCGACGACGTCGCGGTCCAGAGCGACGGCGGCGTGATCTCCGCCGCGGACTACGCCCTCGGTCTGGTCGATCTGGTCGAGACGAGCGATCACCACCGCGCGCACCTCAACCTCGGCCACTGAGGCGGGTCAGCGGGGGAGGTCGTCGGGCCGACGGCGGGTCCTCAGCCCCCGGCCCCCAGCGAGAACGGACGGCTGCTGGGGTCGGATTCCAGCCAGCGGGCGAGCCGCGTCGGCCGGACGTCGTAGGCATCCAGACCTGCCAGCGGCAACCAGGCCGTGCCCGCCTGCCCCGGATCGGGCTCGGTGCCCTTCCCGGGCTCCTCCCCTTCGGCGAGGCCGCACCAGTAGGCGACGTTGACCTGGTGGAACGGCGGGATCGGGGATGCGTCCACCATGCGCGTATCCATCATGATCTCGAACAGGCACGCCGCCTGGTGCACCTCGATGAGCGCACCGATCTCCTCGCGGCACTCGCGGATCAGCGCCGCGACCTGGTCCTCGCCGTGCTCCTGGCCGCCGCCGGGCAGGGCGAACACCGTGCTGCCGTCGGGATCGATGTAGCGGTTCATGAGCACGTGGCCGTCGCGGACGATCAGTGCCTTCACCCCCAGCCGCGGCGTCCTCATGCGTGGTGCTCCTCGGTGTCATCGGTGCCTGGTCCGGGAGCGGCCGGACCGGCACGGAGGTGGGCCTCGGCGCGCTCGCGCAGCTCCGTCTCGTCGGCCGCCTCCAGCAGATCGGCGACCGCCTCCTCGTCCCGCAGCAGACCCATCAATCGCTGCAGGGCGATGAGGTGTTCTCGGACGTCGCTGAGCAGCGGCATCGCCACCAGGCGGGCGTCAACGGTGCCGCCGGTCCCTCCCATCTCCCCGAAGGGGACGGGACGGGCGAGGGTCGCGAGCGCCAGTCCGGGAGTGAGCACGTGCTCGGGGTCCGCGTGCGGGATCGCGGTGGGGATGGGGGTGGGCAGGCCCGTGGGATAGCGCTGCTCACGCGCCTGCAGGGCCTCGGGGAAGTCGAGCGTCACGGCGCCGGCGTCGAGCAGGAAGCCGGACAGCGAGCGCAGCACGTCCGCGGGATCGGTGACGTCCAGGCGGGCGACGACGACGGTCAGCGCGAGGGGGACGGGTCCTGCCGCATCCTCGCCGTGGGCGTCATCGTGGTCTCGCTCGTTCGAGCTCATGGGGCCTCCTGGTCGCTGCCACATTCTGACACCTGCCGCGCCCGGGCTGCGCGCTTCGCCCATATTCGCGCCGCGCCGAACCTCCGAGCGGCCGTGGTGCGCGCCGACAGGACGTTGCCCGGGTCCGAGGTCGACAGAATCTCCGCCTCTGGTCCGGCGCCTCGCAGGCAGACGTCGACGGGCGGTCATGCCCTCCCGGACAGCAGCGCCTCGAAACGCTCGGTGAGCTCGAGGTCGAGCGGCAGCTCGGCCTCGTCGAGGTGGGTGATCGGGGCCGCCAGACGGGTGGAGGACAGCAGCCAGGCCCCGTCGGAGCCGGCGACGTCCGCCACGGTCATCAGCTGCTCGCGCACCTCGTGACCCTCGTCCTGCAGCGCGGTGAACAGGGTGGTCACGCAAGTTCCGGGCAGCACACCGGCGCTGACGGGCGTGGTGAGGAAGGCGTCGCCGCGGCGCACCAGCAGCGTCGACGTCGGCCCTTCGAGCACGTAGCCGTCGGTCGCGACGAACAGGGCGTCCTGCGCGCCGCGGCGCTTCGCCTCGCGGACGGCCGCCATGTTCACGGCATAGCTGAGGGTCTTCGCGCCGGGCAGCAGCCAGGGGCTGGTCTCCGGGACGGCCGTGGACAGGCCGCGGTCCAGGGCGGCCACGCGGATCCCGCGGCGGTACGGGGCCCAGTCGTCGGAGACGTGCGCATCGATCCAGCAGGTGGGGGTGCCGGCACCCTCGATGCCCCGGGTGTACATCACGCGGATGGTCAGCTCGGGGACGTCGGCGTGGGCCTCGATCGCGGCGTCGATCGCGGCGAGGAGCGTCTCCTGGTGAGGCGCGGGCATCTGGAGCAGGGAGGCGCTGCGGGCGAGGCGCGCCAGGTGGGGGCCGACGTTGATGGGTCGTCCGTCGAAGGCGCCGATGGTCTCGAAGATGCCGTCGCCGCGGGTGGCCACCAGGTCGGTGATCGACAGCTGCGGCACCGCGGGGTCGGCGAGGCGGAAGGGGGCGCTGCCGTCGTGCGGGGTCCCAGCCGCTCCGGGGACGAGGACGAGAACCGGTGCAGGGGTGTCCGTGCTGGACGAGGTCATGGCGCTCCTCCTGGTCGTGGCCGCTCAGGGTCGAGGTGGCCGGATGTCCAGGGTAGACCCGCCGAGGGCACCGCCGATGCTGTCCGGGCTGGAGGCGTGCTCCTGCTCCTCGGCGTGGCTGAGCAGACGCCGCGCTTGGTGACGCAGCTCCACGAAGCAGTCCTGCATGCCGGGCCGGACCTTCCCGGCCCAGTCCGCGCGGAACGCCTCGGCGTCGTCCCCGGTCCACTCCATGGAATCGATGCGCGAGGCGAGCACGGATTCGAGATCGGCCAGCAGCTCTGCACGGCGCACCGAGGCGGACCCCATCTCCCGCAGCGCCTCCGTGTCGGCGCCCCAGAACCCGCTCATCGACCGCCGTGCTCCCCTCGCCGTCGCACCCGTTCCCCTGTGACGCTCTCACCGTAGGCGGGCCGCCGGGAACGAACCATGGGGAGGACTCCCCATGGGGTGCGCTGGGGCGACGGGCGGCGCGCAGGGATCAGGCCGGCGGGCGGAGCGCGCCGGGCAGGCACGGGAGGGACGGGGTCAGGCGGTCAGCAGCGCCACGACGCGACCGCGCTCGCGCCAGGCGACGTGGAGATCCAGCGGATCCCCCGGCACGTCGGCATCGATCAGCTCGACGCGGGCCCCGAGCGGAGCCTGGCGCAGATCCGCCACGGCGATCGTCCCCTCGGGCAGGTCGCCCGGCCCGGCGGCCGACGGGCTCTGCACCGGCACCGTCGTCGTCTCTGCGGAGGTGACGGCACCGGAGTCCGCGGCATACGGACTCACCCCGGCGTCGTCCTCGTCATCGTCGGCCTCTCCGAGGAAGGCGGCGAACAGGTGCTGGTCCATGAGCTGCTCGGCGAGCTCGGTGCGGGCCTCCCCCTCCTCGGGGGCTTCGCCGAGCGCCGCCAGGCTCGCCTCGAGGGCGTCGGCGAAGCGCTCGAGGTAGGAGGGCAGATCTGCGGCGGCCAGCTGCAGGGCGAGGTCCTCGCCGATGCCGTAGATCGCGCCCGGGGCGCCGTCGTCGTCGATCGTGAGGATCACGGCGGCATCCGGGGTCTCGTACAGGGGGTAGAAGGTCGTGGCCGATCCGAGCAGGGTGTAGGGGCCGACGTCGGTGCGGTCCTCGATCAGCAGGTTCAGCACGGGGTGGCCGCACAGCTCGATGCCGCCGAGCTCGTCGAGGATCTGCTCGAGCGCGGGCGGCGGATCCGCCGCGAGCTCCTCCTCGTTCGTCGCGAAGCCGGGAACGAGCGTCACGTCCTGCTCGTGGGTGCGCGCCAGGGAGGCGATGCGGTCCAGGACCGGTCGTACGGACAGCAGCGGGATCGCGGGGGCCTCGGTCGGCCAGGGCAGGGAAGAGTTCATCGGCGTGGTCACCCGCTCATCGTGGCACAGCTGATCACACAGCCCCAGCGGCGCGGCCGCTCAGCTCGGCCGCCCGACCTCGTTGGCTCCCGGGAGCACCTGCATCATGGTCTCCCAGGCCGTGACCGACGGAACCGGCACCAGATCGACACCGTCGTCCGTTTCGACCACCACGAAGTATTGCGTGGCGACGCGAAGGTAGACAGCGAGATTCGACGATTCCTCGCCATCCATGGAGATCCACTCTGCGCGAGAGCGAGTGAGCTGCCAGGAGCTCGCCCCGTCGGCCTGATACCCGGCTTCCGCAAGGTGCGGCTGCACCTCGACCCATGCGCTGCGACGGACAGAGGTCTCCGGCGCGCCGAGGTCGACGACGGCCGACGTGCGCACCCGAATGGCTTCGGCGTCTGCGGCGGGGGGCATCCCCGGCAGGAACCTCACGAGCCGAGTCATACCACCCGGCAGATTCACGACGGGGAAGCCGTTCAGCTCCGAGAGGTCATCGGTGAGCGGGCTGAGACGCACCCCCACGGCGTTCTGCCCGGCGTCGATCACGTGCCGCTGGTGGCCGCTCGGACCGGACACGGTGAGCTCCACCGTGAACAGGGAGGAGGAGAGGGTCACCCCGATGGACGCGAGTAGATCGTCCCCGGTGCCCTCAGGCATCTCGGCCCCGTCGTCCCGTAGACGGGCAAGGACGGAGACGGCGTCGTCGACGGTCAGCTGGCGGGCCAGTTCATCGATCTCGCTCGGGGACCCACGGAACGTGGCCGTCGCGGAGTCGTACGTGAGCATCAGGCCTCGGCCCCTTCGGTCGTGATCGAGCAGGTGGCGGCGACGCGCTCGAACAGCTCCGATGACTCCGGGTCCCGGAAGGGGAAGCTGGTCAGGGTGATGGTGACGAGCACACCGCCGTGGACCGCGAACAGTTGGCGGACGGTCACCGTGGTCATCGACTCGGAGGAGTACACCGCCGCCCGGAACCAGCCGTCGACCCCTCCGACCTCAAGGGGCCGATCATCGATCAGGTGGTAATCAGGGACCGTCGCGAGGGCCTGGGCACGAGACATCGACTGTGCCGTCTCGAGGTCCAGAGGCTGTTCGGTGGCGGGCTTCTCGATCGCGACGAGGAGGTTGTCGCGGAACGGTCCCGCTTCGTTCTCCGGTTGCAGCGCGAGGAAGGCCGGAGTCGTCTCTCCGCGCTCGACCAGCCAGGAGTCCGGTCTCTCGAGGGAGACGACGACCCCCGGGACGGTCGCCGCGGCCACTGCCTCTCGGATCATCGGTCCTCCTGCTCGCGCTGTATATGGGTTCTGCGTCCATATCGGATGGTACGAGGTCTGCGGGTTCCGTCAGCCAAGAGCCCAGTCCGCGAGGAAGTTGCCCGCTGTCCCCCCGGCGAGCCCTCCGGCGATCCCCCCGATCGCGCCGCCGATGACCGTACCGACACCGGGGAAGATCATGGTCCCCACGGAAGCGCCCAGTGCCGCTCCGCCCCACCCGACGAGGGCACCGCCACCGGCGTTGGCCACACCGTCGATGGTTGCTCGCCCCATACGTTCACCGGTGCCGAGGCTGGGGTCGCTCGCATCCGCCTCCCAGCGGTCCCACGCGGCGAAGCCGCCCGAGACGACGGCTCCGGCGGCCCCGAAGACCCTGGACAGCCCGCCCGCGCTGCGCGACGCCGCCTGAGCGGCGTCCGCCATCTCGTCGCCGCCGACCATGAACAGCGAGGCGATCATCTTGGGATTGCCGAGGTACTTGGAGAGTGCGCCGTAGGCGCCGTCGAGCCCGTCGAGGATCCCCCCGAGGCCGAGTCCGACGACGTCTTCCCAGTCGTTGGGGAGCATGTCCCGCCACCCCGGCATGTCCCCGCCGCGGAAGATGTCTCCCAGGTCGAATCCGCCGTCGCCTCCCGTGACCTCCGAGGCGCCGTCCTGCTCATCGACGTGCTTCCTCAGTTCCTCGGCAAGGTCCGCGAACCGCTCGAGAGTCGTGGAGATCTGACCGGTGCGCAGCCCCTCCCATTCCGTGCGGAAGGACTCGGCGTCCTGGCCCCGCCAGAAGGTGTCGATCCGCGCCACGACGGACGAGAGCCGGGCTGTGTTGTCCTCCAGGGCGCTCCGGCGTTCGGTCAGCGTCGAGGCGAATTCCTGTCCCTGAACCGTATCCATCCCGTAGAAGTTCACGTCTGCAGTCCCCCCATGCCGTCATACCGAACCGGATCAGACTCTCCGACGGGATCAGCTCGCGCAATGGGGAGTACTCCCCATCCACATCGCGACCTGCCGGGAACAGGACAGCGCGCCGTCTGCCTGCGACAATCTTGGCGTGTCGCAACGAGCTCTCCTCCCTCTGGTCCTCGTGGTCGTCGGGCTGCTGCTGCTGGCCTACACCCTCTGGTCACGTCACGGCGGGTCTCCCCCGGCTCGTCACTGGATCGCTCCGCCGCCGGCGGAGAACTGGATGCTGGAGCGGATCGTCGTCCTCGGGGCTCCTGCGATCGGGCTCGCCCTGATCGACGTCGCGGCGATCCTCGTCCTCGAGGGCTTCCCGGTGCTGCGGGGGCTCGCGGTCGGGGTGCTGATCGTGCTGCTGATCCCGGTGCTGTATTTCGTGCTCGCGGTGATCCCGCTGCCGCTGGTCCTCTATCCGCGCTGGGCGCGGGAGGTGGTGCGGCGGCGCCGCCGGTACTGGCGGGAGTTTCGGGCCCGGCAGCGGGTATGAGGTTGCACGGGCGACCGGGGCGGACGGCGCATGCCGACCCCTGGCCGTCCGACGCCGCCGTATCTCAGCGGCGCACGCGCCGGGCGGCTCCGCCGGGGCGGGTGATCGCGGTGGTGGCGTCGCAGCGCTCGGGGTGGGCGGCGCGGTAGGCCTCCAGCCACTCGGCGGCGAAGCGCTCGGCCCCGTCGGCCGGGACGAGGGCCCAGACGCTGCCGCCGAAGCCGGCTCCGAAGGCGCTCGCGGCGTGGGCGCCGTGCTCGCGGGCGAGGCGCTGCAGGGCGATGGTCTCGGGGACCTGGTTGCGCAGCCCGGTCTCGGCGCCGGTCTGGGAGAGGTCGACGAGGCGCCCGAACTCCTCGAGATCGCCCGTCTCCAGCGCGGTCGACGCGGCGGGGATGATCTGCTCGGATTCGGTGAGGAACTGCTCGAGGCGGCCGACGAGGTAGTCGTCGGCGGCGGCGAGCTCGCGCAGGCGCGCCGCGGCGTCCGTCGCGCTCGCGAGCGCGTCGGCGAGGGTCTCCTCCCGGCCGCCGGTGGCCTCCTGCCAGCGCAGCACCAGCTCGATGACCGCGCGCGAGACGCGGTTGTACGCCTCGCGAGCGGCGCCGGTCTTGGCGGCCTCGACCCCGCTGACGGCGACCACCAGGACGAGCTCGTCACCGAGGCCGACGGTGCGCTCGTGGCGCACGGGGCAGAAGGAGTACTGCACGAGGGCGTCGGGCACGCCGCACAGCACCGCGGTGTGGTCCTCGCTGCCGCCGAAGGTGCCCACCCCGCGCTCCCCGGCCAGGGACCCGAAGCTCTGCCCGTTCTCGATGGTGCCGCAGTACTCGCCGAGCTTCTCGATGGTGGTGATCTCGCGGGTGAAGGCGGGATCGGCGGCGAGGCCGGAGAGGTCGATCAGCGCCAGGGCGAGGCCGACGACCAGCGCTGAGGAGCTGGACATCCCGGCCGCCAGCGGGAGGGTGGAGGTGACGGTGACGTCGGCGCCGCGGAGCTGTCCGGGGAAGTTCTTCTCCAGGCGGGCGGCGACGGTGCGCACGTACCCGCCCCAGTGCCCCTCGGTCTCGTCGGCGGCGGACTCCTCGGGACGGTCCAGGTCGATCATGACGGTCCCGTCGGCGCCTTCGGAGCGGGCGCGCAGCACGCGGTCCTGCCGGGCGCTCGCGGTGATCGTGTGGCCGGTGTCGACGGCGGCCAGCAGGGAGCGGCCGCCCGCGTAGTCGGTGTGCTTGCCGAGGACCTCGATGCGTCCGGGCACGAACCAGCAGGTGGAGGTGCCGGGGGCTCCGGCGGTGAGCTCCTCGAGGGCGTCGCTCACAGGCGCACCTCGATCCCGGCCAGAGCCTCTTGCACGCCGGCGACGTCGCCGCGGGAGGACATGTCCAGCACCCCGACAGCGGCGGGGACGACGGTGACGGCCTCGCCCTCGGCGACCAGGAGCCGCACGGCGTCGATGATCTCGAGCTCGCCGCGCACGGACGGCTCGATGCGGGCGCAGGCGTCGAAGATCGCGGGGGTGAACAGCCAGGCGTTCATCGAGACCGGGGCCTGCTCGCCGTAGGCGGCGAGAGTCTGCTCGTCGGGCTTCTCGACGATGTCCTGGAGGCGGCCCTGTTCATCGGCGGCGACCAGGGCGAAGGCGCGGATCCGCTCGGCGGGGATGTTGGAGCCCGTCACCATCGCCTCGCGGTCGAAGCCGACCAGGGCGCTGCCCGGGGCGGCGGCGAGCGCGGCGAGGGCCTCGCGCGGGTAGTAGTTGTCCGAGTTCAGCACGATCACCCGCTGGTCGCCGGCGAAGTCGCGGGCGGCGGCGACGGCGTCCGCAGTGCCCCGGGGCTCGGCCTGCACGGCCGTGCTGACGGTGACGCGGCCGCCGCTGACGCGCGCGGCGTACTCGCGCAGCACCTCGTGCTCGGGGCCGATGACCAGGCAGATCTCGGTGACGCCGACGTCCGCGAGCACGGAGACGACGTAGTCGAGGAAGGGGCGGCCGACGTCGATGAGGGCTTTGACGCCGCTGGCAGCGACGGCGGCCTGCTTCTCGTCGAGCGCGGCGCTCTCGTCGGCCGTGCGCATGCGGGTGCCGAGTCCGCGGGCGAGGATCACGGCACGGGTGACGGCAGGGGCGGCAGCAGCGGTGTCGGCGGGGGCATCGGCGGAGGGCGGGGAGCTCTGGTCGGTCACGCCGGGAGTCTACGGGTACAGAGGCACCGGACCGGAACGATTCACATGCCGCCATCCGCCATCGCGCCGGCGGAGGTCGCCGGTTCACGGGCGGGCGAGGACCTCCTCGAGCGCGGAGGTGGCCGCCGCGAGCTGTGCGGCCGTGACGTCGGCGGGCAGGGTGATGCGCACCGCGGTCTGGGCGACCTCGCGGGGGATGCCCAGAGCCGTGAGCACGTGGGAGGGCTCGTCGCTGCCGGCGGCGCAGGCCGAGCCGCTGGAGGCGATCACGCCGCGCTCGGCGAGGTCCAGCAGGATCGACTCCCCGCTGCGACCGGACACGCAGAAGGATGCGTGGCCCGGCAGCCGCGCCCCCGCATGGCGGGGATCCGCCCCGGTCCGCAGCACGCCCTCGCGCGCGGTGAGCACGCGCTCGAGGAAATGGTCGCGCAGCGGGGCCAGGCGCGCCGCTTTCTGCTCCCGCTCGGTCTCGGCGAGCTCGAGCGCGGTCGCGAGGGCCACGGCGAAGGCGACGTTCTCGGTGCCGGATCGGCGGCCGTTCTCCTGCCCGCCGCCGTGGACCAGCGGCTCCACCGGCAGGCGTCCGCGGATCATGGCCAGGCCGATCCCCTTGGGGGCGCCGAGCTTGTGGCCCGAGAGGGTCAGCGCATCGACGCCGAGCCCGCGCAGGTCCAGCCACCCGGCGGCCTGGACGGCATCGGTGTGGACCAGGGCTCCGACCTCGTGGGCGACCTCGGCGAGCGCCCGCACGTCCGTGATCGTGCCGATCTCGTTGTTCGCCAGCGCGAGGGAGACCAGAGTGGTGTCCTTCCGCAGCGCGGCACGCAGGGCCTCGGCGGTGATGGTCCCGTCGGCGGCGACCCCGACGTGGGAGACCTCGAAGCCGTGGACGCGGCGGAGGAAGTCGACGGTCTCCAGCACGGCCTCGTGCTCGGTGGCGGCGGTGACCAGGTGCTTTCCGCGCGGAGTCGCGAGCGCGAGCCCCTTGATCGCGAGGTTCGCGGCCTCCGTGCCGCCGGCGGTGAAGACGAGGTCGCTGCGGCGCACCCCGAGCACGGCGGCCACGCGCCGACGGGCATCCTCCAGCCCCGCGGCGGCGGCCTCCCCCACCGCGTGGTGGCTGGAGGGGTTGCCGAAGGTGCCGGTGAGGTAGGGCCAGGCGGCCTCGAGCGCTTCGCGGCGCACCGGGGTGGTGGCGGCGGTGTCGAGGTAGAGCATCGGCGCCTCCTTCAGGCTCCGGAGGTGACGGTCATGTCGAGGCCGAGGTCGAGGTGCCGTGCGCTGTGGGTCAGGGCGCCGGAGGAGATGACGTCCACCCCGGTGCGGGCGATGTCGCCGACGGTCCCGAGGGTGACGGTGCCGCTGGCCTCGATGATCGCGCGGCCGGCGATCAGCTGCACGCCCCGGGCGAGGTCCTCGAGGGAGAAGTTGTCGAGCATGATGATGTCGACACCGCCGGCGATGACCGGCTCGATCTGATCGATCCGGTCCACCTCGACCTCGAGGGAGGTGGTGTGGCCGAGCTGGACCCGGGCGTGGCGGATCGCCTCCGTGAGGTCCAGGCCCTGCTGCTGGAGCACCGCGAGGTGGTTGTCCTTGGCCATCACGGCGTCCGAGAGGGAGAAGCGGTGGTTGACCCCGCCGCCGCAGCGCACGGCATGCCGTTCGAGGGCGCGCAGGCCGGGGGTGGTCTTGCGGGTGTCGGTGATGGCCGCGCCGGTGCCCTCGACGGCCTCGACGAAGCGCCGGGTGAGCGTCGCGATGCCGGACATCCGCTGGCTGAAGTTCAGGGCGATCCGCTCGGCCTGGACGACGGCGCGGGCCGGCCCGGTCACGGTGGCCAGCACGTCACCGGCGGTGAAGCTGTCCCCGTCGGCGAGGCGAGCGGTCACCTCGGTGGCGGGATCGGTGAGGCGGAAGGCGGCGGCGAACACCGCGAGACCGGCGGCCACGCCGTCCTCGCGAGCGACGAGCTGCGCGCTCGCGGTGGCGTCGGCGGGCAGGAGCACCTGGCCGGTCAGGTCACCCCACGGGGCGTCCTCGGCGAGCGCGGCGGCGACGACGGGGTCGATCTGGGCGGTCGGCAGGGCGGGCGAGGTGGTCAGCATGCGAGGGCCTCCTGCGAGGGGTCGGGAGCGGGGATCCGATCGTCCGGCGCGACGGACGGATCGTCGAGGCGGTGATGGGCGCCGACGGATGTGGTCCGCGCCAGGGCGTGGGCGGTGAGCAGGCGGGCGAGGTCGAGGAGATTGCGGTCCTCGAGCTCGCCGACCGTGGTGAGGGCGGCGGGGTCCGGGCCCTGCCAGACGGCGAGCTGCGCGGCGGCCGCGGTGAGCTGCTCGCCCGTGCGCAGCAGCCCGACGTGGGACCACATCAGCTCCTGCAGCGCGGACCGGGTCCACGGCGTGGGATCGACGCGGGGCGGCGACGTGGGAACGACATCGCGTGAGGGGACCCCGGGCAGGGCACATGGCGGAGACGGAGGGGAGGGCGGCGTATCCACGGGCGCTCGGTGAGCAGCCTCGGCATATATGGCGCTCGATGCTCGTATAACGCCCGTGGATGCGCTCTGACCGGGAGCCGGGGACGCGGAGGGGAGCTCGGCCGCGCCGGTGAGCCCCACCCCCGCCCGGGCCGCGCCGGTGAGTCCCACCCCCGCCCGGGCCGCGCCGGCCGCCGCGTCACCGGCCCGGGCTCCGAACACCGCGCCTTCGAGCAGCGAGTTCGAGGCCAGGCGGTTGGCGCCGTGGACGCCCGTGCGGGCGCACTCCCCCGCCGCGGACAGACCGGGCAGGCTGGTGCGCCCCTCGAGATCGGTGCGGATGCCACCCATCCAGTAGTGCGCGGCCGGGGTGACGGGAACGGGCCGGCTGCCCCAGTCGAACCCGGCCGCGCGCACGGCGGCATCGATCGTGGGGAACCGTTCCCGCAGGCGCTCCGCGCCGATCCCGGTGGCGTCCAGCAGCACGGGCCGCCCGTCCTGGACGGCCATGACCTGGGCGATGGCCCGGGCCACCACATCGCGCGGGGCGAGCTCCGCCCGCGGGTCGATGCCGGGCAGGAAGCGCCGGCCCTGCTCGTCGCGCAGCACCGCCCCTTCACCGCGCACCGCTTCGGACAGCAGGAAGGACCCGGGCACGGCGAGCGCGGTGGGATGGAACTGGTAGAACTCGAGGTCCTCGAGCGCGGCACCGGCCCGCCAGGCGGCGGCGATCCCGTCACCGGTGGCGACGACGGGATTGGTGGTGTGGGAGAAGAGCTGCCCGGCACCACCCGTGGCGAGGACTGTCGCGGAGGCGTGCACCGGCCGCCGCGACCCGTCGGCCGTCAGCAGCTCGGCACCGACCACGCGGCCATCCTGGACCAGCAGGTCCTCGAGAGCGGCGTGCTCGAGCACGGTCAGCGACCCGGTCGACTCCCCCGCAGCCTGCACGCGCACCGCCGCGACCAGGGCGTCCACGATCGCACGCCCGGTCGCGTCCCCACCGGCGTGGAGGATGCGTGGCCGGCCGTGGGCACCTTCGAGACCGCAGGCGTAGGTGCCGTCCGCCGCACGGTCGAAGTCGACACCGCGGGCGATGAGGTCGGCGATCGCGTCGGGGCCGCCCTGGCACAGCACGCGCACCGCCTCGGTCTCGCCCAGTCCGGCGCCCGCGGCGAGGGTGTCGCGGGCGTGCGCGGCCGGGCTGTCGGAGGGATCCAGCGCCCCGGCGATGCCGCCCTGGGCATGGCGGGTCGAACCGTCGGCCAGCTCGGTCTTGGTCACCAGCAGCACGTCCGCGTGCCGAGAGGCGCGCAGCGCCGCCGTCAGCCCCGCGATGCCGGAGCCGACCACCAGCACCTCGGTGCCCAGCCCGGCCTCCTGCTCCCGCGCCATGCTCAGCGCTCCGCGGCGGTGCTCGACGCCGGGGCGGAACCCGGCCCCGGGGTGACGCTCGACGCCGGGGCGGCGCTGTCCGGCGCGGGTTTCGCGGCGAGCATCCGCTCCAGGGCCGCCCGGGCGGGCTCGGCGACGTCCTCGCCGACGCTGATGCGGTTGATGACCTCGCCGTCCAGCAGCGATTCGAGGGCCCAGGCGAGGTAGCCGGGGTGGATTCGGTACATCGTCGAGCAGGGGCACACCACCGGGTCGAGGCAGAAGATCGTGTGCTGCGGGTGCTGGGCGGCCAGGCGCTGGACCAGGTTGATCTCGGTGCCGATGGCGAAGGTGGTGGGCTCGGCGGCGCCCTCGATGGCGCGGCGGATGTAGTCGGTGGAGCCGGATTCGTCGGCCGCGTCGACCACGGGCATGGGGCACTCGGGGTGGACGATGACCCGCACGCCGGGGTGCTCGGCGCGGGCCGTGTCGATCTGCGCCGTCGTGAAGCGCTTGTGGACCGAGCAGAAGCCGTGCCAGAGCACCACCTTGGCGTCGTGCAGGGTCTGTTCGTCGTTGCCGCCGAGGGGTCGGCCGGGGTTCCACATCGGCATCTCGTCCAGGGAGATCCCCATGGCCTTGGCGGTGTTGCGGCCCAGGTGCTGGTCGGGGAAGAACAGCACCCGCTGCCCGCGCTCGAAGGCCCACTCCAGCACCGTCGAAGCGTTCGAGGAGGTGCACACGATGCCGCCGTGGCGGCCCACGAAGCCCTTGATGTCCGCGGAGGAGTTCATGTAGGTCACGGGGATGACCGGCATCCGGCCGTCGACCCCCGGCGTCTCGCCGCCGTAGACCTCCATGAGCTGCTCCCAGCACTCCTCGACCTGGTCGATGTCCGCCATGTCCGCCATCGAGCAGCCGGCGGCGAGGTTGGGCAGGATCACGGCCTGGTCGGGCCCGGAGAGCAGATCGGCGGTCTCGGCCATGAAGTGCACCCCGCAGAAGATGATCGCCTCGGCCTCGGTGCGGGCCGTCGCGGCGGTGGCGAGCTGGAAGGAGTCGCCCACGTGGTCGGCGTACTGGATGACCTCGTCGCGCTGGTAGAAGTGCCCGAGCACCACCGCACGGTCCCCGAGCTCCGCCTTCGCGGCGCGGATCCGGCGGTCCAGCTCCTCGGCGCTCGCGTCGCGGTACTCCTGGGGGATCTCTCCCTGGCGCGGGGCGGCGGCCGGGATCGGGTCTGCCATCGAGGCGCCGGGGCCGTAGCCGGGGTCGCGGGCGTCGACGTCCCAGGGGGCGTCGAGCAGCTCGGTGGAGCAGCTGCTGCCGGTGGTGGTGCCGGCCGAGATGTCGCGGAGGGTCAGGTCGACGGAGCTGTGGGTGGTGGTCATGGCGTGCTCTCCGGTGGGTTGTGGGGTCACTGGCCCGTGAGGGGGCCGTTGTCGGCGAGGTGGATGGATCGGTCGTGGCGGTAGAGGCGGGCCGGGCGGTGGCGTCCGCCGGTGCGGAAGGCGTCGGTCGCGACGAGGCGGCCCGAGGCCTCCATCTGGCGGCGGAAGTTGGCGGGGTCGAGGGTGCGCTGCAGGACCGCCTCATGGACGCCGCGCAGCTCCGCGAGGGTGAAGGACTCCCCCAGGAAGGCGGCGGCGATGCGGGAGTACTCGACCTTGTTGCGCAGGCGCCACAGGGCGTACTGAACGATCAGCGAGTGGTCGAAGGCCAGCTCGGGCACCTCGTCGGCGACGAACCACTGCACGTTCACGCCGGCCGCGCCGGCGTCGGCCTCCTCGGGGCGCACCAGCGCCCAGTAGACGACCGAGACGGTGCGCTCGGCGGCCGTGGGCGCCCGGTCCAGACCGCCGAAGGCGTAGAGCTGCTCGAGGTACTGCGGGGTCAGCTGCGTGGTCTCGCGCAGGTTCCGCGCGGCCGACGCGGCCAGCCCTTCGTCGGGGGTCAGCGGACCGCCCGGCAGCGCCCATCGTCCCTGGTGGGGAGCACGGATGCGACGCACCAGCGGGACCCACAGCGCCAGCCGACGGGTGGTCGGATGAGGGCGCAGGGCGAAGATGACCGTCGAGACGGCCAGGGAGATCGGATCGTTCATCGTCGGCGACACCTCCTGTTAAAGTCCCGAGGACCTTTACTGGTGACGAGGACATTAGACTCACCGTGACCAGAAGAGGATGCTGTGACGCTTTCGTGTGAGCGGCGTCACGAGATCGGTGACTTTAACTCGACCCGGGCCCGTGGCGGGCCCGCGCCGACCCGCCGCCGTCCCGGCTCCTGTGACGCCCCTCGCCCGCAGCCGCCGGGGCGGGAATGTTCCCGGGCCGAGCCGCGCTGTGCCGACGGATGCGTGCACGGCGCATCCCGGTGCCCGCCGCGGCAGGAAGCGAGAGATCATGACGACCACTGCCGCACCGAAGGCCGCCGGCTCCCGCTCACCCTGGCGCATCGCCTGGGCGTCCATGGTCGGCACCTCGCTGGAGCAGTTCGACTTCTACCTCTACGCCTACTTCGCCGCATTCTTCGTCGGCCCGCTGTTCTTCGAACCCCTGGGGGCGGCCGGTGCGACGCTGGCCTCCTTCAGCACGATCGCGGTCTCCTTCGTGATCCGCCCCGTCGGCGCGATCATCTTCGGACACATGGGCGACCGCCTGGGACGGCGCACCACGCTGCTGTGGACCGTGACGCTGATGGGCGTGGCCACCGGGCTGATCGGCCTGCTGCCCACCCATGAGCAGGCCGGATGGCTGGGCGCCGCCGGACTGGTCGCGCTGCGCCTGTTCCAGGGCATCTCACTCGGCGGCGAGTGGGGCGGCTCCGTGCTGCTGGCCACCGAGCACGCCCACCCGCTCAAGCGCGCGTTCTACGCCGCGATCCCCCAGCTCGGCTCACCGATCGGTTCGATCCTCTCCGCCGCGGTGTTCATCGTCCTGTCGCTGACGCTGCCCGAGCAGGCCATGCAGGCGTGGGGCTGGCGCGTGCCCTTCTTCCTCGCCGTGCCGCTGCTGCTGGTCTCGCTGTACCTGCGCCGCCGGGTCGAGGAGACCCCGGTGTTCTCGCGCCTGGCCCGCACGGACAGCCGCGCCCGCCGGCCCGTGCTCGCCCTGCTGCGCACCCGTCCCCTGGCGCTGGTCATCGCGGTCGCGGTGGCCCAGCTGGGCATCGGCTCCTACGCGCTGATGAACACCTACACGATGAACTACGGCGCGGCGGTGCTGGGCTATCCCTTCCTGCAGCTGCTGACCGCCGCGACGATCGGCTCGCTGCTGCAGCTGATCACCGTGCCCGCCTTCGGAGCACTGGCCGCCCGCACCAGCTCGACGCTGGTGGTCGGCATCGGCGCCGCCGGCACCGCGCTGATCGCCTTCCCGATGTACTTCCTGCTGCAGTCGGCCGGATTCGGGGTGCTGGTGGCGATGATGGTGATCGGCGGCATCCTGCCCACCATGTCCTGGGCCGCGCTCGGCGGACTGATGAGCGACCTCTTCCCGGGCCGGCTGCGCTACTCGGCGCTCTCGCTCGCCTACGCGGTGGCGGCGACCGTGGGCGGCTTCGTCCCGCTGCTGACCTCGGCGCTGGGGACCTGGACGTCCCAGGCGTGGTGGCACCCCGGCCTGGTGCTGGTCGCGCTGTCGGCGGTGACGCTGGTGGCCGCGATCGCCGCGGCGCGGGAGGGCCGACGGCGCGCAGGCGCGGAGGCCGGACCCGAGGCGGAGGACACGATCAGCGCCTGAGGCGGTCGCGCTCTCCCTCCTCGTTCCGGGCGCTTGCCGCGTCCGGCTCCCGCGGCCGGTGCACGAAGGTCACCAGCACCACGGAGATCATCATCAGCAGCAGCCAGGAGACGAACTTCGTCAGCGGCACGAGCTGCCAGCCGGCCGCCTGGTGCGGGTAGATCCAGGCCCCCGCCCAGGTCCCCACGTTCTCGGCGATCCAGAGGAAGAAGGCGACGCCGACGAAGGCGAGCAGGATCGGCATCCGGAACCGGGCGCCGCCGCGACGGTTGCGGAAGGTCATCACGCACGGCGCGTACAGCCACGCCACCAGCAGGAGCAGCACCCAGCGGGCGTCGGGCAGATAGTGGTGGGTGAAGAAGTTCGCGTAGATCGCCGCCGCGACCAGGGCCGTCGTCCAGATCGGCGGATAGCGCACGAACCGCAGGTCGAACAGGCGCATCACCCGCACCATGTAGGAGCCGACGGCGGCATACATGAACCCGGAGTACAGCGGGACGCCGCCGATCCGCAGCAGCCCGTCGGTCTCGTAGGACCAGGAGCCGACGTGCGTCTTGAACACCTCCATCGCGGTGCCCACGACGTGGAAGATCATGATCACCCACAGCTCGCGACCGCCTTCGAGGCGCAGCACGAGCATCGCCGCCTGCACCGTGACGGCGGCGATCACCAGCGCATCGCCGCGCACCAGGAGGGCGCCGTCGGGGTAGAGCAGACCGGCGAGCACCAGCAGCACGAGCATCGCGGCGCCGAAGACGCACGCCCAGGCCTGCTTCACCGTGAACACCGCGAACTCCAGCAGCCCTCGGCGCAGCCGGCTGGCGTCGACCGCGAGCGCCTGCGAGCGGCGATGCGCCCAGGCGTCGAGGCGTTCCTCGAGCGGGGTGAAACCGCGGTGACCATGGTCCATGGCCGAGAGCCTAGAGAGCTCGGAAGGGTGTTCCGCGGGGGTCGTGGTCGGGCTCTGGGAAGGAGTTGTCAGGATTCGGTGCAGGCCGACGTCCCGCCGTGCGCATCACCCCCACCGCCCCGCACGGCTGCTCACGAGCGCCTCACCCGCCGGGGGCGATCTGCGCGGGCAGCTCCTCCCGCCGGAGGCGTCCCGCTCGGGAGGCGGCCATGACCTCGCGGGCCGTCGGCACGGAGTCCCAGGTGTTCCACAGCAGGATCCCGGCGACCTGCTCACCGTCGAGGTAGTGGACGACGGCGGCGCTGCGATCCTCGCTCCACACCTCGAGCATCTCCAGCGAGGTGTCCAGGTGCCCGATCGCCTCGTAGCCGTCGTCGAACAGGTCGGAGTAGAACAGCGGGGTGTAGTCGTACGCCTCCTGGCCGCCGGCCATGTTGGTCCCGGCGGTGGTGCCGGAGGCCCAGGCGTGGTCGACGTGCTCGACGTGGCGGTCCCCCAGCAGGGGGTCGGTGAAGCGGATGATGTCCCCGGCCGCCCAGACGCCCTCGGCGCTGGTGCGCAGCTGTGCGTCGACCACGACGCTGTCCCCGTCCATCTCGAGCCCCGCGGACCTCGCGAGGTCGTTGGCGAGCTGAGCGCCGAGGCCGAGCACGGCGATGTCGGCGGCGGCGCTGCGGCCGTCCTCGGCGGTCAGGGTGAGGTGCTCCCCGGCGTCGATGCCGGCCAGGCGGAAGCCGCCGACCAGGGTGATGCCGTGCTGCTCGAAGACCTCCGTGAGGTGGGAGGTGATCGAGTCGGGGAACATGTGTTCGAGGATCACACGGCCCGTGTGGTGCAGGGTGACCTCGGCGCCGGCGTGGGCGAGGCCCGCGGCGATCTCGGTGCCGAGGTATCCGCCGCCGACGACGGCGACCCGGGTGCCGTCCTGGACCAGGTCCCGCAGGTGGCGGTAGTCCGCGACGGTGCGCAGGTAGGCCACGCGCTGGTCCTCGCCGTCGCCGAGGCGGCGCGGGGAGGCGCCGGTGGCCAGCAGCAGCGTGCCGTAGCCGATCGTGTCACCGGCCGCGGTGGTGACGGTGCGGGCGGCGGGATCGAGTGCGGTGACCGAGGTGGCGGTGCGCAGCTCGGCCCCGGTCTCCTCGGCCGTGTGGAGGTCCTGGGAGGCGGGATCGGGGTCCTCGCCGTGCCACAGGTCCTTGGTCAGGGCGGGGCGGTAGACGGGGCCGTCGGCGTCGGCCGAGAGGATCGCGATCGTGGCCGCCGGCGCCTTCTCGTGGATCGACCGGGCCGCCATGTCGGCGGCGACGCCGCCGCCGACGATCACGTGGTCGAAACTGCTCGTCAGGTCGGACATCGGGAACTCCTTCGTCGAGCGGGGTCGCTGCTGCCACGTTATGCCTGGCCGGGGCCGGTGGCAACGGACCGAGGTCTCGAGCCGACGGGCCGACGGCAGCGGGACGACGGCGCGGCCGACGGCAGCGGGTCGACGGCGCGGGCGGCAGCAGCGGGACGACAGCGCGGGCGGCAGCAGCGGGACGACAGCGCGGGCGGCAGCGGCGGGACGACGCCCCCGGCGGCAGTGGCCGGGCGACATGCCGCGCAGCCGCGCGGGCCGACCGACTGTTCCGTCCTGCGGCAGCGGCTTCGCCGCCCGGGCCCCACATGCTTGGATGAACCGCACACGCCCCATCACGCTCCGGAGGTCCCCATGGGACGCGAGATCGGCACCACCGAGTACACACGCTCGCAGCGCACGCGCTATCGCCACGAGCTGCGGCGCAACCTCGACCTGTTCGAGTCCTTCCTCGACACCGCCGAGTTCATCGACGAGGGCACCGTCGGCGTCGAGCTGGAGATGAACCTCGCCGAGATCGCGGACATGGCCCCGGCGCTGCTGGTCGACACGCTCCTGCAGGACCTGGACGACGAGCAGTTCGTCCACGAGATCGGCCGCTTCAACCTCGAGGTGAACCTCCCGGTCACCCACCCCACCGGCCGCGGGCTGCGCGATCTCGAGCGGGAGCTGGCGGAGAAGATCGAGCGGGCCGACCGCGCCGCCCGCCGCCGCGGCGCGCGGGTGATCCCCATCGGCCACCTCCCCACCGTCACCGAGGAGCTGTTCACGGGCGATGCCTGGCGGGCCCCCGGCCCCCGCTACGAGGCGCTGGAGAACAGCGTGATGGAGGCCCGCGGCGAGGAGATCACCCTGCGCATCGAGGGAGAGGGCAAGGGGGTGGAGGCCACCTTCGACTCGATCGCCCCGGAATCGGCCTGCACCTCGATGCAGCTGCACCTGCAGGTGCCCCCCGAGCAGTTCGCCCCGGCCTGGAACGCGGCCCAGGCGATCGCGGGCCCCCAGGTCGCCCTCGCGGCGAACTCGCCGTTCCTGCTGGGCAAGCGCCTGTGGCACGAGAACAGGATCCCCACCTTCGTCCAGGCGCTGGACACCCGGCCGCCCGAGCTCGCGACCCAGGGCGTGCGCCCCCGCGTGTGGTTCGGCGAGCGCTGGATCACCTCGATGTTCGACCTGTTCGAGGAGAACGTGCGGCTGTTCCCGGCGCTGATCCCCGAATCCCGCGACATGGCCGAGGAGCCGCTGCTGACCGAGGGCGCCGCCCCGCGGCTGCACGAGCTGCGGCTGCACAACGGCACGGTGTGGCGGTGGAACCGTCCGATCTACGATCCCGGCACCGACGTGCCGCACCTGCGGCTGGAGAACCGGGTGCTGCCGGCCGGCCCGTCCCCCGCGGACATGGCCGCCAATGCCGCCTTCTTCTACGGGCTGGTCCACGCGCTCGTGCACGAGCGGCGGCCGCTGTGGTCGCGGATGAGCTTCGAGCAGGCCGACGAGGCGTTCCAGCAATGCGCCCGCTGGGGCCTGGAGGCGCGGGTGAGCTGGCCGCGGGTGGGCCGGGTGCGGGTGGCGGACCTGCTGCGGGAGCAGCTGATCCCGCTGGCCGTGGAGGGGCTGCGCGATCTGGGGGCCGACAGGGAGGTCGCCGAGCACTACGGCGAGATCCTCACCGGTCGGGCCCGCACCGGTCGCAACGGCGCCCGCTGGCAGATCGACACCGTCACCTCCCTCGAGGTGCGCGGGGCCGGCCGCCCGGAGGCGCTGGCGGAGATGACCCGGCTGTACCGGAAGGGCGTGGACTCCGGCGACCCCGTGCACGACTGGCCGGTGCCGGCGCGACAGCGGAGCTGAGCGACGACTCACGTGCGCGGTCGACGGGCGACGGGACTCGCTCACGGTGATGAGCGGGCCCGATACGGGTGGGACCACGCCTCGGAACGACCGGCCTCTCGATCTCTGAGACGCCATTCTCGCATCGCGGACACGGTCGTAGCCTTCTGCCATGACCTCCTCAGCCCCCGCACCCACCACCGAGACGAGTGCAGGCACGCGCTCGAGGGAGGACCGGTCCGCACGCATCGCCGTGACCGTCTTCCCCGCCCTGATCCTCGCCTCGGCCGCCTTCGCCTTCTTCGTGCCGGCGGCCGGCCAGGCGATCGCGCCGTTCACGGCGCTCTTCCTCGGCGTCATCATGTTCGCGATGGGGCTGACGCTGACGATCCCCGACTTCACCCTGGTCGCGCGCCGGCCGCTGCCCGTGCTGATCGGCGTCGTCGCCCAGTACGTGCTCATGCCGCTGGTGGGCCTGGGCGTCTCCGTACTGCTGCAGCTGCCGCCGGAGCTCGCCGTCGGCGTCATCCTGGTCGGCTGCGCCCCCGGGGGCACCAGCTCGAACGTCATCTCCTACCTCGCCCGGGCGGACACCGCCCTGTCGGTCACGATGACCTCGATCTCCACCCTGCTCGCCCCGATCTTCACCCCGCTGCTGACCCTCTGGCTGGCCGGCTCCTACCTGCCGATCGCCGCGGGCGACATGGCGCTGTCCATCGTGCAGATGGTGCTGATCCCGGTCATCGGCGGCATCGTCGTCCGTCTGCTGCTCGGCCGGCTCGTCGACCGGGTGCTGCCCGCGCTGCCATGGGTCAGCGTCGTCGGCATCTCCCTGGTGGTGGTCGCCGTGGTCAGCGGCTCCACCGAGGCGATCGTCTCCGCCGGCGCCCTGGTGCTGCTGGCCGTCGTGCTCCACAACGCGATCGGGTATCTCGCCGGCTACTGGCTGGCCCGCGTCCTGAAGCAGGGCGAGCGCGCCTCGCGGACCACCTCGATCGAGGTCGGCATGCAGAACTCGGGCCTGGCGGCGACGCTCGCCGCGACCGCCTTCAGCCCGGCCGCCGCCCTGCCCGCGGCGATCTTCTCCATCTGGCACAACCTCTCCGGCGCAGTGCTGGCGATGTACTACCGCCGCAGCGCCGACAAGCACCAGGTGGATCCCACCTGATCTCTCCGCCGACGACCTGAGGAGGGCCGACGATCCGCAGCTCGGATCGTCGGCCCTCGGTGTCGGCCCTCGGTGTCGGCGCCGCTGCCCCGTTCGATCCCGTCAGATGTGTCGCTCAGTCCCTCCCTGAGCGACACATCTGACGGGATGCCCGGGAGTGAGCAGGCGTGTCCGTCGACGTCCGGGCGGGCCGTCGTCCTCCATGACGTCGGACGCCACCGCCTGCCTCCGGGTCAGCGGGACTCCGAGCGCCCGCCCTCCGGCAGATCCGCCCGACCGCTTCCGGTCCGGGCGGGCAGGGTCGCACGGCTGGAATCGCCGTTCTCCTCGGCCTCCTCGACATCCTCGTACGGATCGCGCATGACGGGGATCTCGGTGGTGAAGGTCGGCTCGACGACGTAGTCCTCGGTGTCGTACTCCTCGTCCTCCTCACGGCGCTCGTACTCCTCCGGCGGCAGCACCTGCGCCCATTCGCGAGTCTTCATCTGCGGCAGCTCGCCGGCGTCCTCCTGGAGCGCTCGGTACAGGGCGTACATCTGGAAGAAGCCCATGATGAAGAACGGCAGACCGACCAGGATGATCGTCGACTGCAGCGCTTCGAGGCCGTTGGACCCGGAGAACACCAGCAGCGTCGCCGTGATCACACCGATCGCCAGCCCCCAGAAGATGCGCTGTCCCAGCGGGTTGTAGTCCTCGTGCCCGTTGGCCATCGAGTCGGTGACCAGAGCGGCGGAGTCCACCGAGGTCACGAAGAAGATGATCACCAGGATGATCGCCACCACGGAGATGAAGAACGCCCCGGGGTAGTGGCTGAGGAAGGAGAACAGGGCACCGGGGATGTCCCCGTCGCCGACCACGGTGTCGACCAGTCCCCCCTCGCCGTTGAGCTCGATGTTGAAGGACGAGTAGCCGAAGATCCCGAACCAGACCACGGAGAACGCGGACGGCACGGCGAGCACGCCGGCGACGAACTGGCGGATGGTGCGGCCCTTGGAGATGCGGGCGATGAAGATCCCGACGAAGGGGGACCAGGTGATGGTCCAGGCCCAGTAGAAGACCGTCCAGGTGTTCTGCCATCCGGTGTTCGCGAAGGTGTCGTTCCACAGGGCGAGCTCGGGCAGGGCCACCAGGTAGCTGCCGAAGGACTCGATGGTGCCCTTGAGGACGAACAGCGTGGAGCCACCGGCGAACAGCACGAAGATCAGCAGCAGGATCGCCGTGACGATGTTGATGTTCGACAGGACCTTGATGCCCTTGTCGAGGCCGAGCGAGACGGAGATGAGGGCGAGACCGCACACCACGCCGATGATGATCAGCTGCCAACCCGCGTTCTCCGGCATCCCGAACAGCTGGTTGAGGCCGCCGTTGATCTGCAGGGTGCCCAGGCCGATGGAGACGGCGATGCCGAAGACGGTGCCGACGATCGCGACGACGTCGATGAGCTTGCCGATCGGGCCGTGGATGCCCTCGCCGAGGATGGGCTGGAAGATGGAGCTGACCCGCGGCGGCAGGTTGCGCTTGTGGATGAAGTACGCGAAGCACAGCGCCGGCAGCGTGAAGATCGTCCAGGTGTGCAGCGTGAAGTGGTAGTACGTGAAGTTCATGGCGTCCTTGGCGGCACCCCAGGTGCCCGCCTCGATGCCCAAGGATTCGCCCCGCGGAGGATCGCCGAAGTGGCTCACCGGTTCGGCGACGCCCCAGAACATGAGGATCGAGCCGATGCCGGCGGCGAACAGCATGGCGAACCAGGCACCCCCCGAGTGCTCCGGGGGCTCTTCGTCCGGGCCCAGCTTCACGCGCCCGAAGCGTCCCACGGCGATCATGATGAGGAACGCCAGGAAGACGGTCACGCCCAGGATGTAGAACCATCCGAGATTGGTCAGCAGCCAGTCCGAGGCCGCGGAGACCGCTGTGTTCAGCGGATCTGTGAACGCGATCGTGCCGATCACGAAGGCGATGATGATCGCCGCCGAGCTGAAGAAGATCGCCGGCGAGGTGCGCAGGCGCATGGCGTCATGCAATCGGGTCAGCATGGTCGTGACTCCTCGTCGTCCTGCTCGCGCGTGGGGAGTCCTGCGGATCGATTCTCCGGCGCCGAGCGTCATCTCGATTCTGTACCGTTCGGCGAGTATCGCACGCCACATCCGGGCCGGGGGACACGTCGCACGGCTCGCGCGGACGCGGGCGTGGGCATGGCCGGACGCGGGCGTGGCCGTTAAGACCCTCGCTGACCAGGAGTGGTCGAGGGCGCTCGCCCACGGGGAGTTCTCCCCATCGCGGCGAACCCGGGGCCCCTATACCGTGGCTCGGACACCGGCACCGCGGCGCCCGGCACCGACGTCGGCCGCGCCCGTGCCCCGACCAGGAGGCCCGCATGAGCAACCCCTACGGCGCCCCGAGCGCCCCACAGCGGAAGAGCCGCTCCCCGCTGTACATCGCCCTGGGCTGTGGATGCGCCCTGCTCGCGGTGATCGTCCTGGTCGTGGGCGGCATCGGCGCGTACCTGCTGCTGCAGGAACCCACCGAGGAGCCGACCGAGGACCCCTCGACGACCGCGACCGAGGACCCCAGCGAGGACCCGACGGAAGATCCCACCGACGAACCCACCGACGAACCCACCGAGGACCCGACAGAGGACCCGACAGAGGACCCGTCGGACGAGCCGACCAGCAATGACTCGATCTCCATGAAGGCCTCGAGCGCGAGCACCGGCTCGACCCTGACGAAGGCCGACGGCGAGGAGCTGGAGACGGAGAACGGCAAGTTCGTCGGCGTCTCCGTCGCGATCGACAACGACGCCAGCGGGGCCATCGGCCTGGGCACCGACAGCTTCCGCTTCTACGACACGGACGGGAACGGCTACGACCTGCGCTACGCCACGTTCACCACCGACGGCCCGGAGCTGCCCGCCGGGGAGTCCGCGACCGCGAACCTCTATGCCGACGTCCCGGCGGACGTCGAGATCGCCCAGATCAGCTACAGCGATTCCTCCGTGGCCGGTGGGCAGGAGGTCACGTTCCCGGTCGGCTGACCGCCGCTGGTTGCGGGGACCGCTGCACGCGGATCGAGAACATCGCGAAAGCGGCGACCGTCGCGGCCACCGCCAGGAGGGTCACCACCGCCACCAGCGGTTCGCTGCGCAGCAGCTGGGGGATCAGCCGCGTGGGCACCAGCGCCGCGAAGGCGAAGGCGGTGAGGGTGCCGAGGTAGGAGCCGACCATGAACCCGCGGTGCATCTCGACGCGTCCCCGGCGGATCGAGACGATCGCGATCACCAGGCACAGGAGGGTCCAGATCGACAGGCCGTGCAGCCAGGAGAAGCCGTCGGGCATGATCCCGAAGCTCGAGGTGCACACCACCAGCATCGCCGCCACCCAGCTCGCCCCGAGCAGGCGGTGGCCCGTGTCGCGCCGCCGCCGCAGGATCTGCAGCGGGCCCAGCAGCAGCACGTACAGCGCTGCGACGGCGTGCACGGCGATGACCGGGGTGATGGATTCCATAGACGGACGATAGTGTGGCTATCCACACTGGCGCCATCAAGATAGTCGCAGGTCGTCACACTATCCACACCCTCGGTGCCAGGGACGGGAGAGGGGCCCGGATGCTGCTGCACGAGCTGTCGGCTGCGAGCGGCTGCTCCGCCGCGTCGATCAAGTACTACCGGCGTGAGGGGCTGCTGCCCGCCGGCGAGCGCCTCACCGCCACGCGCCAGGAGTACGGCCCGCGCCACCTGGAGCGCCTGGAGCTGATCCAGGTGCTGCGCGAGATCGCCGACGCCCCGATCGCCCGGATCCGCCTCCTGACCGGGCTGCTCGATGATCCCCGCGTCCCGCTGCTGCGCTGCCTCGAGGAGGCGCAGGCCATTGCGCTGGGCTCGGATGCCGTCGATGGTGAGTCCGCTGCGCGGCGTCCTGAGCACCCGACCGTCACCGCACTGCTGTCGCAGATGGACTGGCCCGACATCGATTCCGTGCCCCGTCGGGCCCTCGACGAGGTGCTGCACACGCTCGCCGGCTGGGAGATGCCCGACGATCTCGCCACGGTGATGCGCTACGCGAGGCCGGTGACCGAGATCGCCCGCGGAGATGTGGGCTCCCTGCAGGGTGCGCCGAGCGGCACGGAGGAGCCCGGCGATGACCTGGTGATCCTGCGTGCGGTGGCCGGGGCGATCGCTTTCGACCGACTGGTCCAGGTGCTGCGAGCCCTGGGATATCTCTCCCTGAGTGTGCAGGCCAGATCCATTCCCAGGGAATGAACAGCGCTGTCGCAGAGCTTTTTGGGGGACGGGGTGTGTACTCGTCTCAACGCGTCACCGGAGGAACCGCTGACTGAGGAGGAGGCGGATTCCGCTCATCCGGGGACGCGGGGGAAAGGGATGGCCCCGGCCCGTGGGGACGGGCCGGGGCACTTTCTCGTCCGGGGCACTTTCTCGTCCGGGGGCGCATTCTCGTCCGGGGGCGCTTTCTCGTCCGGGGGTCATCACAGGACGTGCCCGAGGGTCCTCAGCGCCGCAGATCGATCCCGAACACACGCCGGATCTGGGCCACGGCATGGCGGGTGAAGCGCCGGTCCGACGGGGTGGAGGCGAACGGCACCACCAGTCCCGGATGCTCCGGATGGGTGACGCGCCCGTGGGTCGAGCCCGGCGTGATCACGAACCCGGCATCCTCCAGGCGTGCCAGCAGCTCCCGTCGGCTGGTGGGATGGCGGGTGCCCCCCCCGCCGCGGGCGCTCGGCCCGGCGGCGTCGTCGGCGACATCGAGCGCGCTCTCGTACTCCTCGGGCCGGACCGAGAGCGCATATCGGGCCGAGAACGCCCCGATCACGACGTTGTCCGCCCGCCGCACCTGCACCACGAGGTCCCCGCGCAGGAAGTGGTCGCTGGCCCCGGCGTCGGCCGTCCAGGCGTCCTGCGGATCGGCGACCGCCTCCACGATCCGAGCGGTGGTCAGCACGCTCACGCCGACGGTCCGGATCTCCGCCTCGTCCACCCGCAGGGGGCGGGGCAGCGGCCGCGGGTCCTCGGGGGCGAGGGTGTGCACGGCGTCGGTCGGCGGCGTCGACAGCGCCTGCGACGGCTCCAGGGTCCGGGCCCGGCGGCGCGGAAGTACATCGGAGGGCTGATCGGTCGGATCCGCCGATCCCGCCGCTGCCCGGCCCGTCATCGCGGTCCCCGCCGTGGTCGATCGTCCCGTGGTCGACCCGGTCGCCGGTTCGGAGACCGGGGTCGCCGCGGTCCGGCCGGTCGCGGAGTAATCCACGGGGCGGACCCGGCGCGCGGGGTCCGTGCGCCCGCCCAGAGCCATCGGGGTGGGCCGCGGCGACGAGCGTCCTTCCGCACTCATGGCCTCCCCTTCCTCGCTGCATCGTGCCGGTGCGCTTCGATGGTGGCATGCCGGGATGCCTGACGTACCGTGGGTCCGTCCACGTCGCCCGACCTGTGAGGTACCGCGTGTCCCCCAGCGCCCCACCCCTCTGCTCCGCCCGCGCCCGACTCGTCGGTGCCCTGTTCGCCCTCACCGTGCTCGCCGCCGGATGCACCGGTGGGGACGAGCCGGCTCCGGAGGGTGCCCCGGCGGCCTCCGACGGCGGTGGGGCCTCCGACGGCGGCGGGGGCGCCTCCGACGGGTCCGGCGCGTCCGACGGCGGCGGGCAGACCGCTGCCGCGCTCCCCCAGGACCCGTACCCCGTGACCCCGGCACCGGACGGCTTCGAACCGCCCGAGCCCTGCTCCGGGGAGGGCGCCTACTACGCGGAGGTGGGCGGGACCGGCACCCCGGACCTGCCCGAGCGCGCCGGGGAATCGCTGACCATCGAGGCGGCCGGCATCGACGGGGCGGATGCCCGGCTCACGGCCACCCTCGGCGACGGCGATCCCCGGGAGATCGAGGGCATCACCCTCGGAGAGACGGTCACCATCGACCTGTGGACCCTCTCGGTGACCAGCGTCTGCGAGGAGACCGAGCAGGTCGAGTTCGATCTCATCAACTGAGCCCGGGACCGTGGAGCCGCACCGCTTCGACCTCGACGCCATCGGCGCGGGGCTGCCGGTCGCCGCGGCGCGCGCCGAGCTCGGGACCGCCGCCGACGCCGGCGCGATGGTCGTCACCGCTCCACCCGGCACCGGCAAGACGACACTGGTTCCGCCCCTGGTCGCGAACGTCTCCGCCGGTCTCACACTGGTCACCCAGCCCCGTCGAGTAGCCGTGCGGGCCGCAGCCCGGCGGCTGGCCCAGCTGGACGGCTCGTCTCTCGGCGGTCCCGTCGGCTTCACCGTGCGCGGTCAGCGGCAGGTCGGTGCGGGCACACAGGTCGAGATGCTCACCCCGGGGGTGCTGCTGCGGCGTCTGCTCGCGGATCCGGAGCTGCCGGGCGTGGCCGCGGTGGTGCTCGACGAGGTCCACGAGCGGTCGCTGGAGACGGATCTGCTGCTGGGGATGCTCGCCGAGGCCCGGCAGCTGCGGGAGGACCTGCTGGTCGGAGCGATGTCGGCGACGCTCGATGCGGCGGCGGTGGCCGGCGTGCTGGACGGCGCCGCGATCGTCGAGGTGCCCAGCGCCCTGCATCCGCTGGCCGTCTCCTACGCCCCCTCCCCCGCCCTGCGGCTCGATGCCCGCGGCGTCACCCGTGAGTACCTCGATCACCTCGCCCGCACGACGGCCCGGGCCCAGCGGGAGCAGGGCACCGATGCGCTGGTCTTCGTCCCCGGTGCGCGGGAGGTCGACGAGGTGGTCTCCCGCGTGCAGAGCCTGGTCGGCGACGAGGTCGAGGTGCTCGCCCTCCACGGCCGCCTCCCGGCCGCCCAGCAGGACCGCGCCACCGGCGGCCGCCGCCCCGGGGAGCCGCCGCGGATCGTGGTCTCGACCGCGCTCGCGGAGAGCTCCCTGACCGTGCCGGGTGTGCATCTGGTGGTCGATGCGGGGCTCTCCCGCCAGGTGCGGCGGGACCGCGGCCGGGACATGTCCGGGCTGGTCACGGTCAGCGCCTCGCGGGCAGCGGCCGAGCAGCGGGCCGGCCGTGCCGCCCGTCAGGGACCGGGCGCCGCGGTGCGGGTCTTCGCGCAGTCCGATCTGGCCGGGATGCCGGCGCAGTCCCCGCCGGAGATCACGGCCACTGATCTCACCGATGCGGCCCTGGCGATGGCCTGCTGGGGCACGCCCCGTGGCGAGGGGCTGCCGCTGCTCACCCCGCCCCCGCCCCGGGAGATCGCCGCCGCCGAGCAGACCTTGCAGGCCCTCGGCCTGGTGGACGCCGACGGCCGCCCCACCGCGTCCGGGACCCGCGTGGCCCGCCTGCCCGTCGGGGTGCGCGAGGCCCGTGCCCTGGTCGACGGGGCGCAGCGCCTGCCCGGGAAGGACGCCGCCCGCACCGCTGCCGAAGTGGTCGCCGCCGTCTCCGACGACCACCGGCCGACGGGCGCGGACCTGTCCCGGCTCCTCACGGACCTGCGCGCCGGCCGCGCCGCGGGCGCCGAGAGATGGCGACGCGAGCGGGACCGCCTCGCGCGGATCGCGGCCGACGCCGACCGCGACGGACGCCGCGGCGCTCCCGCCGCGTCGCTCACCGCGGCCGACGTCGCCGAGCAGGCCGGGGCGGTCCTCGCCCTGGCCCGGCCCGAGCGGATCGCCCGCCGCACGGCCGACGGCTCCCGCTCCTACCTGCTCGCCTCCGGCACCCGGGCCGCGCTGCCCGAAGGCAGCGGCCTGCTGGGCCGCGAGTGGCTGGCCGTCTGGGAGGTGCAGCGGGCCGAGGGCCGCGCGGCGGACGGCACCGGCGCCGTGATCCGCGCCGCCGCGCCGCTGAGCGAGCAGGACGCCCATCTCGCCGGAGCGGATCTGCTGGTCTCCCGGCGCACCGCGCATCTGGAGGGCGGAGCGGTGCGGGCGCGGGAGCGTCGGGCGCTCGGGGCGATCGAGCTGGCCTCCACCCCGGTGGCCGCGACCGCCGCGGACACCGTTCCGGCCGTGCTGGCGCAGGTGCGCTCCCGCGGGCTCGCGGCGCTGGAGATGAACGGGGCGGCGCGTTCGCTGCGCGCCCGACTGGCCCTGCTGCACCGGGAGCTCGGCGCGCCCTGGCCCGCGATGGACGAGGACCACCTGCTCGAGCACCTGGAGACCTGGCTCGCCCCGCAGCTGTCGGGCCGCACCACACGGCTGGCCTCGGTCGACGTGACCAGCGCGCTGCGGTCCCTGCTGCCCTGGCCGGAGGCCTCCGAGCTGGCCGCGCTGGTGCCCGAGCGGCTCGCGGTCCCCTCCGGCTCCAGCGCCCGCGTCGACTACCCCGAGCCCGACGCCGAGGACGGCCGTCCCGTCGTCGCGGTGAAGCTGCAGGAGGTCTTCGGTCTGGCCGAGACCCCGTACCTGGTGCGGGGCCGGGTCCCGGTGCTGTTCCATCTGCTCTCCCCCGCCCGTCGGCCGCTCGCGGTCACCGACGACCTGCGCTCCTTCTGGGACGGGCCGTACCGGCAGGTGCGCAAGGAGATGCGCGGCCGCTATCCCAAGCACCCCTGGCCGGAGGACCCGTGGACGGCTCCGGCGACCGCGCGCACGAAGCAGGGCCAGAGCCGCAGGGGCCCCTGATCAGCCCGCACGACGAGGGCCTGGATTCTCCGGGAGCGTTGCTCAGCCCGCATGAAGCAGTCGATGAGGCATGGAGGCCGCTGCTCAGCCCGCGGACGCGCCGGCGCCCGCGGTGACCGCGATCATCGCGGCGCTCATGTCGTCCATGACTCTCCGGACCGCCGTCGCGGCGGGGGCGTCGATCTCGAGAGCGGCGATGGCGGCATCGATCTCGCGGCGCGACATCCCCTCGAGGTCCTCGCGCAGGATCCGGTGGGCGATGCGCAGGGAGCGCAGCATCTCCAGGAGGATGCCGTCCTGCAGGCTGGCCCGGCCCGGCTCCCGGATCGCCGTGGCGAGACGCGCACGCAGCGCGGATTCGAGGGAGGCGTCCTGCGCGGGCCAGGAGGTCACGAACCAGCCGTCCTTGCGGGTCACGGCGCCGGCGGCGCCCATCGATTCGCCGATGACCTCCGTGAGGTCCAGGCTGCGATGGGAGATGACGGAGCGCAGGCGCCGACCGTCCAGCTCGGTGAGGGCGCCGAGAGCCTGGTCCAGGACGGGGATCCCCAGCGAGGTGGGGTCGGTGACCTGTACCCGGGGGCTGCGCTCCTCGGACACCTCGACCTTCTCGCGCAGCACCAGCTCCGCGACGGCTGCTCCGGCCAGGGCCTGGCGACGGTACTGGGTGGCTTCCTGGCGGCCGGCGTCGTTGGTCAGCAGCAGGAACAGCTCTGCGGGGATCGTCGTCGTGGTCGTCATGCCTCCAGTGTGGTCCGCGGCATCGCCCCGTCGGCATCCGCCGATCGTCGGAGGGTGGTCGGTCCTCGGTCGAGGCTCAGGTGCTCCTGGCACGATGGTCGTATGCATCTGATCTCGACGCCGTCGCGCCTGTACCGAGTCCTCGCCCTCGCCGAGATGGTCACCTGGACCCTGCTGCTGGCCGGCATGTTCGTGAAGTACGTGCTGCAGTCCACCGAGCTCCTGGTGCGCATCGGTGGCGGCCTGCACGGCTTCACCTTCCTCGCCTACATCGTGGTGACGGTGCTGGTCGCGGTCGACCAGCACTGGAGGATCCGCGATCTCCTGCTGGGCCTCGGCTCAGCGATCATCCCGTACATGACGGTGCCCTTCGAGCACCGGGCACGACGCCGCGGAATGCTCGAGGAGAGCTGGAGGCTGCGCACGGAGCCGGGCCGGAGCGCTCCGGAGAAGGTCGCCGCCCTCGCGCTGCGCCATCCCCTCCCGGCGGCCGTGATCGCGATCGTCGTGGTGGCGGTGGTGTTCTCGGTGCTGCTGTCCCTGGGCCCGCCCACGCAGTGGTTCTCCTGAGCTGACCCGCCCGTGAGCTGACCCGCCCGCCGTCGTCGGTCCTGGCCCGATGCCCAGCTGCCCGTCCCGGCACCGCTCGACGCAGCCCGATGCCCAGCCGCCTGCTCCGGCACCGCTCGACGCAGCCCGATGCCCAGCCGCCTGCTCCGGCACCGCTCGACGCAGCCCCGATACCCAGCCGCCTGCTCCGGCACCGCTCATCTCAGCCAGTGGCGCTCTGCGAGCAAGGAACCGCCCCTGGGGCCTCGGATGCTCGTATAGCGCCACCGGATCCGAGGCCCCGCCCTGGCCCACCCGCCCGACCGCACCCGCTCACCCTCACCGCGGCGGGGCGATCGGATCGATCCGCACCACCTCGCCACCGCGCAGGTGGAGCCGGTTGATCTCCGTCACCGCTGCCCGCCGTCCCAGCCGGGGCACCTGCGGCTGATCCGCCTCCGGCGGCAGGGCCTCCCCGAAGCACACCCCACAGGACTGGACGGCGAGCGCCTGCGCCCGTCGGGCCTCCCAGTCCAGCTGCGCCGCCTGTGCTGAGCGGACCCAGGGCCCGCCGTGGGGGCGACACGGCGCGCAGTCGTCCTTCCCCTGCAGAGGGCAGGGCGAGGGACGCGCGGTGACCAGCAGCTCGAGTCCCGACAGCATCGGAACGCGCGGGTCTGCACCGGTGGGGACCACGTCGAGTCCGCCGGGACCGATGCGAAGCACCGCGACCTGCCCGTGGTCGACCGCGACCCGCAGCACCCGCTCGAGCGCCTGGTCCGGGTGAGCGGCCAGGAGGTCCTCTCGCGCCGCGACGGCGGGTTCGAACCATTCGCGCCGGGGCCCCACCAGTGCCCCGGTGGCGACCATCCCTCCCCGTCTGCGCAGTGCGGCGGCGATGGCAGGCCGACGGAACCAGCCGACATCGCGCGAGCGCACGGGTCGCGCTCCGCCGCCGGCCGGCCCGTCGAGCGGAGCACCGGCCCGAGCACCCTCCCGACTCGGTGGAGCCGCCGGCGGCTCACCACGGATGGGACGCACTTCGAGCGGCGCCTCCCGGCCGCTGAGATCGGCCACGACGGTGCCCAGGGCGTCGGCCGAGGACAGCACCGGCCCGAGCGCGGGCACCACCAGCCAGGTGCGCTCGAGCTCGAGGGGCTCCCGGCCGCTCAGCGTCGTGCGCACGGTCCGGCGCGGGGGCGGGGTGGTCGGCCTGCGGCGTCGGAAGGCCGTTTCCTCGGGGGCCTCGTCCGCGGGAGCCTCGACTGCGGGGGCCTCGTCCGCGGGGCCCCCGGTCTCAGGGTTCGCATCCCAGGGACCTCCACCGGTCCCCGGCGCGGCGAACAGCGCGGGGTCGCCGCAGGCGGTGATCGGGCCGACGCCCGGCAGATCCAGCTCGATCAGCTGGTCCTGCCAGGTGACGGCGTAGGGATCGTCCTCGTGCTGGTCCTCGTGCTCGTGCTGCATGACGGCGGCCTTCCGACGTGGGCCCTCCCGGGCTCGCTGACCGGACGGGCGGTCGCCCTCCGGCCGGGTCTTCCTCGACAGGCACCGGGCTCGGTTCCGGTTGCCGCGCGGCCTCTGTCGAAGGAGTGCAGCCGCGTCTCGTGACCCGTTCCGGACGGTACCGGAGGGGCCCGACGGATGACGCGCGGCCTCCGGTGTCCTCGCAGAGCCCTCCGGACCGCGTCGTCGGCACGCCGACGCACGATCGCACCCGCCCACCGCCGACCTCTCGCCGGCCTCGTAGACTGCCCGGGTGCGGTGCCATCATTTCGAGTCCGGTGAGTGCAGGTCATGCACCCTGCTGGACCTCCCCCGGCCGCGCCAGATCTCCGAGGCCCGCGACCGCGTCGAGGAGCTGCTGGACCCGTACCTCGCCGCCGGGGTCCCCTGGGGCGAGCCGATCCTCGGGCCTGACGGCGGCTTCCGCGCCCGCGGCAAGATGGCCGTCGGCGGCACCGCGCAGGAGCCGATCCTGGGGCTGCCCGGTCAGAAGCTCGGCGCCGATCTGTGCGACTGCCCGCTGTATCCCGACGGCGTCGAAGAGGTCCTCGAGGGAGCCAAAGCGCTGATCCGTCGGGCGCAGGTGCCCCCGTACGACGTGGCGCGGCGCCGGGGCGAGCTGAAGAACGTCCTGGTCACCACCTCCCCTGACGGAGAGCATCTGCTGCGCCTGGTGCTGCGCAGCGAGCGCGCGCTGGGGCGGATCCGTGAGCATCTTCCCGCGCTGCTGGCGGCGCACCCGTCGGTGATCGGGGTCAGCGCGAACATTCATCCCGAGCACACCACGCGCGTCGAGGGCGAGCAGGAGATCCCCCTGGCCGGGGCCTCCTCGATCGCGGTGCGCACCGGGGACGTGACCCTGTTCGCCCGCCCCCGCTCCTTCCTGCAGACCAACACCGAGGTCGCCGGTTCCCTGTATCGCCAGGCGGCGAGCTGGATCGGCGAGATCGCCGCGGAGCATGTCACCTCCGGCGCGAGCCCCAGTGCTGCGGTCACCCGCGTGGCCACCCCGGGCGCGACCGTCGGTGGCGGCGCGCGCGCCGCCCCCGCCCCGCGGCTGTGGGACCTCTACTGCGGCCTCGGCGGCTTCGCGCTGCATGCCGCCCGTGCGCTGCCCACCGCACGCGTCACCGGCGTCGAGGTGTCCACCGACGCGATCGACGGGGCTCGCGAAGCCGCCGCGGACCAGCGGATCGAGGCCACCTTCCTGGCGGCGGACGCGACCGGCTGGGCGATCCGTGAGGCCGCCGGGCCCGAGGGCCCGCCGGACGTGGTGATCGTGAACCCACCCCGTCGGGGCATCGACGGCGAGCTGGCCGAGTGGCTCGAAACCTCCGGCGTGCGCGACGTCGTCTACTCCAGCTGCAACCCCGAGACCCTGGCCACCGATCTCGCGATGATGCCCTCGCTGCGCATCGTCGCCGGGCGCTTCGTGGACATGTTCCCCCACACGGCGCACGCGGAGGTCATCGTGCGTCTGCGCCGCACCGCGGGGGCCTGACACAGTGGGACCCGCATCCGACCGCCCCGCTGACCCCCCGACGACCCCATCGACGCACCGCTGACCACCGACCGAGGAGCCCCATGACACCCTCCACCGTGACCCCCGATTCCCAGCTCGAGAACGTCACCCGCACCGTCGCCCCTGCGAAGAACGGCAGCACCGTCTCCCTCGCTCAGAGCTTCGCCGTCGCCCCCGAGGAGCTGTGGTCGGCGCTCACCAGCGGGGACCGTCTCGCCGCCTGGTTCGGCCGTGCGAGCGGCGAGATCGTCGCCGGCGGGCGCTTCGAGCTGCCGGACATGGAGACCAGCGGGCGCGTCCTCGCCGTCGAGGTCCCGCACCGTCTCCTGCTGACCTGGGAGTTCGCCAAGAGTGTCAGCGAGATGGAGCTGCTGGTGACCCCCGAGGAGGCCGACGACGACGGCTCCGAGCAGCGCACCCGCTTCGAACTGCGCCACACCGTCCCGGCCGACGCGCACTGGGCGACCTTCGGGCCGGCTGCGACCGGCTGCGGCTGGGACGGGGCGCTGTACGGTCTGGCCCTGCACCTGGAGGATCCGTCGGCCGCCCTGCTGCCCCGGCTGGGCACCTTCGCCTCCTCCCCCGAAGGAGCCGCGTTCACCCGCGCCACGGCCGATGCCTGGTACGCGGCGCACGTCGCCTCCGGCGCGGACCGCAAACCCGCCCGCAAGGCCTCGGTCCGTACCGCCGCCTTCTACCTCGGTGAGGAGCCCGAGCTCTCGTGACCAGCTCGTCCGCCCCGTCGGCCGCCGTCACCCTGCTGACCCTCGGCGGCACCATCTTCATGACCCAGGACGCCCCCGGCGGGCACGCCGCCCCGGACGACGACGCCGCGGCGCGCCTGATGGGCACCCTGGTCGACGGGGTCGTGCTCACGCCGCACGAGATCGCCAACGTCTCCTCCTCCGACGTGCGACAGCATCATCTGCGGGCGGTGCTCGAGCGGGCGCGACGCGCGGTCGACGAAGGGGCCGACGGAGTGGTGCTCACCCACGGCACGGACACCCTCGAGGAGTCCGCGTTCCTGCTCCAGCGGTTCTGGGACCGCGAGGCGCCGCTGGTGGTCACCGGGGCGATGCGCCCGGCGAGCGCCCCGGGGGCCGACGGGCCGGCGAACCTGCGCGATGCGGTGGCCGTCGCGGCCTCCCCCACGGCCCGAGGGCTCGGCGTGCTGGCGGTCGTCGACGGCCAGGTGCACCTCGCGGACCAGGTCACCAAGACCTCCTCCCGCGCGATCTCGGCCTTCGCCTCGGAGCCGTCGAGCCCGGTGGGGATGGTCGACGGGGCCGATGTGCGCGTGCTGCACCGAGGTCCCGGTCGCGACGCGCCCCGGCCCGGCACGCTGCCGGACCACCTCCCCCGGGTCCCGACGCTGATGGCCGGTCTCGATGACGACCTGGATCTGCTCGACCACCTGCCGGCCGACGCGATCGCGGGCCTGGTGATCGCCGGGGTCGGGATGGGACACGTCTCCCCCGCCGCGATGCCTCGCCTCCGCCGCCTGCTGCGTGCGGGAGTCCCCGTCGTGGTCGCGACGCGGATCGGCTCCGGTGGCACCTCCACCCACCACTACGCCTATCCCGGCAGCGAGGTGGATCTGCTGGACGCCGGCGCGACCATGGCCGGCTTCCTGCCGCCCGCGAAGGCCCGTCTGCTGCTGCAGGTGCTGCTGACCGACGGGGCGACGCGCGAGGAGATCCGCGAGGCCTTCGCGGCGCACGCCTCCTGACGCACGCTCCCGGGGTCGGTCTGCGCCCTCCAGAATCGATCTTCGCACTCCATGGGAGGCACGGTGTTGTGCGCCTGGCTTCCACGCGTGGAAGCCAGGCGCACAACACCGTGAGGTCCGGTCGGGGCGCGCCGGCGGTCGATCCCCGGCGGTCACTGTCCGGCGGTCAGCTCCCGCGGATCAGGCAGAACGGGTGCCCGGCCGGGTCGAGGTAGACCCGGAAGCTGCCGGAGGCCGAGGGCTGGTGCTCGTGCACCGTGGCGCCGAGCGCGAGCACCTGGGGTTCGGCCGCGTCGATGTCCGGCACGGACAGATCCAGGTGGAACTGCTGGGGGTGGGAGCCGCCCGGCCAGGTGGGGCGCTGGTAGTCGTCGATGCGCTGGAAGGCGAGGGTCGCCTCCCCGTCGGGGTTCTCCGGGGTGATGCCGCCGCGCGGCGGATCGAGGGTCGCCCAGTCCCGGTCCGAGCCGTCCTCGAGCGGCCACCTCATCAGGCCCGAGTAGAAGGTCGCCAGCTCCATCGCGTCGGGGCAGTCGAGGATGATCAGATCGAGTCGGGGGGTGATGGGTTCCTGCTCCAGGTTCTCCATGTGCCCACCGTAGAAGTCGGAGGCGGCCAGGGGAAGGACCACGGCCCCGACGCTCCGGTCCCGCACGGGTCGAGGTGGACGCCGAGGGGCCGGTAGGGGCTGGCCGGGCGCCGGGGATCCGTGTCCGCTCGCGGCGCAGGACCCGCTTGCCCACGGCCCGGGCTGTGGTGACAGACTGGACCCAGTCCACCCAGCGTTCGAAAGGGGCCCCCATGACCGTTGCTTCTGACCCGACTCCTGCCCTCCAGGAGTACGCCCACCCCGAGAAGCTCGTGACCACCCAGTGGCTGGCCGACCACCTCGGCACCGACGACCTGGTCGTCGTCGAGTCCGACGAGGACGTGCTGCTGTACGAGACCGGGCACATCCCCGGTGCGGTGAAGGTCGACTGGCACCTGGACCTCAACGACCCGGTCACCCGCGACTACGTCGACGGCGAGGGCTTCGCGAAGCTCATGGACGCCTCCGGCATCACCCGGGAGACCACCGTGGTGGTCTACGGCGACAAGTCCAACTGGTGGGCGGCCTACGCCCTGTGGGTCTTCGAGCTGTTCGGCCATCCCGACGTGCGTCTGCTGGACGGCGGCCGCGCCGCCTGGGAGGCCGAGGGCCGCGAGATGACGACCTCGGTCGCCGCCGCGCCCGCGGCCACCTCGGGCTACCCCGTCATCGCCCGTGAGGACGCCCCGATCCGCGCCTACCGCGAGGACGTGCTGGACTTCCTGGGCGGCCAGCTGGTCGACGTGCGCTCCCCGCAGGAGTTCTCCGGCGAGCGCACCCACATGCCCGACTACCCGCAGGAGGGCACCGTGCGCGGCGGCCACATCCCCTCGGCCCGTTCGGTGCCGTGGGCCCGCGCCGCCGCCGAGGACGGACGCTTCAGGTCCCGGGCGGATCTCGAGGCCATCTACCTCGGCGAGCTGGGCTTCGACGCCTCCGCGCCGGTGATCGCGTACTGCCGCATCGGCGAGCGCTCCGCCCACACCTGGTTCGCGCTGCGCTACCTGCTCGGCTTCGACGACGTGCGCAACTACGACGGCTCCTGGACCGAGTGGGGCAATGCCGTGCGCCTGCCCATCGCCGTCGGCCCCGAGCCGGGCGAGGTCCCCACCCGATGAGCGAGAACGCCGCTCTGCCGGAGTCGTTCGCCGAGATCGCCGACGACTTCCACGCCCTCGGCGGGAAGGACCGCCTGCAGCTGCTGCTGGAGTTCTCGAACGGGCTGCCGCCGCTGCCGGATCGCTATGCGGAGCACCCCGAGCTGCTCGAACCGGTCCCGGAATGCCAGTCGCCGATCTTCCTGGCCACCGAGGTGGACGGCACCGGTCGGGAGGCGACGGCGCACCTGTTCTTCTCCGCCCCGCCGGAGGCGCCGACGACCCGCGGCTTCGCCTCGATCCTCGCCGAGGCGCTCGACGGCCGCTCCGTGGGCGATGTGCTGGACACCCCCGACGCGGTGACCGGACAGCTGGGCCTCGCGGAGGTGGTCAGCCCTCTGCGGCTGAACGGCATGTCCGGGATGCTCGCCCGCATCAAGCGCCAGCTGCACGAGAAGGCCGGGCTCTGAGCCGCTGATCTGCTGCCCGTCCTCGGACCGCCCGACCACGGGCCCCTGATCTGCTGACGAGCCTCAGCGCTTGGGCTGCTTCGGGGAGGGCCCCGGACCCGGGGTCCTCCCCTCGCCCTTGCCATACATCTCGTAGGCCTTCTCGGCCCCGCTTCGCAGCATGCTGAATGCCGTCCTGCCTGCCTCGGACTGCGCGAAGTCATAGGCCGCCCGGGCCCGCTGCGAGAAGCTGCGGCGCTCCTCCTCGGTGGCGTCCTCGTCCCCGGGCGCTCCCGTCGGGGAGGCGAAGTCCTCGACGAAGGGGTCCCCGGGTCCGTCGGCCGACGCATCGCCGTTCTCGATCCGCTCGTGCCGCTCGAGGGCGACCTTCAGCTCGAGCGGCACCTTGACCTGGCGCACCAGCACCGCGCGCACGTCCTCGCGGATCTGTGCTGCCTGCGCCGTGAAGAACGCCTCGACGTCCTCGACCTCGCCGTCGAGCTCGACGGCCCGCTGCAGCAGATAGGACGCGAGATCGGCGGCGACTTCCGGAGAGAGCCCGTAGCGGTCTGCCGAGCTGGGGGCCCGGCGCAGGTCGATCGCGTCATCGCGCTCCAGCGTGCTGGGGGCGATGTCGAGCGCGGACACGACGTCCTCGACGACGGCGTGGAAGCTCGCGTCCCCGGGCACGTCGACCCGCCGCAGCTCGGCGCGATCGATCTCCTCGGGCAGCCGCACCTGGGTGATGCCTTCGCGGGCGAACTCGTCCTGCGCGGCGCGGCGCACGAGGCGGCGGGCGGCGCGGATCAGATGGCCGGGATCGGCGTCGCGCGGGATGGTCGGGGCGATCGCCCGGGCGTCGGCGCGGATCCTCGCGCGCGACGCGGCGTCCTGGGACCGGCGGCGCACGGCGGTCGGGACGGCGGAGAGCCGTCCTGTCAGGGCGCTGATCGGCTTCACGAGGGGCTCCTCCTGGGGACGGCATGATGGCGTAGAGGTCCATCGTACGGTCGCGCCGTCATACCGAGCGGTCCGGGGCGGAGGGCCGCCGGGAACAAAGGCCCTTCCCCCACGCGTTGATCCGGGCGACGATCGAATCACCGCACACCCTCTGACAGGAGATGACATGGCTGACCTCTCGTACACGGTTCCCGGACTCGGCACGGACGACTCCGTGCGCCTGGTCGAGACGCTCCAGGACCGGCTGCACGCGATGAACGACCTGCAGCTCACGCTCAAGCACGCGCACTGGAACGTCACCGGCCCCCGCTTCATCGCGGTCCACGAGATGATCGATCCCCAGGTCGCGGACGTCCGCGGCTACGCCGACGACCTCGCCGAGCGCATCGCCCAGCTGGGCGCCTCCCCCGTCGGCACCCCCGGTCGCCTGGTCTCCGAGCGCAGCTGGAACGACTACACGCTCGGCAAGGCCGACACCCAGGAGCACCTGCGCGCCCTCGATGCGGTCTACGACGGGATCATCGCCTCGAACCGCAAGTCCATCACCCTGGCCGGCGAGCTCGACCCGATGACGGAGGACCTCCTGATCGAGCAGACCCGCGGCATGGAGAAGTTCCAGTGGTTCATGCGGGCCCACCTGGAGGGATCTGAGGGCTGAGACCTGCGCCGGGTCCTCCTCGCCGCCGAGTACGGTGAGGGCTCCGACCCCGAGGAGGACCCCGCATGCCGATCGCCGATCCGACCACCGACGAGCTCGCCCTGCTGCAGGACGAGGCGGTGGAGTTCACCCGTGACCTGATCCGGATCGACACCACCAACTTCGGCGGGAACGACCCCGCCACCTGGGGCCCGGGCGAGGCGGAAGCGGCGGACCACGTGATCGCGAAGCTGCGCGAGGTGGGCCTGGAGCCCGAGGTGCACGAGTCCGCGCCGGGGCGGCCCAATGTCTTCGTCCGGATGCCCGGCGAGGACCGGGAGCGCGGCGGCCTGATCCTGCACGGCCACCTGGACGTGGTGCCGGCCCGCGCCGAGGACTGGTCGGCCGATCCCTTCGGTGCCGAGATCCGCGACGGGCTGATCTACGGCCGCGGCGCCGTGGACATGAAGGACATGGTCGGGATGCTCCTGGCTCTGGCCCGGCACCTCGCCCGCACCGGGCAGACGCCGCCGCGAGACCTGCTGTTCGCGTTCTTCGCGGATGAGGAGAACCGCGGCATCTGGGGCTCGGAGTGGATCGTCCAGCACCGTCCGCAGCTGTTCGACGGCATGTCCGAGGCGATCAGCGAGGTCGGCGGGTACTCGATCACCCTCCCCGAGAAGGACTCCGGCGACGACGTGCGCGCCTACCTGCTGCAGACGGCGGAGAAGGGCCTGGTGTGGGGACGGCTGCGGGCGACGGGCCGCGCCGGGCACGGCTCGGTCCCCAACCACGAGAACGCCATCGTGCGCCTGTCCCGCGCGATCGCCGCGATCGACGAGCACGTCTTCCCCACCGAGTTCATCGCCGACGTCCGCGCGCTGTTCGACGGGGTCACCGAGATCACGGGCATCGGCTGGGACGAGGACGACGTCACCGCGTTCCTGCCGCTGCTGGGCGGGGCCCGTCAGTTCGTCTCCGGAACGCTCAGCGACTCGACGAACCTGACCATGCTCAGCGCCGGCTACAAGGGCAATGTCATCCCGCAGACCGCCGAGGCGACCTTCGACGCCCGCTTCCTGCCCGGGCATCAGGAGGAGCTGCTGACGCTGCTGGACGAGCTGACCGGTGAGCACGTCGAGGTGATCATCGACGACATCGGCAACTCGGTGGACTCACCGCGCGAGGGCGCCCTGGTGGACGTGATGACCCGGTCGATCCAGGCGGAGGACCCCGGGTCCCGGGTGCTGCCCTACTGCCTCAGCGGGGGGACCGACAACAAGCCGCTCTCGCGCGAGCTGGGCATCATCGGGTACGGCTTCGCGCCGCTGCAGCTGCCCGCCGACCTGGACTTCGCCCCTCTGTTCCACGGGGTCGACGAGCGGGTGCCGGTCGATGCGGTGCGGTTCGGGGCGCGCGTGCTGCTGCGCCTGGCCCGCGACTGCTGAGGCCGACGCCCGCGAGCGATCAGGCGGCGCCGGCGCTGTCGTCGGGGTCGGTGACCAGCCACTCCAGGACCAGATCCTCGGGGATCGGGTCCTGCGGCTCCAGGCCCGTGTACCAGCTCGGCAGCATGCGCAGCACCGCGGCGAGCAACGGCTCCCGGTCGAGCTCCCGGCCCTCGCGCGCGTCCTGCTCCGTCTCGATCAGCCACTGGATGAGCAGATCCAGCGAGCCGCCCGCGAAATAGCGAGCCATCTGCGGGATCGGTGGGGACAGCGGCACCTGGTCACCGAGTCGGTCCAACGCCATGGCGTGGAGATCGGCCAGGGTGGCGACCAGGATGAGGTACGTGCGATGGGAGAACTTCCAGTCCAGCGCACCCCGCAGGAAGGCCTGGTGGTGGGCGACGTAGGCGACCATCGTCGCCGCCGAGACCCGCACCATCTCCTGGATGCTGCGGCCCTCCGCCGCCAGTTCGACGCTGCGTTCCTGCTGGCGGTCGAACATCGTCGCGAGCATCGCGCTCATCAGATCGTCCAGACCCGAGAAGTGGCTGTAGAACGCGGCTCGGCTGACCCCGGCCCGCTGTGCGAGCGCATTGACCGTGACCTCCCCGTCGCGGGCGCTGAGGTCCCGTGCCGCGGCGAAGATCGCCGCCTTCGTCCGCGCCGGCCTGGGATCCGGCGCACGGCCTGCTGTACTGGGCATTGGCCCATAGTAAGCCCCGCCTTCTGGCGAACGCCCACATCGTCCCGCCATGCGGCACGAGGGGCACGGGGCGGGCTCCCCGACCGCACGTCGGGACGACCTGGAGGCGATCGGCGGGCGCCGGCCCGAGCCGGGGATGATCGCCTGGTTCGAGCTCACCGACGTCGGGCGGGAGGCCCTCGGGCCGACGAGCCTGCAACCCATGCCCCCGGGAATGTCGGGATACCACAGTCCAGGGGTCGTCGGCGGCTTTCGCTGAACGCTCCCCCGAGCGCGTACCGCCACCCCTGACGGATCACTCCCGCACCGTACATGCCGGGGGCGCCCGCCGCCGCGCTCTTCTGTGCAGATGTATGGTAACTCTCCGGTCACATGACGAAACGGTGAACTCTCTCCGACCCCGATTCGATGACGCGTCGCATCCGGCGTCCCGGGGAGAGCTGATCCCCCGTTACGCTGGGGATCGACTTATCGAGAAAGGCCGTGGAGATGCCAGAACGTACCGTGAAGATCGCCAGCACCAGCGGGCTCCATGCCCGCCCTGCGGCGATCTTCTCCCAGGCGGCCAGTGAGCAGATGGTCGAGGTCACCATCGAGAAGGCCGGGGCCGCCCCGGTCAGGGCGTCCAGCATCCTCAAGCTGCTGACGTTGAACGCGGACCACGGCGACGTGGTGACGCTGCGGTCGGAGGGCGAGGGTGCCGACGAAGCACTCGATGCTCTCACCGCCCTGTTGGAGAAGAACCTCGACGAGGATCTCTGAGAGAACCTCACGCGGCCCGTGGCCGCACCGCGATCGACGCGAAACCGATCGCGGCCGCACTTCCGACGCCCGCCCCGAGCAGCATCGCCGCTGACGGGCCCTGATGGTCCACCAGCAGGCCGCCGACGACGGCACCGCTCATGATCGCCACCTGGAACGCGGTCACCTGGAGCGCCACCGCTGATTCGACACGACGTGGTTCGATCGCGGAGACCCACAGCTGCGTCGTCACGGGGACCATGTTGAAGCCGACCCCCCACAGCACGACCGCGATGGCGAGGACGGCCGTCTGCTCGGTGGTGCCCAGAAGGACGAGTGCGCACGCCATGATCACCGGCCCGGCCGTCGCAGCCCAGCGCAGCCACCGCGACAGCGCGCCGCCGGCCAGGTTCCCGAGGAGGCCGCCCAGGCCCCAAGCCAGGAGCAGGACCGAGACCACAGAGGCGTCGATCGCCTCGATCGCGACGCGGATGTACGGATAGGCGGTGAAGTTCGCGAAGGCGGCCGCGAAGATCACCACCACACCGACGACCAGGCGACGATTCCCCAGGACCACCCGCATCATGGCGATCCCGGCCCCGGGCTGGGCGGGGACCGGGGGCAGCAGGCGCCACAGGACCCCTCCCGCCACCAGCGTCAGCGCCGAGATGACCAGGAACACGGCCCGCCACCCAATGACGTCCCCGAGCACCGAGGAGACCGGCACTCCGATGATGGTCGCCGTACTGGTGCCCAGGGCGACCGTGGTGGAGACCAGGGCGGCACGCCCCGTGACGTGGACCCCGACCGACAGCGCGAAGGACCAGAAGCCCGCGATGGCCACTCCCAGCAGTACCCGGGCGGCGAGGACGACCGCGAGAGTGGGAGCGACGGCGACCACCAGGTTCGAGACGATCGCGAGGCCGAGCAGGGACAGCAGCACGACGCGACGATCCGCGCGCGGCAGGATGGAGGCGATCGTCGGTGCGGTCAGCGCTCCTGCCAGCGCGGTGGCGGCGACGGTGAGGCCGGCTCGGCCTTCGGAGACCGCGAGATCCTCGGCCATGCCGGGCAGGACTCCGGCCGGGATGAACTCGGCTCCGACGAGCGCTGCGGTGCCCGCCGAGAGCGCCAGCGCGGTGACGACGGGATGCCGGCCGGGGCCCGAGGGGGTCGGGACTGAGGTGCCGTGCTCGTCGATCGTGGCGGTCTCGGGGGTGCAGCTCGACATGGTTCCAGCATCTCGTTGATCGGGTCAACTGCACAGTCCTGCCCACATGGCGCACACACACTCAGGGGCCGTGACGACGCGATCCCCCGCTCACGGGCGGCCGCGGTAGCCTTCAGCACCGCGTCCAGAGCCCGGTGACGGCACCGCGTCAAGGACGCCGGCACCGCGTCGGGGAGCCGCGGTCACGGCTCGGCACCCGCACGGCACCGCAGGGCACGGGACGTGCACGGCACGGCACGGCACGGCACGGCACGGCACGGCACGGCACGGGACGGGACGAGGCGGACCCGGGGCATGAAAAAAAGGGAGTGGGAGGCGCGAAACCAGCCTCGAGACGAGGGGTTTCCAGCAGCCTCCCACTCCCGTGGAAGATGTCCGGCGGCGTCCTACTCTCCCACACCCTCCCGAGTGCAGTACCATCGGCGCAATCGAGCTTAGCTTCCGGGTTCGGAATGGAACCGGGCGTTTCCTCGATGCTATGACCGCCGTAACACGACGAGACAACCAGCCCACAAACACCAACCCCAGCCGGGAACAGTGTCCTGGGATTGTTTCTCCAGAACCACACAGTGGACGCGAACACACAACAGTAAACAAAAATGTGTTATTAAGTCATCAGCCATTAGTACCAGTCAGCTCCACACATTGCTGTGCTTCCACATCTGGCCTATCAACCCAGTCATCTACTGGGGGCCTCTCACACCACAAGGGTGCATGGATATCTCATCTTGAAGCAGGCTTCCCGCTTAGATGCTTTCAGCGGTTATCCCTTCCCGACGTAGCCAACCAGCCATGCTCTTGGCAGAACAACTGGCACACCAGAGGTCAGTCCATCCCGGTCCTCTCGTACTAGGGACAGGACTTCTCAAATATCCAACGCGCGCAGCGGATAGGGACCGAACTGTCTCACGACGTTCTAAACCCAGCTCGCGTACCGCTTTAATAGGCGAACAGCCTAACCCTTGGGACCAACTCCAGCCCCAGGATGCGACGAGCCGACATCGAGGTGCCAAACCATGCCGTCGATATGAGCTCTTGGGCAAGATCAGCCTGTTATCCCCGGGGTACCTTTTATCCGTTGAGCGACACCCATTCCACAATGGAGTGCCGGATCACTAGTTCCTGCTTTCGCACCTGCCCGACATGTCTGTCTCGCAGTCAAGCTCCCTTGTGCACTTACACTCAACACCTGATTGCCAACCAGGCTGAGGGAACCTTTGAGCGCCTCCGTTACTCTTTAGGAGGCAACCGCCCCAGTTAAACTACCCATCAGACACTGTCCCTGATCCGGATCACGGACCGAGGTTAGGAATCCAGAACGACCAGAGTGGTATTTCAACAATGACTCCACACTCACTGGCGTGAATGCTTCCCAGTCTCCCACCTATCCTACACAAGCCGTCCCGAACACCAATATCAAACTATAGTAAAGGTCCCGGGGTCTTTCCGTCCTGCTGCGCGTAACGAGCATCTTTACTCGTAATGCAATTTCGCCGAGTTCGCGGTTGAGACAGTGGAGAAGTCGTTACGCCATTCGTGCAGGTCGGAACTTACCCGACAAGGAATTTCGCTACCTTAGGATGGTTATAGTTACCACCGCCGTTTACTGGGGCTTAAATTCTCAGCGTCGACCCCCGAAGGGATCTAACCGGTCCTCTTAACCTTCCAGCACCGGGCAGGCGTCAGTCCGTATACAGCGTCTTACGACTTCGCACGGACCTGTGTTTTTAGTAAACAGTCGCTTCTCCCTGGTCTCTGCGGCCCTCACCGCTCTCACGGTTCGGGCCCCCCTTCTCCCGAAGTTACGGGGGCATTTTGCCGAGTTCCTTAACCACGATTCTCTCGAACGCCTCGGTATTCTCTACCTGATCACCTGAGTCGGTTTCGGGTACGGGCGACCGTATTCGTCACGCCGGAACTTTTCTAGGCAGTACAGGATCACTCACCTTCGCCCCTACGGGATCCCCATCACGTCTGACCCTCATGGCCCCAGCATTACCCGGGGCCGGGCTGCACGCTTAGACGGACTATTCCATTAAGTCCGCGGAAGCTACCTCACTGCGTCATCCCACGCGCTGACCTACTACAACCTTGGTTCCCAGCCTCACCAACCTCCACACCCCGAAGGGTATGGGGCCAGCTCGGGTGGTTAGCATCAGCTGCCTCGGTATGGGTCCTCCTACGATCGGTTCGGGAATATCAACCCGATGTCCATCGACTACGCCTGTCGGCCTCGCCTTAGGTCCCGACTAACCCAGGGCGGATAAACCTGGCCCTGGAACCCTTGATCAATCGGCGGACGGGTTTCTCACCCGTCTATCGCTACTCATGCCTGCATTCTCACTCGTACAGCCTCCACCACTGGGTTCCCCCGCGGCTTCACCGGCTGCACGACGCTCCCCTACCCACCCCAGCACAAGGCTGGAGTGACACAGCTTCGGCGGTGTGCTTGAGCCCCGCTAAATTGTCGGCGCAGAATCACTTGACCAGTGAGCTATTACGCACTCTTTCAAGGGTGGCTGCTTCTAAGCCAACCTCCTGGTTGTCTCAGCAACTCCACATCCTTTTCCACTTAGCACACGCTTAGGGGCCTTAGCTGATGTTCTGGGCTGTTTCCCTCTCGACCATGAAGCTTATCCCCCACAGTCTCACTGCTGCGCTCTCACGTATCGGCATTCGGAGTTTGGCTAAGGTCAGTAACCCGGTGGGGCCCATCGCCTATCCAGTGCTCTACCTCCGACACGAAACACGCAACGCTGCACCTAAATGCATTTCGGGGAGAACCAGCTATCACGAAGTTTGATTGGCCTTTCACCCCTATCCACAGGTCATCCCCTCCATTTTCAACTGAAGTGGGTTCGCGCCTCCACGCGGTCTTACCCGCGCTTCACACTGCCCATGGATAGATCACTTCGCTTCGGGTCTAGAGCCGGCGACTGAACGCCCCGTTCAGACTCGCTTTCGCTACGGCTACCCCACACGGGTTAACCTCGCCACCGACCACTAACTCGCAGGCTCATTCTTCAAAAGGCACGCCGTCACCCCAAAAGGCTCCGACGGATTGTAAGCACACGGTTTCAGGTACTATTTCACTCCCCTCCCGGGGTGCTTTTCACCTTTCCCTCACGGTACTTGTCCGCTATCGGTCAAGAAGTAGTATTCAGGCTTACCAGGTGGTCCTGGCAGATTCACACCGGATTTCACGGGTCCGGTGCTACTCGGGAACAGCATCACGCCGCACATCAGTTTCGTCTACGGGGGTCACACCCTCTACGCCGTCGCACTCACCACGACTTCGACTACTGCTATGCGTCCACGTCGATCCGCCGGCAGACGGACCAGACACGTCCCACAACCCCCGACCTGCAACCCCTGCCGGGTATCACACAGACCAGGTTTAGCCACCTCCGCTTTCGCTCGCCACTACTCACGGAATCACTCTTTGTTTTCTCTTCCTGCGGGTACTGAGATGTTTCACTTCCCCGCGTTCCCTCCACACCACCTATACATTCAGTGGCGGGTACCGCGACATGACTCGCGGTGGGTTTCCCCATTCGGACATCCTCGGATCACAGCTCTGTTGTCAACTCCCCGAGGCTTAACGCAGACTCACACGTCCTTCGTCGGCTCTTCTTGCCAAGGCATCCACCGTGCGCTCTAAAAAACTTAGCAACACAAAGACACAAAATCATAAAAATTGCTTACAAGATGCTCGCGTCCACTATGTAGTTCTCAAGAAACAACCCCACACCCACCACACCCGCAAACCAGCGGACCATGACGAGGGAGGACCAGCCACACACCCCAGCACCCAAAAGCACCAGGGACGCGTGCAGCCTCACAACCCAATAGCGTGTCTCCACCTCGAACCACCCGGCAGCACTCGTTCCAGACCCCTCAAAAAGAGGCCGTACTGAAGAAACCACACCGACTGGTGAAGTGCCCATTCATTGATGTTCCACCCGTGAGCAACCATCCCCACCACACTCGGGCAGGAAAATGGCCACCATAATGGTGATGCTCCTTAGAAAGGAGGTGATCCAGCCGCACCTTCCGGTACGGCTACCTTGTTACGACTTAGTCCCAATCACCGATCCCACCTTCGACAGCTCCCTCACAAGGATGGGCCACTGGCTTCGGGTGTTACCGACTTTCGTGACTTGACGGGCGGTGTGTACAAGGCCCGGGAACGTATTCACCGCAGCGTTGCTGATCTGCGATTACTAGCGACTCCGACTTCATGGGGTCGAGTTGCAGACCCCAATCCGAACTGAGGCCGGCTTTTTGGGATTCGCTCCACCTCACAGCTTCGCAACCCATTGTACCGACCATTGTAGCATGCTTGAAGCCCAAGACATAAGGGGCATGATGATTTGACGTCGTCCCCACCTTCCTCCGAGTTGACCCCGGCAGTCTCCCATGAGTCCCCGCCACTACGCGCTGGCAACATGGAACGAGGGTTGCGCTCGTTGCGGGACTTAACCCAACATCTCACGACACGAGCTGACGACAACCATGCACCACCTGTGAACCAGTCCGAAGAAAGCCACATCTCTGCAGCCGTCCGGTCCATGTCAAGCCTTGGTAAGGTTCTTCGCGTTGCATCGAATTAATCAGCATGCTCCGCCGCTTGTGCGGGCCCCCGTCAATTCCTTTGAGTTTTAGCCTTGCGGCCGTACTCCCCAGGCGGGGCACTTAATGCGTTAGCTACGGCGCGGAGAACGTGGAATGTCCCCCACACCTAGTGCCCAACGTTTACGGCATGGACTACCAGGGTATCTAATCCTGTTCGCTACCCATGCTTTCGCTTCTCAGTGTCAGTAATGGCCCAGAGACCTGCCTTCGCCATCGGTGTTCTTCCTGATATCTGCGCATTTCACCGCTACACCAGGAATTCCAGTCTCCCCTACCACACTCTAGCCTGCCCGTACCCACCGCACGCCCGAGGTTGAGCCTCGGGTTTTCACGGCAGACGCGACAAGCCACCTACAAGCTCTTTACGCCCAATAATTCCGGACAACGCTTGCGCCCTACGTATTACCGCGGCTGCTGGCACGTAGTTAGCCGGCGCTTCTTCTGCAGGTACCGTCACTTTCGCTTCTTCCCTACTGAAAGAGGTTTACAACCCGAAGGCCGTCATCCCTCACGCGGCGTCGCTGCATCAGGCTTTCGCCCATTGTGCAATATTCCCCACTGCTGCCTCCCGTAGGAGTCTGGGCCGTGTCTCAGTCCCAGTGTGGCCGGTCGCCCTCTCAGGCCGGCTACCCGTCATCGCCTTGGTGAGCCATTACCTCACCAACAAACTGATAGGCCGCGAGTCCATCCCCCACCGAAAAACTTTCCAGCAACCACCATGCGGTGGAAACTCATATCCGGTATTAGCCTCGATTTCTCGAGGTTATCCCGAAGAGGGGGGCAGGTTACTCACGTGTTACTCACCCGTTCGCCACTAATCAGGCGGTGCAAGCACCACCATCATCGTTCGACTTGCATGTGTTAAGCACGCCGCCAGCGTTCGTCCTGAGCCAGGATCAAACTCTCCATGAAAACATAGAAAAATCCCAGCAAACAACAAACAACTAGCATAAACTGCTAATCATCCGTTAAAATTTGCCATTCAAAATAATGGCATCAATAAACAGACACGCTATTGAGATATCAAGCAACACGCGCACTCAGAGATCCGAACCTTTCGGCTCTTCAGCTCCGGGGCAACCCTTACAACTTACGGGTTCCGGTCCTCCATGTCAACTCGGTGGGATGTGATCCCCGCCGCGCCAACTCCTTCCGGAGAGACCTGCCGTGCCTCGTCAGACCGAGATTCCCGGGCCGGCCTTCCGGCCTTTCCGCTGTCCCGACCTGCTGGGCACGAGAAAGAACATTACGCAGATCGCCAGCACCCGTCAAGCCAGAACGGGGCCCTCGGCAGGTGACCGTTCCGACATCCTGCCGATGAAGGCGATCCGGGCTTCTTGTGTTAGTGACGGCTGAGGGAGCGCATGCCGCCCCGCGCTCCACGGAGCATCCCCGGGCACGCCAATGCTCTGCCTGACGCGACCCGGGGACGACGAAGGCCCCCGCCAGCTGATGACGGGGGCCTTCGGTGACCGGGTAACTCCCTGGTCAGGAGCGGTAGCGGCGGGATTTGAACCCGCGGTGCGGGGTCACCGCACACTTCATTTCGAGTGAAGCACCTTCGGCCGCTCGGACACGCTACCGTCGGACAGCTTAACGGGGTCGCGGGCCGACGTTCAAACCGTGGGGGCGCGGACGCGAGTCAGGTCACTCCGCAGCGGGGCGGCGGACGACGAGGATGTTCCCCGTCGCGTGCAGGACCGTGGCATGGGCGGTCGAGCCGAAAGGTCCTCGGCTCAGCCCACGATGGCCCATCACCAGGATGCGGGCACCGGCTGCGGCGGAGAGCAGGCCCTCTGCGGCAGAACGACCTTCGAGCATCCGTGTCTCCACGGTGAGCTCCGGGTGCCGGGACCGGGCACGCTCCGCCGCCCGGTCGAGCAGGGTCCGCGAACGGGTCCCCCCGCTCCAGGCCTCGAGGTTGTTGGCATAGGGAGCATGTCCATCGTCCTGGACGTGGACGACCCGGAGGATGCTCCCCCAGGTGGCGGCGAGATCTGCGGAGACGTCGACGGCCTCCCACCCGGCATCCGACCCGTCATAGGCGACCAGCACCGGGCCCGCGCGATGGTGCTCGGAGCGGATCACGGCGACCGGGCAGCCCGCATCATGCAGCAGTCCCCGGCTGACGGATCCCAGCAGAGTGCCCAGGACGGCGCCGAGGCCTCGGGTTCCGACCACCAGCAGATCAGTGTTCTGCGAGACCTCGTCGAGGACGTCCCGAGGGCTGCCCGGGATCAGTTCTGTATGCACGATGACGTCGGGAGTCTTCGCCGCGACGTCCTCGGCGACGTCGTCCAGCAGGCGCAGCGCCTGGTTGCGGGGCCCGGCCGAATCGATCACCGGGACGCCGGCCATGCCGCTGCCCAGCAGAGGCCACGTCCAGGCGTGCACGATCCGCAGCCCGATGTCGGAGCCGCGAGCGAGATCCGCCGCCCAGCGCACGGCGGCCGTCGATGCCGTGGTGTCGTCGTAGCCCACCACGATGCTCCGCGAGACGTTCATGGTCCACACCTTCCCGTGCGGCGTTTCCCCAGGATACGCCGCAGCACCCCGCATGGCGAGGAGCCTCGGGCCCGGGACTGGCCACGGGCCGCGAGAGGGGGCCGTGCCCTGGCGATCATGAGCAGGGAGGGGCCGGGAGCGATGGCGCTCAGGCGGGGGCGCGCGCCAGCGAACCCCGGGGGGTGATGTCGGGCAGCTCCTGGACCAGGCGCATCCCGTCGGCCGTTCCCGCGAGCACGGCCGTGGCCGCCCTGCCCAGGTCCATGCCGAGCTGGTGGGCGCGGTGCCCGAGGACGGCCAGCGGCGGATCGCAGACCTGACAGGCCAGCGAATCGTCCCAGGACACCAGGGAGACGTCCCCCGGGACGTCCAGGCCCAGCTGCCGCGCTCTGGCGGCTCCACCGATGGCCATGGCGTCGTTGTCGAAGACCAGCACCGTCGGGGGCTCGTCCCGGGCCAGCAGGGTGGCAGCGGCTCGGGACCCGCTGTCCGCGCTGTAGTCGCCCTCGAGGTGCAGCGCGGGCAGGTCGCGCTCGGCGACGAAGTCGTCGTAGGCCTCCTGACGCCATTGGGTGTGCAGCAGGCTCCCCGGGCCCCCGACATGCCCGATGCGGCGGTGGCCGAGCGCGACCAGATCGGTCAGCAGCTTCCGGGTCGCCCCGGAGTTGTCGGTCAGCACCGCCGCGTCGGCCCCGCTCTGGCGGACGTCGCCGGCGAGCACGAAGGGCACGCCCGCCGCCCGCAGGACCGAGGGGCGCGGGTCGTCGCGCCGTAGGTCCTTGAGCACCACCACGTCGACGCGGCGCTCCTCGGCCCAGCTGCGGATCACCGCGAGCTCCGCCTGCGGGGTGTCGACCACCTCGCTGAGCACGCCATGGCCGGCGGCGATCGCGGTCTCCTCGAGTCCGCGCAGCACCAGCGTGTGGAACTGCTCGGAGCTCGCCTCCCACATCGACCGCGGCGCCGGCATGCCGATCCGTCCCGTCTTCATCACGTGCCCTTCATCGCCCAGCCCTCATCGTCCTGCCCTCATCGCTCGATCCTCATCGCTCTGCCCCGTTGCCCGCTCCGGCGCCCGGGCCACCAGATCGTTCGCGCTGATCAGCACGGTCGGGGCCAGGTACTCCTGCGGGGCGGCGGTCCCGGCTGTGCGCACCCGGACGGTGGCTCTCTCGCCCGGCAGCAGGGTCAGCAGCTGTTGCTCGGCGACGGCGTCGGGGTCGACCTTGTCGGCGAGGACGCAGAGGTCGCGGACCGTGCCGGTGGCGTGCACGCTGATCTCGACCCCGCCCTCGACGGCGGCGGCGGTGGCCTCGTAGGCGCCGCCGCGCAGCTCGGACGCACGGTCCTCGACGGGGAAGTGGACCGTCCGTCCGCGCCTCTCCCCTCCCCTGCCGGTCCGCAGCTCGGCGACGAGGACCTGGTCCCCGGCCCCCGTCGTCCCCCGCAGCTCGGCGGGAACCGGCACGGTCGTCGCGGAGCGCGGCGCGACCTGGAGCTGCGAGGTCACCGCGGCGAGCACCTCGCCGTCGAGCGTCTGCCGACGCAGGACCAGCGGCCCGTCGAGGGAGGTGGCGCTGTCGTTGACCACGCTGACCACCTCCTCGTCCTCACGCGGCTGCACGGTGATCAGCAGCGGTGCGTACAGGTCCCGCAGGGCGTACCAGAGCAGCTTGCGCCGGCCGTCCCCGTCCACCGCCGCCCAGGAGGTGACGGGCCAGCAGTCGTTCAGCTGCCACACGATGGTGCCGGCGCAGCGCGGCCAGTACGACAGATAGTGCCCGATCCCGCAGATCAGGGCGCGGGCCTGGTTGAGCTGGGTCGCGAAGTGGAAATCGTCGAACCCCTCGACCTCGGGCAGGTGGGCGGCCATGCCGCGGCGCAATTTGTCCTGTCCGCCGACGGCCTTCTGGTGGGAGAGCATCGCCGCCGAGTCGGCGTCCAGCGGGCGCTCGCTGACGGCGCGGGCGATCGTCGCCCAGTTGGCCGGGCCCTGGTATCCGAACTCGGCGGAGAACCGTGGGATCGTGTCGCGGTAGCGGAGGTAGTCGTTGTCCTCCTCGGAGGCCCACGCCACCCAGTTGTGGATGGTGCCGTGGTCGGGGTGGCGGGGCTGGTCGATCAGCGGTCGGGAGAAGGGGCTGGAGGGGGTGTAGCTGCGGGTGGGGTCCAGCTCCGCCAGCAGGGCCGGGAAGATCTCCGTGTAGTAGCCGTTTCCCCAGGTGGCGCCCTCGGGCAGGGTCTCCTTCCATCCCCAGTGGTAGTACCCCTCGACGTTCTCGTTGCTGCCGTTCCAGTGCACCAGCGCCGGATGCCAGGCCAGGCGCACGATGTGCTCGCGGGCCTCGGCGATCACCTCGGAGCGCAGCGGCTCGCTCTCGGAGTAGGCGGCGCAGGCCATCGCGACGTCCTGCCACACCATGATCCCCAGCTCGTCGCACAGGGAGTACAGCTCCTCGGGCGCGTACAGCCCCCCGCCCCAGATGCGCAGCACGTTCATGCCCGCCTCGACCGCGTCGGTGACCGCCCGGCGGTAGTCCTGGGCGGTCAGCCGCGAGGGGAAGCAGTCCTCGGGGATCCAGTTGGCTCCCTTGGCGAGGATCGCCGTCCCGTTCACGGTGAGGGTGAAGGAGGTGCCGATCTCGTCGGCCTCCTCGATGGCTCCGGCGGTGCGGAAGCCGATCCGGTGGGTCCGGGTCCCGCGCAGCACGCCGGCGGCGTCCCGCAGCTCCACGGCCACGCCGTACAGGGGCTGATCGCCGTATCCCCGCGGCCACCACAGCTGCGGGTCCTCGGCCGACAGCCGCACGGCGAGCTCATCGGTCTGCGAGCTCTGGGTGGTCTCGTCGATCTGGCGGCCCGAGGGGTCCAGCAGGCGGGCGGAGACGCTCACGGTCTCGTCCCCCGCGCCTCCGGAGCGCTCGATCGGGACCTGCAGCTCCACCACGCCGTGCCCCTGCTCGACGGTGACCTGCGGGCGGATCGGCGCCAGGCGTGCGCCGGACCATTCCTCGAGCCCGATCGGTCCGGAGATCCCGCTGGTGACCAGCACCGGACCCCAGTCCCATCCGAAGTTGCAGGCCATCTTCCGGATCGCGTTGTACGGCAGGTCGTTGCCGACGGCCGGCAGGTCCCCGAGCCGCTCGATGTTCTCCCGGGCAGTGCGCAGCGGGGAGGCGAAGCGGATCTCCAGCACGTTCTCGCCCTCGCGCAGCGCGGAGGTGACGTCGAAGCGCCAGGAGCGGTGCTGGTTCTGCACGGTCGCGATCTCCTGGCCGTTCAGCACCACGGTCGCGGCGGTGTCGAGCTCGGCCGCCACCAGGTCCACCCGGTCGGCACCGCTCGGCGACCACTCGAAGCGGGCGGTATAGGAGAGGTCCACCTCCCCGGACCAGGCCAGCTCGTGCTCGTTCCGGTCGAGGTAGGGGTCCGGGATCAGTCCGGCCGCCAGCAGGTCGGTGAGGAAGGTGCCGGGGACCGTGGCGGGGACGTCCGCGATCGGGAAGGGCACCGGCCCGTCGGTCACGGTGAGGGTCCATCCCTCGTGCAGGTCGCGACGGGAGATGGGGTGCATCGAGGAGGTCACAGCGGTCACGGGCTCTCTTCCAGGGCGGCGAGATGATCGGGCATGGGCACCCCGCGACGTCTCGCCTCGGCGAGGAAGCGCGGGTTGGCGCCGGGTTCGGGGGCGGCCACCAGCAGCTGCTTGGTGAACTCTGCCTGCGGATCGAGGATCACGTCGTCGGCCGCCCCCTGCTCGACCACATCACCGTGGTACATCACCAGGATCTCATCGGAGAAGTGGCGTGCGGTCGCGAGATCGTGCGTGATGTACAGCAGGGCGAGGTTCTCCTCGCGCTGCAGGCGGGCCAGGAGGTTCAGCACGCCGAGTCGGATCGACACATCGAGCATCGAGACGGGCTCGTCGGCCACCAGGATGCTGGGCTCCGGGGCGAGGGCGCGGGCGATCGACACCCGTTGACGCTGGCCCCCGGAGAGCTCATGCGGCTTGCGGTCGATGAACACGGTGGCCGGGGACAGGTTCACCCGCTCCAGGAGGGCCAGGGCCTTCTCGCGGGCGGTCTGCTTCGTGGCCTTGCCGTGCAGCAGCAGGGGCCGCTCGAGGTGGTGACCGACGCTGTGGAAGGGGTTCAGGGAGGCGAAGGGGTCCTGGAACACCATCTGCACCTGGTCCCGGTAGGCCGCCAGCGCCCGGCCCCGCCGGCCGACGGGTCTGCCGTCCAGCGAGAGGGTGCCCGAGGTCGGCGTCTCCAGCTGGGCGATCAGCTTGGCGATGGTGGACTTCCCGGAGCCCGACTGCCCCACCAGGGCGACGGTGCGCCCCGGGGTCAGCTCGAAGCTCACGGACCGGACCGCTTCGAGGCGGCTGAAGCGCAGCCCGTCGCGCAGCAGGTACGTCTTGGACAGGTCGGCGACCGTCAGGGTGCTCATCGCGTCTCCTCCGCGTCGAATCCGGCCCGCACGAAATCGCCCGCGTCCCCGGTGAGCGAGGGGAAGGAGCCCAGCAGCCGGCGGGTGTAGGGGTCGCGGGGCTCGAAGTAGAGGTTCTCCGCGGTGTCCAGCTCGACGATCCGTCCGCCGCGCATGATCGCGATCCGGTCGGAGATCTCCAGCAGCATCGGCAGGTCGTGGGTGATGAAGACGACCGCGAAGCCGAGCTCGTGGCGCAGTCGCAGGATCTCCTGGAGGATCTCCCGCTGGACCACGACGTCCAGCGCCGTCGTCGGCTCGTCCATGATCATCAGCTGCGGATCCAGCGCGAGGGCCATGGCGATCATGACGCGCTGACGCATCCCGCCGGAGAGCTCATGGGGGAAGGCGCCGAGACGTGCGGGGTCCACGCCGACCAGCTCGAGGAGCTCGCGCGAGCGGCTCAGGCGCTCGGCGGCCTCCAGGTGGGGGCGATGCGTGGTGAACACGTCCGCCAGCTGGGCACGGACGCTCAGCACCGGATTCAGGGAGTTCATCGCCCCCTGGAAGACCATCGCGATCTTCGACCAGCGGAAGGCCCGCAGCCCCTGACCGGACAGGGCGAGCACGTCGACATCGCCCCCGTCGCGGTCATGGAAGGTGACCGCCCCGGCCGTGACCCGCGCCGGCGGGCGGTGCAGCTGGTTCAGGCCGTAGGCCAAGGTGGTCTTGCCGCAGCCGGACTCCCCGGCCAGGCCAAGAACCTCCCCGCGGCGCAGCGTGAACGACGCGGCGTGGACGGCGTGGACGGGGGGATCCACCTCGTAGACCACCGACAGCTCCTGAACGGTCAGAACGGGCTCCTCGAGCACGGGCGAGCCGGCACCGGATCGGGTGTCCTCCAGGCTGGTCAGGGGGTCGCGGGCGGTCCCGGCGTCCACGGCGCCCCCGGCGGTTCCGGCGGTTCCGGCGTTCCGCGGGGACGCCCCCGTCGTACCTCCCGTGGTCGTGGTGTCGGGGGAACTCATGCCATCGCCTCCGTCTTCTGTGCCGTCGAGACCTGCTTGACCTGCTTCGGCGCGCTGCGCAGACGCGGGTTGATGATGCCGTCGATCGAGAAGTTGATCAGCGACAGCCCGCAGCCGAGCGTCGCGATCAGCAGCCCCGGCGGCACGAACCACCACCAGGCACCGAGGGTGAGGGCCTGCCCGTTCTGGGCATAGAAGAGCATCGAGCCCCAGGTCTGCGTGCCCACCACACCGAGCCCGATGAAGCTCAGCCCGGCCTCGCCGAGGATCGCGGTGATCAGCGCGAACACGAAGCCGCTGGACATCACCGGCAGCAGGTTCGGCAGGATCTCCACGGCGATGATCCGGTGCGGCTTCTCGCCGGCGATCTTCGCGGCCTGGACGTAGTCGCGCGTACGGATCGACAGGGTCTGCGAGCGCAGCACCCGCGCCGCGGCGGCCCAGGAGGTGATCGCCAGGATGAACGCGATCAGCAGCAGGCCGCGCTGCTGGACGTAGGAGCCGATCACGATCATCAGCGGCAGACCGGGCAGGATCAGCACCACGTTGGTGAACAGGGAGAACACCTCGTCGAGCCACCCACCCAGGTATCCCCCGAGGATCCCGAAGAACCCGGAGAGGAACAGGGCCAGCACGGCGACGATCACCCCCACCAGGAGGGATCCGCGGGTGGCCCAGGCCAGCTGGGCCAGCACGTCCTGGCCGGTCTGGGTGGTGCCCAGCAGATGATCGGCCGACGGCCCCTGCATGCCGTAGTTGTGCACGGTCAGCGGGTCGTCGGTGAAGAAGGGGGCGATGAGTCCGAACAGGACGATCACCACCACCAGGCCGACGCCGATGACCAGGGACGGGGTGAGATTGCGGCGCACGGCGCCGCCGAGTCGCGCGGGTGTGGACGTCATGTCTGCTCCTCAGCCCCGTGCCCGGGTGCGGGGGTCGATGATGCCGTACAGCAGGTCCACCACGAGGTTCGCGGCCAGCACGGCGACGGTGATGATCAGGAACAGGCCCTGCATGAGCGAGTAGTCGTTGTTGTTGACCGCCTGGAGCATCGTGAAGCCGATGCCGGGGTAGGAGAACACCGTCTCGACGACGATGGAGCCGGAGACCACGAATCCCAGGGAGATCGCGAACCCGGAGACGCTGGGGAGCATCGCGTTGCGCGCCGCGTACATGATCATGACCCGACGGGGGCTGAGGCCCTTCGCCTCGGCGGTGAGGATGTAGTCCTCGCTGAGGGTGGAGACCATCATGTTGCGCATCCCCAGCAGCCAGCCGCCGAGCGAGGACAGCACGATCGTCAGCGCCGGCAGGAAGCCGTAGTAGACGGCGTTGGACAGGAACGGGTAGTCGAAGGCGGGCTTCACCAGGGAGGCGTCGTAGCCGCCGGCGATCGGGAAGATGTCGAGGTTGACCGACAGCACGTAGATGAACAGCAGCGCGAGCCAGAAGTAGGGCACGGCCTGCAGGATCGTGGTCGCGGGGATCAGGGAGTCCAACCAGGTGCCGCGCTTCCACCCGGCGATGGTGCCCAGCGCCATCCCCAGGATGAAGGTGAAGACGGTGGCCATCCCGACCAGCATCAGCGTCCACGGCAGGGCCTGGGCGATGATGTCGGTGACCGGGGTCGGGAAGTAGGTCACCGAGACCCCGAGGTCGCCCGAGAACAATCCGCCCAGGTAGGCGACGTACTCCTGGATCACGGGCTGGTCGTCGTCGGCCCCGAGCATGATCTCGATCGACCTGCGGGTACCCGGGTCGACCGGGCCCCGCAGCGCGAGCTTGGCCAGCACGGCGTCCACCGGGCTGCCCGGCAGCAGACGGGGGATGAAGAAGTTCAGGGTCACGGCGGCCCACAGGGCCACCAGGTAGAACCCGAGTTTGCGCAGCAGATGCACGGTCAGCGGTTCCTTTCGTCGTCCCCCGCCCCGGTCACTGGACGGGCGTGACGGTCTTGAGGACGATGGCGTTGTCGGGCGCGGACCAGGACATCGGGTAGGCGTACATGTCCTCCTCGGTCGGCCATCCGGTGGCGCGGGAGGTGTTGTACTCCGTCAGGCTCGACCCGATCAGCACCGGGATCGCCGGCATCACGTCGACCAGCTTCTGCTGGATCAGGAAGTACTGCTCCTTCTTGGCCTCCGGGTCGTCGGTCGCCGAGGCGGCGTCCAGGGCCGCGTCGACGTCGGGGTCGGAGAACCGGGTGATGTTCTGGTACGGGTTGCCGTTCTCGCCCACGGGCACCGTGCTCTCGGTCGAGAAGTGGTTGCGGTAGGGGTAGTACGGATCCGGGGCGGGGCCCTGACCGACGGAATCGATCACCAGCTGGTACGTCCCCTTGGCCTTGGAGTCGTTCCACTCGTTGACGCTGACCTGCTGCGGGATCAGCTCGATGCCGAGCTCCCGGTACTGCTGGGCGAGGGTGTCCAGGGCGGTGGCGTAGTCGGACCAGCCGGTGGGGCAGGAGACGGTCATCGAGACGCGCACGCCGTCCTTGGCGTACACGCCGTCCTCGCCGAGCTCGTAGCCGGCGTCCTCGAGCACCGCGGTCGCCTCGTCGGGACGCGCGTTCCACGGTGCGACCTCGATCGAGGGGTCGATGAAATCGGCATCCCGCTCGGGCAGGGCGAACGACGGGGAGATGTCGGCCCCGAGGTCGAAGAACGCCAGCTTCGACAGCTGCTCACGGTCCATCCCGTAGTAGAGCGCCTTGCGCACGGCGACGTCGGTCTGCGGGCCCTCGCATCCCAGCTCGGGGTTCGAAGCGGCCATCAGGGCCATCTGCGAGATCCCGGTGTTGGTGAAGGCCAGATCGGGGCTGGACTCGACGTGCTCCTCCAGGCTCGGGATCGCCGCGGACATGTAGTCGATGTTCCCCGCCAGCCACTGGTCGGTCGCGGACTGGTTGCCGGAGGTGGTGATGGCCCGGACGCCGCCGATGGCGGGCTTGCCCTGCTCCCAGTAGTCCTCGTTCGCCACCAGCAGGTAGGACTCCGGGGAGAAGTCGTCCAGACGGAAGGGCCCCGTGCCGACGGGGTCCTCGTTGGGGTAGGTCGCGAGGTCCTCGACGTCCGTGAAGAGGTGCTCGGGGAGGATCCAGGTGCGACCCAGGGCGTTGGGGCCCTCGGTGAACGAGGGCTCGGCGTAGGTGATGACGACGGTGGTGTCGTCGCTCGCCTCGGCCGTCGGGGCGGTGCCGCCGTCGTTCAGCGCCTCGGTCTCGCTGATCCTCGTGAAGGTGAAGGCGACGTCACGGGCGGTGAAGGGCTCACCGTCGGTCCAGGTCACGCCCTGGCGCACGGCGACCGTGAGGGCGGTGCCGTCCTCGTTCCACGCGTAGGTGTCCCCCAGCTGCGGCTGCGGCTCCTGATCGATGGCCTGGAGCGGGTTGAAGTAGAACAGGGTCTCGTAGATCATCCCCTGCACCATCGGGATCACGGACGGCGAGTGCGGGTTGAGGTTCCGGGTGAGCGTGGCTTCTGTCGCATTGACGGTGAGGATCGGCTTCTCCTGATCCCCGCCACCTCCGCCGCCGGTCTCGAGGTTGGACGCCTGCCCGCACGAGGCCAGCGCCAGCGGCGCCGCTCCGACGGCAGCTAGTTTGTACAGGTCACGGCGCTTCAGGTGCATCCTTGCTCTCCTTGTCCACGCGTCATCGCGTGCCGGTGGTCGGCGCTGGATCGGTCGAACGCGCCCCTCCACGGATCTTTCTTCATTCAGTTAATGAAGTAGCCTCATTCTGCAAAGGACGTCAGGGTCCGTCAAGAGGGAACGCCCTCCGAGGCAGGTCCCGGAATGGTCACGATCGGCGGAAGGGCGAGAGATGATCCGCAGCGGCGACGGTCGACCCCCGGCCATGGACACCGCCGTGCTCGAGGTCGTCCGCCGCCGCACCGAGAGCACCCGCGTCGAGATCGCCCGGGAACTGGGGGTCACCGCCGCCACCGTCACCAATTCGGTCAAGCGTCTGCTGGCCGCCGGGCTGCTGTGGGAGAGCGGGCACGCCCGCTCCACCGGCGGCAAGCGGGCGACGCTGCTGCGCGTCAACGATGCGGCCCGACGGGCGCTGGGGTGCACGATCGACCACGACCGCCTCTCGATGGTGGCCGTGGACACCACCGGCGCACTGCAGTCGCGGGTGGTGCTGCCGCTGGTCGATGCGACCGACCCCCGTGAGGTCTCCGAGTCAGTCCGCGAGGGCCTCGCCGCCCTGATCCCCGACGACGAGCTGGGCGCGATGACCGGGATCGGATTCGCCGTGCCGGCGCAGCTGCCCGAGGAGGTCGACCAGGCGCTCCGGGCGCTGACCGCCGAGCTCGACGTGCGCGCCACCCGCGGCCGGGAAGGGACCTGCGCCGCCCTGGGCAGCTTCTGGAGCGGCGAGCAGTCGGGAGCGGGACTGTCGGGGACCGTGCACCTGGGGTCGACGACGACGCTCTCCCTCCTGCTGGACGGCGTCCCGTTCCGCCCCGACAGCGGGCAGAGCCTGGACCACCTCCGGGTGGACCCCGAGGGCCCGGTCTGCGCCTGCGGACGGCGTGGCTGCCTACACCTCTATGTCGCTCCCGACGGGGTGGACGAACTCTCCCGCACCGCACTGGAGGCCACTCAGGGCTCTGCGACGGCCCAGGCCGATGTCCTCGCCGCCGCCCTGCCGCTGACCCGCATCGCGGCGAACCTCGCGATCGCGCTGGGCCTGGAATCCATGGTGCTGGCCGGCACCCCGGTCCAGGCCGCCCCGGCGATCTACCTGCGAGCCGCCCGGGAGCACTTCGAGGACGAGACCACGACGCAGGTGGTCGTCTCCCAGGTCCAGCCCCACCCCTGTGCGGTCGGGGCCGCCGTCCTGGCGCTGCAGGCCTTCCTGGACACCGGCGGTCGGTGATCCCGGGGCGTGATCATCGCCGGCGGACCGGCCTGTCGACCGCGTCCTATAGGATCCGGCAGAAGCCGAGCACTGAGCCGCGCCCACCCCTCGCGCACGGCCTTCCTGCCGCTCCTGACCCCGACGCCTCCGGAGGGACCCTGTGACGATCGACGGCATCCTGCCCGCCCTGCTCACCGCCTATGAGGAGGACGGGAGGGTCTCTCCCCAGCGCACGCGCACGCTCGTCAACCGGCTCAACGATGCGGGCGTCGACGGCTACTTCGTCTCGGGAACCTCGGGCGAGTACTACCTGCTCAGCACCGAGGAGCGGCTCCTCGTCCTCGAGACCGTCGCCGAGGAGGCGTCCGGACGCGAGGTCGTCTTCCAGGTCGCCGCGTCCGATCAGCGAGCCGTCCGGGAGCTGGCGCTGCGGGCCGTCGATCACGGGGCGACCGCCCTGTCGGCATCGATCCCCCTCTACTACGGATACGGCGACGACTCCCTTGCGCACTATTTCCGGGACGTCCGTGAGCACAGCGACCTCCCGCTGCTGGCCTATACGATCCCCGGCTTCACGGGGCGCCCCTTGGGCGCCGAGCTTCTCACCGGCCTCGCCGAGGAAGGGGTGATCCAGGGCCTGAAGTACACCTCGAGCGATCTGGCGATACTGGCCCGGCTCCGCGCTCGGCTGGGCGAGGACTTCACCATCCTGCTCGGCTCCGACGACCTCCTGCTCGCCGCCATGGCCCAGGGGGCGAACGGAGGCATCGGCGCCACCTTCAACCTGGCACCGGCCCTGTACGTCGCCCTGCACCGCGCTGTCCGGGCCGGGGACCTGGCCGAGGCCCGTCGCCTGCAGCAGATCGCCGTGCGTCTGCTCGATGCCCTGGCGGACGGCGAGGTGTATCCGGTCCTGAAGTCCGCGATGCGCTCCCGCGGGCTCGACGTCGGCCAGGCCCGCTTCCCGATGGCCCAGCACGATGCGGCGGCCGACGCCCGCGTGGCCGAGGCGCTCGGGCGCATCGACGGGCTCGGCGACTTCCTCATCAGCTGAGCCCGTCGATCTCGTCGGCATCGTCGAGGTCGTCGGCGTCGTCGAGATCGTCGGTCTCGTCGTTCTCCTCCCAGACCCAGCGCAGCCCGAAGGAGCCCGGTCCGAAGCGGGACTCCGCCAGCTGGATCCGATCACGCCGGTCCAGCCGCACCGGGGTGACCGATTCGGCCGTTTCACTGCGTCGATACCGTTCACAGCGCAGCGGTCGGTGCGGGCCGCGGAACTCGGCCTCGAGCAGCACGTCGTGCGCTCGCCGAGCCAGCGAGTAGAAGGTCCCGGTCACGTCGGTCGCCGCCGCATGCATCTCCACCCGGTAGGCGAACGTCGCCACCTGGCCGGCATTCAGGTGCCCATCGATCTTCAGCTCGACGCCGTAGGCACGACGCTCGGGCCAGTTCACCGTCCGGCCCACCGTGCACCCCTCCAGGGGGATGTACTGCGGGGCGAAGTTCGGCTCCGACGGCTCCAGGACATGCACCGCCGGCAGTCGACAGGTGCCCGACTCCAGCGCCCGCACGGTGACCCGCGAGGTGAACTGCTGGACATCGCGGCCGGAGTCGATGGTCGCGAGCTGCTGGAAGACCCGCTCGTGGGCGTACCGCTCGGGCGATTCGAAGCCCAGCTCCAGCAGCGCATCGCGAAAGACGTTCTTGCTCGACCGGTGCCCGATGAACCGGGTGTCCGGGACCCCTCGGCCCTGGAGGCGAGGCGCTCCGACGAGATCCACGAGCGAGTCCGGCGATCTTCCCAGGAGGTCCTCCAGGGCAGCCACCACACCGATCGAGGGCCCGCTGCCGGGGAGGCTGCGCCCCGACTGCCAATTGCTGAGGGTCGCCACGCTCACCGGACGGCTGCGGGCCCGCAGCCGCTGGGAGATCTGCGTCAGGGACAGGCCGCTGCGCTCGATCGAGGACCGCAGGCTGCGCGCGAAGGACTCGCCACCATCCACCTGCATCACCTCTCAACCATGTGCATCACATCACGCCCGCTCATCACGAGTTCTCGGTGGTTCCGGAGGGTGTGATGCCCCGCAGCGTTCACTTATTTCGACAAACCTGTAAAAAGCCCAGGGTAACGTCCTCGACATTCATCGGGTGCGTGCGAGTCCCTCGGATCGGAGGATCGCTCGCACCCCCTCGATATCGAAGACGTCGCACGGGACAAGGAGGGCCGATCCGCATGGCGATGCAGAGAAGCACCGCAGTCCGCTCCGGTCGACCCGCGCACGACGTTCTCCCCTCGGCCGCTCGGGCGTCCCGCGCCATCGAGCACAGGACCACGAGGGATCACCCTCGACAGGTCACACGATATCGGACATGTCGGACGATCGAATCGCCACACGGAGGTGTCGCGATGCTCCACACCGAACGCAGGGCCTGCCCGCGCCGACCCCCACGCCCGCCCGTGAGCACTGCGCACCCGCCCGTCAGCGGATGGGCAGGTCGTCACAGCGGAGGGATCCACGCCCCTCCGGGCCCGGATATCACCGCACCGCCCGGCAGCGGCGCCCGAGCGACCACCTGACCCACAGAGTTCGCTCCGCATCCTTCACGCACCTCGTGATCCCCTCTTGTGGCCGGCGACGACGACGTCGCCCGGCCCGGGACGATTTCCCGCACCCGCAGCACAGCTCTCCACTGCCCTGCCCCTGACGGACCTCGACCTCCTCGCGCACCGCGCAGCGTCGTCCCGTCTTCGACGCGAAAGCCGGAACCATGACTCAGGAAGCCCTCGCGAGCATCGACGCGACCCAGCATCGTGCCCCGCATCCCGCCCGAGATCCACAGTCCCGCACCGTGCACGGCGACACCGTCGTCACCGAGCATGCCTGGTTGCGCGATCGCCGCTCCCCGGACGTGGCAGCCCATCTGGTGGCCGAGAACGCCTACACCGACGCCCGCACCGCCCACCTCGCTCCTGTGGTCTCTGCGCTGTCCCAGGACCTCGCGGCTCCGCGCGCCGCCGAAGAGCTCGGGGTGCCCGTGCGCTCCGGCTCCTGGTGGTACATCGACCGGCCGCGCCAGGACGAGCACGGCAGGGACCTCGCGCTGTCCCGGATCGCTGATCAGGACGTCCGGATCGGATCCGGCGGCGTCCCGATCCTCCCCGCCGGGGAGCCGGGCGAGCACGAGCAGCTCCTGATCGCCGGTCGTCGCCGCACCCCCGGCTTCGCGCTCAGCAACGACCAGGATCTCCTGGCCCGTGCCGAGATCTCCACCAGCGGCTGCGCCATCAGCATCACGGACCTGACCAGTGGCGAGGTGATCGATCAGTCCGTCCGCGACGCCGGAGCGGATCTCGGCTTCTCCCACGACGGGCAGTGGTTGCTGTACACCCACCTCGACGACCTCGGGCGCAGCCACCAGGTCCGCCGTCACCGGATCGGCACCGCCGCGGACTCGGACGAGGTGCTGCTGGAGGAGACCGAACCCTGGGGCGAGCTCCAGATCACTCGGTCCCGGGACGGGTCGAGCCTGCTGATCCGCTCGCAGTCCATCGAGACCACCGAGACCTGGCTGCTGGACCTGGCCGACCCCACCGGCCCCCTGAGCAGCATCACCGGCCGCCGTGCGGGGGCGCGCCCGGCCCTCGAGCACGCCGGCGACCGCCTCCTCGTGATCGACCAGGACGACGACGGCCGCGACGTGCTCGGGGAGACCTCCCTGCCGGGACGGGACGGCTCCCCCGCGGCGCAGACCCTGCTCACCGCCGGCGACGGCGAGGAGTTCGAATCCGTCGAGGCCTTCGCCGACTTCGCCGCCCTCCAGGTCCGCGCCGCCGGCCTGCCCGGCGTGCGGATCATCCGCCGACGGGCCGACGGCAGCTTCGATGCCCTCTCCGTGCGCGCCCTCGGCCACGGCGGGCAGCTCGACGCCGTACGGCTGGACGCCAACCCCTCGTGGACCCAGAGCACGGTCCGCTATCGGTTGGACTCCCTGCTGACGCCGACCTCCCTCGCGGAGGCCGACGTGGCCACCGACGAGGTCACCGTGCTGCACCAGGTGCCCTTCCCCGGGTTCGACGCGGCCCAGTACCTCGAACGCCGGCTCTGGGCCACCGCGCGCGACGGGACCGCGGTGCCGATCTCCGTTCTCGCCCGGCGGGACGTGCTCGCCGACGGCCCGGCCCCCGGCCTGCTGTACGGGGACGGCGCCTACGGGACCTCCCTCGACCCGGCACTGGGCCAGGGAGCCCTGGCCCTGGCGGATCGCGGACTCGTGGTCGCGATCGCGCACGTCCGCGGCGGCGGCGAGATGGGCGGCGACTGGCACCTGGCCGGCCGCCAGCTCACCAAGGACGCCTCCTTCGACGACTTCATCTCCTGCGCCGAGCATCTGACCGCCACCGGCTGGGTGGCCGAAGGACGGCTCGGGGCCGTCGGCATGGGCGCCGGCGGGCTGCTGGTCGCCGCGAGCGCCAACCGGGCGCCCTCCGCCTTCCGCGCGATCATCGCCGGGGCACCGTTGGTGGACCCGCTGGCCACCCTCCTGGATCCGGAGGTGATGCTCACGCTCGAGGAATGGATGGAGTGGGGCGATCCCGTCGAGGACGAGGCGATCTACCACCACCTGCGCGGGTACAGCCCGGCGGAGAACGTCCCGGAGACCGAGTTCCCCGCCGTGTTCGCCTGGACCGCGCTGGAGGGGACGGACATCCCGCCCACCGAGGCGGCCGTCTGGGTCGCCCAGCTGCGCGCCCGGATCACCTCGGATCCCACGCAGCGCCCCGTCCTGCTGCGGTGCCTGCCGGCCGTGCACGACGCGGCCGTCGAGGCCCACGCCGAATCGATGGCGTGGCTGCTCGACCAGCTCGACGTGCCCGGGATCCGGGCCTGACCGGCCCACGGGTGGCGACGTCGACGACGCCGTCGCCACCCGTCGGGCCCCCGCACGGCCTCTCGCGCGCCGCTACGCTCGGAGCATGACCGAGCAGATCACCGCCGCCCCCGCCCCGCCCCGCCGCCCCCGCGAGCGGACCTTCCACGGCGACACCGTCGTCGACCCCTACGAGTGGATGCGGGACGGAACGGACCCCGAGGTCATCGCGCACCTGGAGGCGGAGAACGCCTACGCCGACGCCCGCACCGCCCACCTCGCGGATCTCCGCGCCCGGCTGGTCGCGGAGTTCATCGGCCATACCCAGGAGACCGACCTCAGCGTCCCGGTGCGCCGGGACGACTGGTGGTACATCACCCGCACCACCGCCGGGAACGACTACCCCGCCTTCACCCGGGTGCGCGATGGCGGAGCCCTGCCCGAGGTCGTCCCCGGCGAGCTGCTCGAGGGCGAGCAGGTGCTGTTGGACGCGCAGGCGGAAGCCGCTGGATCGGAGTTCTACTCCCTGGGCGCTCTGGCGCCCTCCCCCGACCACGACCTGCTGGCCTTTGCGGTCGACACCACGGGCGACGAGCGCTTCCGGATCCAGATCAAGGACCTCGCCTCCGGGCAGATCCTCGACGAGTCCGTGACCGGCGCCGGCTACGGACTCGCCTTCTCCACCGATCAGCAGTGGCTGTTCTACGCGCGGGTCGACGACGCCTGGCGCCAGCACCAGATCTGGCGCCATCGCCTCGGCACGCCCACCGAGCGCGACGAACTGGTTCTCGAGGAGCCCGACGAACGCTTCATGATCGGCTTCGACCGCTCCCGGGACGGCTCCACGCTGGTGATCCAGGCCGGCTCCACCTCGACCACCGAGGCCTGGATGCTGGATCTGGCGGAGCCGACGTCGGCCCCGGTGCCGGCCGGCGGCCGGCGCGACGGCGTGGACTACACGCTCGAGCACGCCGGGGACCGCCTGCTGATCGTCCACAACGAGTCCGCGCAGGGCTTCGCCCTGGCCCAGGCGAGCATCGAGGACCCGTCGGCCTGGACGGACCTGGTGGTCGCCGGCGAGGGAGAGCGTCTACTGGCCGTCGAGGCCTTCGCCTCCTTCGTGGCGCTCGAGCTGCGCAGCGCCGGACTGGCGAGCGTGCGGATCATCCCCCGCGCGGCCGACGGGTCCCTGCTGGTCGAACGGGCCGCCGACCTCGACCACGGCGGGGAGCTGGACACCGTGGAGCTGGATGCGAATCCCGGCTGGGACCGCACCACCGTGCGCTACCAGCTGACCAGCCTGCTCACCCCGCCCACCATCGCCGAGCGGGACGTGGAGAGCGGCGGGACCGCGATCCTGCGCGTCACCCCGGTGCCGGGCTACGACCCCGAGCTGTACGTCGAGCGGCGCGACTGGGCCACGGCAGAGGACGGCACCGCGATCCCGCTGTCCGTGGTGGCACGGAGAGAGGTCGCGGCCGACGGCACCGCCCCGGGCTACCTGTACGGCTACGGCTCCTACGAGATGTCGATCGACCCCGCGTTCGGGCCCACGCGGCTGTCGCTGCTGGACCGCGGCGTGGTGATCGCGATCGCGCACGTGCGCGGCGGGGGCGAGATGGGCCGCGGCTGGTACGAGCACGGGAAGCTGCTCGAGAAGAAGAACTCCTTCACCGACTTCGTGGCCGCCGCGAAGCACCTGACGGACTCGCACCTGGTGGACCCGGACCGGCTGGCCGCGGAGGGTCGCAGCGCGGGCGGGCTGCTGATGGGCGCCGTCGCGAACCTGGCGCCGGAGCGCTTCCGGGCGATCATCGCCGGGGTCCCCTTCGTCGACACGCTGACCACGATCCTCAACCCCTCCCTGCCGCTGACCGTCGGCGAGTGGGAGGAGTGGGGCGACCCGCTGCACGACCCCGAGGTGTACGAGTACATGAAGGAGTACACCCCCTACGAGAACGTGCGGGCGGCGGACTACCCGGCGATCTTCGCCGCCACCTCCCTGAACGACACCCGCGTGTTCTTCGTCGAGCCGACCAAGTGGATCGCCCGCCTGCGCGGGACCGTGACCAGCGACCAGGAGCAGCGGCCGATCCTGTTCCGCTGCGAGATGGTCGCCGGCCACGGCGGGCGCTCCGGCCGCTATCACGCGTGGGAGCAGCGGGCCGACGAGCTCGCCTGGCTGCTGGACCAGATCGGGGCGCGCGAGCTGGTCTGAGATCCGGGGGCGACGGCAGCGCTCGACCGAAAGTTTTCTGTCCCTGCCGTGAGGATCTGGCGGCGACGTCATCCTTGACGGTGCTGTGATGCGTACCATACGCTCACCGCACGTCGAAACGAAACGAAATGTTTCGAAGTCGAAGGAGACGTCATGAAGCGCCGCCAGATCCTCACCGTCGGAGCAGTCACCGCCGCCACCTCCCTCGCCGCCGGGGGCGCCGCGTCCGCGGCCCCGCCCGGGAACGCGGGCCCGCCCGGGAACGCAGGCCCACCCGGGAACGGGGAGCGGACCCCTCCGGGCCTCGCGAAGAAGGACGACCTGGCGTGGGCGGCCGGGGGCGAGATCGAGATCGGCTCCGCCGTGGCGGGCGGCGGGCACCACGCCAGCCAGCCCTATCCCCCGCCGTTCACGGACGACGAGACCTATCGCGAGCTGCTGGGCCAGGAGTTCACCTCGCTGTCGGCGGAGAACCAGATGAAGTGGAGCTTCCTGCGCCCGGAGCGCGACACCTACGCCTTCGCCGCCGCGGACGCGATCATGGACTTCGCCCGCCGCCACGGGCAGGTGGTGCGCGGCCACACGCTGCTGTGGCACAGCCAGAACCCCGCCTGGCTCGAGGAGGGCGAGTTCGGCCCGGAGGAGCTGCGCACGATCCTCAAGGACCACATCGACACCGTCGTCGGCCGCTATGCAGGCCACATCCAGCAGTGGGACGTGGCCAACGAGATCTTCACCGAGGACGGCGCCCTGCGCGAGAGCGAGAACATCTGGATCCGCGAGCTGGGGCCCGGCATCATCGCCGACGCCTTCCGCTGGGCCCATGCGGCCGATCCGCAGGCGAGGCTGTACGTCAACGACTACAACGTCGAGGGCGTCAATGCGAAGTCCGACGCCTACTACGCCCTGGTCCAGGACCTGCTGGCCGACGGCGTCCCCGTGCACGGCTTCTCCACCCAGGGGCACCTGTCGATCCGCTACGGCTTCCCCGGAGGGCTCGTCGAGAACCTGGAGCGCTTCGCCGACCTGGGGCTGGAGACCGCCATCACCGAGCTCGACGTGCGCATGGACCTGCCCGACGGCGCCGAGCCCACCGAGGAGCAGCTGGCGAAGCAGGCCGACTACTACTGGCGCATGACCGAGGGGGCGCTGGCGGCCGTCGGCTGCACCTCCCTGACGCTCTGGGGTTTCGTGGACACCTACTCGTGGGTGCCGGTGACCTTCGAGGGCCAGGGCGCGGCGACCGTGATGTGGGAGGACTACACCCGCAAGAGTGCCTACTACGCGGTCCAGGACGCGCTCGCGCAGGCCAGTGGCCGGGCCGGGCATCCGGCGCTGCGCCGCTGACCTCCGCGACCCAGCAGATTCTCAGCTGACCAGGTACCCGCCGTCGACCGGGATCTCCGCGCCGTTGACCATGGAGGCGGCGTCGGAGGCGAGCCAGACGGCGACGTCGGAGACCTCGTGCGGCTGGGCGAAGCGGTCCTGCGGGATCCGGGCGAGCATCGGCGCGGCCTTGTCGGGGTGATCGCCCCAGACCTGCTGGCCCATGTCCGTGAGCACGATGGTGGGGCAGATCGAGTTGGCCCGCACCCCGCGGTCCCCGAGCTCGAGGGCGAGGGTGCGGGTGGCCATCACCAGGCCGGCCTTGGCGACCGAGTAGGAGTAGTGCTCCGCGAGGGGACGCAGCGCCGCGGCGGAGGCGATGGTGACGACGGCGCCGCCGCCGGCACGCGCCATGGCCGTGCCGGCGCGGGCGGCGAGCAGCGCCGGGGCCCTCAGGTTCACCTGGAGGGTCTCGTCGAAGTGCGCGGCCTCGAGCTGGTCGACCGTCTCCGGATGGGAGAGGCCGGCGTTGTTGACCAGCACGTCCAGCCCCTCGGGGCCGTCGAGAGCCGCCGAGGCCTCCTGCCAGAGGGTCTCGGGCACCGCGGGGTCGGCGAGGTCCGCCGCCAGCACCGCGGTGCGCACGTCGTGCTCCGCGCCGAGCCGGCCGGCGGTCTCCTCGAGCGCGGTGGCATCGCGAGCGGTCAGCACCAGATCGGCGCCGGCTGCGGCGCAGGCCCGGGCGATGTCGGCCCCGATCCCGCGGCTGGCTCCGGTGATCAGGGCACGGCGTCCGGCGAGCAGGCGGGCGGGATCCTTCAGGCGCGACATGGCCCCAGGTTACTCAGAAGGCGGGCAGGACGGATCCGTCGGTGTAGGTCTCCTCGATGAACGCCTTGACCTCGTCGCTGTGCAGCAGCTCGTCGAGGGCCACGATGCCGGCGTTGTCCTTGTCGGCCTCGCGGCATACCAGCATGTTCGAGTACGGGCTCTCCTCACCACTGCTCTCGAGCACGATGGCCTCCTCGGAGGGCTTCAGCCCCGCGTCGAGGGCGTAGTTGCCGTTGACGACGCCCGCGGCGAAGTCGGAGAGCGTGCGGGGGATCTGCGCGGCCTCGATCTCCGTGAACTCCAGGTTCTTGGGGTTGTCCTCGATGTCGGCCGTGGTCGCTTCGACCGACTCGACGCCCTCGGCGAGGGTGATCACGCCGTTGTCGGCCAGCAGGCTGAGGCCGCGGCCGCGATTGGCGGGGTCGCTCGCGATGGCGATCTCATCGCCGTCGGCCAGCTCGTCCAGGCTGGTGATGGTCGCGGAGTACAGGCCCATCGGCTCGATGTGCACGCCGTCGAAGCCGTGGAAGTCGTAGCCCTTCTCCTCCTCCTGGGACTGCAGGAAGTTGGGCGTCTGGTAGTAGTTGGCGTCGAGGTCGCCGTCGTTCAGCGCCTGGTTGGGGATCTGGTAATCCGTGTAGGTGGTGATCGTCAGCTCGAGGCCGGCGTCCGCGGCGAGGTTGTCCTGGATGAACTGGAGGATCTCCCCATGGGGCGCGGGCGTGGCCCCGACGTCGAGCTTCGTGACGCCGTCCACTTCCTCGGGGGCCTCGGGTTCACCGGCGCCGCAGGCGGCCAGGGCGAGGGTGCCGAGGCCGGCGCCGGCGGCGAACAGGGTGCGGCGGGGGAATGCGTTCATGGGTATCTCCTGGGATGCAGAGGGATCGAGGGGCGGGGCACCGAGGGCCGGCGGTCAGGACTGTCGGGCGCGGTGGTCGACCGCCTTCGCCAGCGACGAGCCGAGCGATTGGACGGCGATGACCATGACGATCAGCAGCAGCACGGTCGCGACCATCACGACGTTGTCGTAGCTCTGGTACCCCATCCGGGTGGCGAGGTCCCCGAGCCCCTTGCCGCCGATCACCCCCGCCATGGCGGTGTAGCCGATCACGGTGATCGTGGTGGTGGTGAGGGTGCCGATGATGCCCGGGAGCGCCTCGGGCAGCAGGACCTGACGGATCACCTGCCAGCGCGAGGCACCCATCATCTGGGTCGCCTCGATCTTCCCGGCGGAGATCTCGCGGAGGTTGATCTCGATCAACCGGGCCAGGAACGGGATCGCCGAGATCGTCAGGGCGAACATCGCCGCGTTCGGTCCGGTCACGCGACCGACCACGAAGCGCGTCACGGGGATCAGCGCGATGATCAGGATGATGAACGGGAAGGAGCGCCCGACGTTCACCACGAATCCCACGATGCGATTCGCCCAGAGGGCCAGGGAACCTCGGGCCTTCTCGGTCTCGAACAGAAGGATCCCCAGCGGCAGGCCCACCAGGGTCGCGAAGACCATCGTGCCGGCGGTCATGTAGAGCGTGATCAGGGCGTTCGACCACAAGCTCGTGTTGGAGTCCCAGGTGGTGAACACCGGGTTCTGGAGCCACTCCATCAGGCCGTCACCTCCTTGGTCACGACGCCTTCGCCCTCGAGCTCGCGCAGGAAGGCGTCCAGGCCCTCCCGGCTGATGGGCGCGCCGGAATAGTTGCGCAGCGCCAGCTGGACGCGGCCGACCTGGCGGCCGCTGATGGTCTCGATGGTCCCGGCGACGATGGTCGCGGCGGCCTCGTAGGTCTCGGCCCGACGCACGAGGTCGTCGCTGGTGCGGATGGTCGGGGAATCGCCGTAGTCGCAGTTGACGACGAGGGCTTCGATGCCGGTGGGGGCGGGCGGCAGCGGGATCAGCTCGGCCGAGAGCGCGCCGTGCGGATCCGCGGCCACGTCCAGCAGGTCCCCGGTCTGGGTGACCCGGCCGTCCTGCAGCAGCGTCACGGTGTCGCAGACCTCGCGCACCACGGCCATCTCATGGGTGATGACCACGACGGTGATCCCGAGCCGCTCGCGCAGGTCGCTGATCAGCGTCAGGATCTGGTGGGTGGTGGAGCCGTCGAGCGCGCTGGTGGGCTCGTCGCACAGCAGCACCTTCGGTTCTGCGGCCAGGCCGCGGGCGATGCCGACGCGCTGGATCTGGCCGCCGGAGAGCTGAGCGGGGTAGTTGTGCTCGCGTCCGCTGAGACCGACGATCTCGACCAGCTCGGCGACGCGGCGCTGCCGCTCGGCACGGGGCACCCCGGCGATCTCGAGCGGGTGGGAGATGTTCTGGGCGGCGGTGCGGGAGTCCAGCAGGTTCGCGTGCTGGAAGACCATGCCGATGTTGCGGCGGGCGGCGCGCAGGGCGCCGCCCTCGAGCGCGGCCACATCGGTGCCGTCGACCTCGACCCGACCGGAGGTGGGCTTCTCCAGTCCGGTCAGGCAGCGGATGAGGGTGGACTTGCCGGCGCCGGAGCGGCCGACGATGCCGTGGACGCGGCCGGCGTCGAGCTGGAGGTCGATCCCGTCGAGCGCGACGACGGGGTCTCCCCCGCCGGGTGCGGGAAAGACCTTCGTGAGGCCATCGAGAGTGATCACCTCAGGATTCAAGCATCGCGGGCCGCTCGAGCCGAAGCATGGGTTCATCTGCCGCAACAAACCTCACAGACCTGCGGCCGAGGGTGTGGACGGGATCACGCACGAGGGCGTGCCACCCGGCCCTCGTCCCAGACGGGCACGTCGGACTCGTAGACCTCCCCGTCCCCGCCGAAGATCAGGAACCGGTCGACGTCCCGGACGAACCAGCGATCGTGGGTGACCGAGACGACGGTCCCCTCGAAGGTGGCGAGGGCCTGCTGGAGCGCCTCGGCGGATTCGAGATCGAGGTTGTCGGTGGGCTCATCGAGCAGCAGCAGGGTCGCGCCGCCCAGTTCGAGCAGGAGGATCTGGAAGCGCGCCTGCTGGCCGCCGGAGAGCGAGTCGAAGGTCTGCTCGGCGGCGCGTGCGAGCTCGTAGCGCGCCAGCACCCGGGCGGCCTCCTCCCGGGGCCTGCCCGCGCGGTGCTCGTCCCCGCGGTGCAGGATCGACAGCAGGGTCCGTCCGGCGAGGTCGGCCCGACCGTGGGTCTGCGCGAACCAGCCGGGGCGCACCCGGGCCCCGAGCCGGGCCGTGCCCGTGTGCTCCACGGGGTCGATCGGCACGTCGGAGACCGGGAGGTGCTCGGGCTCGGGATCGCTGCCCCCGGCGGCGAGCAGCCGCAGGAAGTGGGACTTGCCCGATCCGTTGGAGCCCAGCACGGCGACCCGGTCGCCGAAGCGGACCTCGAGGTCGAAGGGGAGCATGAGATCCGTCAGCTCGAGGTCCTCGCACACGATCGCGCGCTTGCCCGTGCGACCACCGCGCAGGCGCATGCCGAGCTTCTGCTCGCGCGGGACGGCCTGCGGCGGCCCGGCCTCCTCGAAACGGGCCAGCCGGGTCTGCGCCGCGCGATACCGGGAGGTCATGTCGGAGTTGTAGGCGGCCTTCTGCTTGTACATCTGCACCAGGTCGCGCAGCTTCGTCTGCTCCTCGTCCCAGCGTCGACGCAGCTCCTCGAGCCGCTCGAATCGCTTCTCGCGCGCCTCCTGGTAGGTCGCGAAGCCGCCCGCATGCGTCCAGGCGGTGTTCCCGGCCCCGCCCAGCTCGAGCGTGACGATCGCGGTCGCGGTCCGGGCGAGCAGTTCGCGGTCGTGGCTGACGTACAGCACGCTCTTGCCGGACTCGACCAGGCGCTCCTCGAGCCAGCGCTTGCCGGGCACGTCCAGGAAGTTGTCCGGCTCGTCCAGCAGCAGCATCTCGTCGGGCCCGCGCAGCAGGGCCTCCAGGGCGAGCCGCTTCTGCTCCCCGCCGGACAGCGACGGGACGGGACGGTCCCGACAGCCCTCGAACGTCGCGCCGAGGGCTGCGACCGTGCAGACGTCCCAGAGGACCTCGGCCTCGTATCCGCCGACCTCGCCCCAGGCGGTGAGGGCATTCGCGTACTCCATCTGCGACGTCGTCGAGGCCGTCCGCTCCATCGCCCGCTCCGCCCGGTCCACGGCCTCTCCCGCCCGCCGCAGGGCCGGCGGAGCCACCGACAGCAGCAGCTCGCGCACCGTGCCGCCGGCGAGGAACTGGCGCATGACTCCCAGGGTCCCGTCCTGGGTGATGGCCCCGGAATCCGGGGCCAGATCGCCGGTGATGAGGCGCAGCAGGGTGGTCTTGCCGGCGCCGTTGGCACCGATGAGGGCGACTCGTGCGGCTTCTCCCACCCGGAAGGAGACGTCGCGCAGCAAGGGTCTGCCGTCGGCCAGCGTGTAGTCGATGCCCGCGATGTCGAGGTATGCCATGACCCCAGGTGTATCGCGTCCTGGCCAGCACGTCAGCTCAATTTCTGATTCCGGGACCCGCGGCAGATCCGGTGCGGCCCGCCCGCGGCTCCGGGACGACACGCGCCCTGACATTTCTCATGGGTGATGCATGCACGACCCATCGGCGCCGGTGACCCCTCGCCCTACTGGCCGGCCCCGGTCCTCGGAACACTGGAGACATCATCCACCGAAAGGATTCCCGCCATGTTCCAGGACCTCCTCGCCCAGCTCCACACCCTCGTCTCCGGCCTCGACCCGTGGCTGCAGACCCTCGTCCTCGTGCCCGTCGGCGCGATCCCCTTCATCGAGTCCTACCTCGGCAGCTTCCTGGGCACCAGCCTCGGCATCCACCCGGCGCTGGCGATCCCCGCGGCCGTGATCGGGAATCTGATCGCCACCTTCGCCGCGATCGCCCTGAGCTCTCGGGCGCGGGACGCCGTCGCCTCGGGCCTGGGCCGGCGCCGGGGCGAGCTCGCAGCAGCGGAGAAGGCGCCGGCGGAGCGCCGGCCGTCCCGGTTCCGCGCGAAGGTCGCTGCAGCACTGGACAAGTACGGCGTGCCCGGCGTGTGCCTGCTGGGCCCGATCGTCGTCGCCTCGCAGCTCTCCGGCCCCGCCCTGGTCGCCCTCGGCGCCGCTCGCGGGAAGGTCTACCTGTGGATGGGCATCTCGATCATCCTCTGGGGTGCCGTCTTCGGCGTCTTCGGCAGCCTGTTCCTCGGCGCCATCGTCTGAGGTCTCCTGCTCGCCCCGGCTCCGATAGGCTCCCTGCGACCACCCCAGGAGGACAGACGTGGACACCACCCTCGGCGACAGCACCCTGGGCCGCCAGTGGAGCGTCTTCTTCGCCTATACGGCATGGTCCGTCGTCGGGGTGCTGGTGATGCTCCCGCTGGGCGTCGCGCTGTTCGCCGGCCTCAGCGTCCCGCAGGCCTTCGCCGCCGACCCGATCTCCTCAGCGGCCGTGACCCTTCAGATCGGCCTGGGCGCCTGGTCGGGGTGGCGCGCCCTCGCCGTCTGGGCCGCGGCCGAGCCCTCCACCGCCCGGGACCGGTGGGACCTGCCCCAGGTGGGTCGCCTCCCCACCGATCTCACCCTCGCGGCCACGGGCGCGCCCTCGGTGCTGATCACGGGGACGGTCCTGCTCGGCGGCGCAGATCCCCGCCTGCTGCTCATCTCGCTGTCCCTGCTGGTCACCACCGCAGCCATCCGGTGGCGCTGGGAGATCGGGATGGCGTGCACGCTGATCTTCGGGGCGGTGGCGGCCGCGCTGTCGGGATCTCTCACCGAGGCGATCTCTCCCGCCACGCTCGTGGTCGCCGCGGTGATCATGACCCGGCTGTCGCTGTGGCTGGCCGCGATGGTGCGCGAGCTCGACACCGCCCGCCAGGCGCAGGCCCAGCTCGCCGTCGCGGAGGAGCGGCTGCGCTTCGCCCGGGACCTGCACGACGTGACCGGGCGCGACCTCTCGGTGATCGCGGTGAAGGCCGAACTGGTGGCGCAGCTGGCCGAGCGGCAGGATCCCCGCGCCGTCGAGCACGGCCGCGAAGCGGCGCAGATCGCCCGCACCTCCCTGGCGGAGATCCGGGCTCTGGTGCGCGGCTACCGGGAGGCGGACCTGGCCACCGAGCTGCGCGGCACCGCATCCCTGCTGCGCTCGGCGCACGCGACGGTCACGATCGAGGGCGACGCCGAGGACGTCCCGGCCCGGCACGCGGGCACCGCCGCGTGGGTGCTGCGCGAGGGAGGCACCAACATCCTGCGCCACGGGGATCCGTCGACCGTGATGATCAGCCTGCACCCGTCCGGAGTCACCCTGGTCAACGACGGCGCCCCTGGCCCCCGCGAGGTGCACGAGGGCAGCGGGCTGACCGGGATGCGCGAGCGCCTGGGCCCGCGCGCCACCCTGAGCACCCATCGCGAGGACGGCACCTTCACCCTCGATGTCCGCTTCGATGCCCCGGGAGGCACACGATGACCGCTGAATCCCCTGCTGGCCCCGTCCCGCTGCGCGTGATCCTCGTCGACGACGAGAACCTGATCCGCTCTGCACTGGCCACGATGCTGTCCCTCGAGGCCGACCTCGACGTGCGCGGGGAGGCCGCCACGGTCGCCGACGGCGAGCGCCTGGCCCGGGCCGAGCAGCCGGACGTCGCGGTGCTCGACCTGCAGCTGCCCGACGGCGACGGGCTCGAGCTCGCCACCCGGATCGCCGAGCTCTCCCCCGACACCCGCTGCCTGATCCTCACCTCGCACGCCCGGCCCGGCTACCTCAAGAGGGCCCTCGCCCAGGGCGTGCTGGGGTTTCTCCCCAAGACCACCTCGGCCGATCAGCTGGCCCGCGCAGTGCGCTCGGTGGCCGCCGGGCGCCGGGTGATCGATCCGGAGCTGGCTGCGGAGACGATCTCCTCGGGGGACTCGCCGCTCACGCCGCGGGAGGCCGATGTGCTCGAGTACGCGGCCGACGGCGCCGCCATCGAACAGATCGCCCGACGTGCGCACCTGGCCGAGGGCACCGTGCGCAACTATCTCTCCAGCGCACAGGCGAAGCTGCAGGCCGCGAACCGGCACGAGGCGGTGGCGATCGCTCGCCGGCAGGGCTGGATCTGACCGCCGCACGACCCTGCGCCCAGCACTGCCTCCGGCTTCAGATCAGTATCACGAACCCCAGGGTCACCACCGCGGAGACGAGCGCGCCGCCGATCGTGCCGATCAGACCGACGACGACCCCCGGAAGGCGGGTCCAGCGCAGCAGCGCCAGGATGCCCACGGTGCAGGTGGCGACCATGCACACCATCATCGGGAGCACGGCGATCACCGCGAGGAGAATGAGGGCGTCCTGGGGCGCGGGCGAGCAGCCGAATCCGATGCCCTCGCACACGCCGTCGGAGCGCTCCGTCGGCGCCACCCAGATCGCCCCGGCATACAGGAGCATCCCGACGAGCACCACCACCAGGGCGGTGATGACCGCGGATCGTCGTCGGGCAGGAGTCGCCATGCCCCCAGTGTGCCCTGGTCGGGATCAGCCCGCGGCGCCCTCGGCGAAGCTCGTATCGACCACGGTGGCAGCCGATGTCACGATCACCAGATGCGCTCGACCCCCCGCAGCCCGTCGAAGACCTTGTCCGCGCTGACCAGCGGGAGACCACGACGGATCGCCTGCGCGACGATCATCCTGTCGAAGGGATCCCGGTGGTCCCACGCGATGGAACCGGCCAGGAGCGAGTCGGCGGAGTCCAGGGGCAACGGCGTGGCGTACCACCGCTCGAGATGCTGCGCGTAGTCGAGAACGAGCGACTCCGCCCCCGCCAGCTTGCCGATCCGCACCTTGGTGGCGATCTCCCACGCGGACGCCGCCGACACCCAGACCACCGTGTCCGGATCGGCGAGCGCGGCGTCCGCAGCAGACGTGAGCTTCTGCGGATCGGCCATCGCCCAGATGAGCACATGCGTGTCGACGAGCAGCTCAGTCACGCGCCGCCCTCCCACGCCTGCAGCTCCTCGTCCGGCAGATCGTCGAAGAACGTGTCGGGAAGGCTGTACTGCAAGAACCCCATCGGACGACGGCGGTCCGCCCTCGTGACCGGTCCGACCGGGACAAGACGGGCGACTGCGGTGCCGCCCCGCGCAATGGTGATCTCGCCCCCCGCTTCGACCTCGCGCAACAGGGAAGACAGGCGGGTCTTGGCCTCCTGGACCTTCACCACCTGCTGCGGGCGCTCAGCTCCGCTTCCTGCCTCGACGGATGCGCTCATGGCTCGATGGTACGCCCCAGATGACCACCACGGAAGAGTGCTGGTCGACCAGATCTCGACATCTGGTCAACCTGTGCCCGGCCATTCGTGGGCACCACTCGCTCTTCTTCGAGGATTCACGAGGTCCGCGCCCCGTCCACACCCCCGCCCCTGTTCCGCCGGGACCGGAAGAAGTCCCGCAGCAGATCGCCGCACTCCTGCTCGCGCACCCCGGTGATCAGTTCCGCGCGGTGGTTCAGCCGAGGTTCGCGCACCAGGTCGTAGAGGGAACCGGCGGCCCCGGCCTTCGGATCGGGGGCGCCGACGACCACGCGCCGGGTGCGGGCCAGGACGATCGCGCCGGCGCACATGGTGCACGGCTCGAGGGTGACCACGAGCGTGCACCCGGTGAGGTTCCAGCGTCCCGTTGCCCTCGCGGCCTCACGCAGGGCGAGGATCTCGGCGTGGGCGGTGGGGTCCTCGTCGGCCTCGCGTCGGTTCCCGGCGGCGGCGAGCACAGTCCCGTCAGGACCGACGACGACCGCGCCGATCGGCACATCGGCCGGTTCGCGGGCGGCGGCCGCGCGGGCCTCGTCGATCGCCAGGCCCATCAGCTCGTCATCGGTCATGGGGTCATTGTGGCGTGTCCACGGCGGAGGCGTTCAGTCCCGCTCCCCCACCACGCGGTAGCGCGCCTCGAGCAGCGCCCCGTTGGTCCCGTGATCCTGCAGCTCGAGGTCAAAGCGCCCGCCGAGCAGGGGCTTGCCGGCCCCGAGCGTCACCGGTGCGATCGACACGAAGATCTCATCGAGCATGCCCGCCCGGGCGAACTCCGCAGCCAGGTCGCCGCCGCCGACGATCCAGATGTCCATCCCGTCGGCCGCGGCCTCGAGGGAGGCGCGGTGCTGCGCAGGAGATCCCGAGAGCGAGGTGATGTCCTCGGCCGTGGACGCGAGGGAGCGGTGGGTGAACACGAACGAGGGCTGGGTGAAGACCCAGGCGCCGTCGACGGTCTCGGAGTGGTCGAGGACCCACTGGTAGGTGGTGCGCCCCACGACGACGGCACCGATGTCGGAGATGAAGTCGTCGTAGGGAAGGATGCCGTCGGTCCCGGTGGGCTGGGACAGCAGCCAGTCCAGGCTGTCGTGCTCGTCGGCGAGGAACCCGTCGAGGGTGGTCGCGGTGAAGTAGCGGTAGGCGGTCATGGCTGGTCTCCTGTACGTCGTCGGTGCCAGAGGATCGGGTCGGGGTCGAGGGCCGGGTGGGCGAGGTCCGCGCCGGCATCGGCCAGCATCCACCGCAGGCTCTGGCGGCGGTGGGCGGAGAAGGTGAGCTCGTGGGCCACGATCTGGCCGATCAGGAAGCTCTCGGGCGGATCGCACAGCGCATCGATGACCCGGTCCTGCCAGGCGCCGCGGCTCCGGATCTCTCGCATCAGGGCGAGCCAGCGGGCGCCGGTGCGGGCGTGGCGCTCGCGCAGGGCAGCAGGATCGGAGGGCCCGCCGAGGTCCGGCTCCTCCTCCCCCGCGACGGCCGCCAGCCACGGCTCTCTGCTGAGCACGAGGTGGCGGAGGGTCTGGGCGATGGTCTCCTCGGACCCGTCGAAGAACCGGGGGCGGTGACCGGGCAGCCGCACCCGGTCGAGCTCCTCGGCGGACAGCTCCTGCGTCACGGCCAGCAGGGCCTCGATGTCCTCGAGATCGTGCTCGACCATCAGCAGCGTCACGTCCCCGGAGGAGACCTCGCTCGTCCCGTCGGCCGCGAGGTACAGCACCGTCGGCGAGTGGAAGTGCAGGCCGTTGGGGGCCGGCAGCCAGTGCCCTCGCTCCACCGCGGGCGGGAGCCGCGAGGGTGCGCAGCCGAAGGCGCGATGGAAGGCACGGGAGAAGCCATCGACCGAGTCGTAGCCGGCCTCGAGGGCGGCGTCGGTCACGGCGGTGCCGCGCTGGAGGCGCCAGGCGGCCTGCTCGAGCAGCACCCGTCGGCGGATCATCGACGGGGACTCCCCGGCGCCCGCCCGGACGGTGCGCTGGAAGTAGAAAGGGGAGAGGTGAGCGCCGGAGGCCATGGCCTCGAGCGAGCCGTCGCCCTCCTCGAGGACGGCATCGAGGAGACGGCGCAGAGGATCGGTGTCGCGCATGGTGCAAGTATCCGCACAGCGGCGAGGTCCCTGCCCGACCGATCTTGCGCACTTCGTATCCGGTAGATTCACCCCTATGCGCGTCCTGGAGATCGACCACCCCCTCGTTGCCCACAAGCTGTCGGTGCTGCGCAATCGCGCCACCCATTCCTCGGTGTTCCGCCAGCTCGCCGATGAGCTCGTGACCCTGCTGGCCTACGAGGCGACCCGCAACGTCGCCGTCGCTCCGGTGCAGATCGAGACCCCGGTGACCACGATGACCGGCACCCGGCTGACCAACCCCAAGCCGATGGTGGTGCCGATCCTGCGCGCCGGCCTCGGCATGCTCGACGGCCTCACCCGGCTGCTGCCGACCGCGGAGGTCGGCTTCCTGGGCATGGTCCGCAACGACGAGACCCTCGAGGTCACCACCTACGCGAACCGTCTGCCGGACGACCTCTCCGGCCGCCAGTGCTTCGTGCTCGACCCGATGCTCGCCACCGGGCACACCCTCATCGCCTCCTGCGAGTACCTCCATGAGCGCGGCGCCCGCGACATCACCTGCGTGACCCTGCTGGCCGCCCCGGAGGGACTGAAGGCCCTGGACGAGCAGTTGGATCCGGCGGTCGACCTGACCGTCGTCACCGCCTCCATCGACGAGAAGCTCGACGAGAACGGCTACATCGTGCCCGGCCTCGGCGACGCCGGCGACCGGCTGTTCGGCGTCGTCGACTGATCGACGTGCTGCGAGCTCGCGAGCGGCAGGAGATCAGTCAGCAAGCAGAGCCTGATCGACGTGCTGCGAGCTCGCGAGCGGCAGAGACCAGGCCGAGGCCGGCGCCTGGAGCTCCTGCGCCCTTCCGCTCCCGCGATCGCCGTCCACGACGTCGCCCGGCTGCAGCGGGCATCGTCGAGTACTGGCAGCATGGCGGACACGGTGCCTATATGGGCAGGGCGCCCGCTATATCGCCCGTACCCGACCAGGCACCCCCGCCCCACCCCTCATCACCGGCACACCTGCCCGACCCCGGCTCGCCGATGCACCTCGGATTGACCCCGTCGCGGCGACGGGAGACTATGAGGTCCTTGTCGCCGCGAGGGTGGAGGGTCGGATGTTTCTGAGCATGCACGAGCAGGAACGGCTCATGGTCCACATGGCCGGCAAGCTGGCGCTCGAGCGCAAGGAGCGCGGCCTCACGCTCAACCTCCCCGAGGCCACGGCCCTGATCACGTCCTACCTGCTCGAGGGCGCCCGGGACGGCCAGTCGGTCGCAGACCTGATGGAGGGCGGCCGCTACGTGCTGGGCCGTGACGACGTCATGGAAGGCGTCCCCGAGATGCTCGCCCAGGTGCAGGTCGAAGCGACCTTCCCCGATGGGACGAAGCTCGTCACGGTCACCGACCCGGTGCAGTGAGGCAGGAGAGCCATGAGCAACGAGAAGCCCCCGCAGGATCCGGCCGCCGCCCCCGAGATGGAGGCCAACCCCTTCGACAACCCGCAGCTGACGCCGGACGACCCGGACACGGCGAGCACCGCGGCCCACACCTCGGATGATCCCGGGCGCGAGTACGAGCAGACCCCCACCCCGGGTGCCTCCGGCGTCGGTGCCCCCAGCGAGCCGCGCCGCGCGGGGACCAGCGCCCGCCAGGCCCCTCGACGCACCACCGACGACATCGTGGATCAGCGGGCCCCGGTGATCCCCGGCGAGGTCCTGCTGGCCGACGGCCCGGTCCGGATCAACGAGGGCGCCACCGCGATCTCCCTGCGGGTCGTCAACACCGCCGACCGACCGATCCAGGTCGGCTCCCACTTCCACTTCGCCGAGGTCAATCCCGCGCTGGACGTCGACCGCTCCGCCGCCTGGGGCAAGCGCCTGAACATCGTCTCCGGCGGCTCCGTGCGCTTCGAGCCCGGGGCCGACGAGGACGTGGAGCTGATCGACTATCGCGGAGCCCGCATCGCGCGGGGCTTCCGCGGGGAAAGCGGAGGACCGCTCGATGCCTGAGATCCCTCGTGCCGAGTACGTCGCCAGCTACGGCCCGACGACCGGAGACCGCATCCGCCTGGCGGACACCGACCTCGTCATCCAGGTGGAGGAGGACCAGTACATCGGCGGCGACGAAGCCGTCTTCGGGGGCGGCAAATCGATCCGCGAGTCGATGCTGCAGTCCGCCCGCACCCGCGCCGAGGGCACCCCGGACCTGGTGATCACCGGGGTGGTCATCCTCGATCACTGGGGGATCGTCAAGGCCGACGTCGGCATCCGGGATGGGAGGTTCTGCGGGATCGGCAAGGCCGGCAACCCCGATGTGATGGACGGGGTCGACGAGTCCCTCGTGATCGGTCCCTCCACCGAGGTGATGGCCGGCAACGGCATGATCATGACCGCCGGGGCGATCGACACCCACGTCCACTACGTCACCCCCGACCAGCTGAAGGTGGGCCTGAACGCCGGCGTCACCACCGTGATCGGCGGCGGCACCGGCCCGGCCGAGGGGTCCAAGGCGGCCCTGGCCACCCCGGGCGCCTGGTGGCTGGAGAAGATGTTCCAGGGGCTGGACCCCTGGCCGGTGAACTTCATGTTCCTGGGCCGCGGCAACGCCATGAACGACGAGGCGCTGCTGGAGCAGGTCCGCGCCGGGATGGGCGGCTTCAAGATCCACGAGGACTGGGGCGCGACCCCCGCCGTGATCGACAAGACGCTGCAGATCGCCGACGCCACCGGCGTGCAGGTCGCCATCCACTCCGACACCCTCAACGAGGCCGGCTTCGTCGAGGACATGCTGAAGGCGGTCGACGGGCGGACCTTCCACGCCTTCCACACCGAGGGCGCCGGCGGCGGCCACGCCCCGGACATCATCAAGGTCGCCTCCGAGCGCAACGTGCTGCCGGCCTCGACCAACCCCACGCGTCCGTACACGGTCAACACCGTCGACGAGCACCTGGACATGGTGATGGTCGCCCATCACCTCAACCCCCAGATCCCCAACGACCTCTCCTTCGCCCAGTCCCGGGTGCGCGCCGGCACGATCGCCGCGGAGGACGTGCTGCAGGACATGGGGGCGCTGTCGATCATGAGCTCGGACTCGCTCGCGATGGGCCGCATCGGCGAGACGATCATGCGCACCTGGCAGACGGCCCACCAGATGAAGCGGGTGCGCGGACTGGCCGACGGCGACTCCGCAGCCGACAACCACCGCGCGCGCCGCTACGTCGCCAAGTACACGATCGCTCCGGCGGTCGCGCACGGGATCGACCGGCACGTCGGCTCGATCGAGGTGGGCAAGCTGGCCGACTTCGTGCTGTGGCAGCCCTCGCTGTTCGGCGTGCGCCCTTCGGCCGTGTTCAAGGGCGGGATGGCGGCGGTCGCCGCGATCGGCGACCCGAACGCCTCGATCCCCACCCCGCAGCCCGTGCACGGGCGGCTCGGCTTCAACGCCCACACCAAGGCGGCCGGGGCCACGAGCCTCGCCTTCGTCTCCGAACTGGCGATGGACAGCGGCGTCGTCGAGCGGATGGGCGTGGACCACGAGATCGTGCCGATCACCTCGACCCGGAAGGTCACCAAGGACGATCTTCCGCTGAACACCGCCCGGCCGAAGATCGAGGTGGACCCCGACACCTACGCGGTGCGGATCAACGGGGAGCTGATCGAGCACGAACCGGCTGAGTTCGTGCCCATGGCGCAGCGGTACTTCCTGTTCTGACGATGCTCGCGCCCCCGCCCTCCGACATCACCCGCTCCGCGGCCCTGCTGCTGCTCGGCGACGGCCGCCTGCCCGCCGGCGGCTACGCGCACTCCGCGGGGCTCGAGCAGGCGATCGCCCGCGGCTGGGTCCGCTCCGCGGAGGATCTCGCCGCCTACCTGCGCGGCCGCATCCACACCACCGGCCTGGTCAGCGCCGCCTTCGCCGCGGCGGCCCAGCACCGCACCCGCACGGCGATGGACGACGAGGACCTCGCTGCCCTCGGCCCCGCGCTGGCGGAGCTGGACCGCGAGCTGGTCGCACGCACCCCCTCGCCCGCCCTGCGCCGGATCGCCCGGGACCTGGGCCGGATGCTGCTGCGGGCGATGCGCTCGATCACGCCCGCGCAGGGCCCCGTGCTCGAGGCCGCCGGTCCCGTGCTCCAACAGCCGATCGCCTACGGCGTCGTGGCCGCCTCCCTCGGGCTCGACGCCCGCGACGCCGCCGGGCTCGTGCTGTACGAGGCCGCGGCCACCCCCGCGGTCGCCGCCGTGAAGCTGATGAGCATCGACCCGTTCGCCACCCACCGCTGCCTGGCGGAGCTGGCCGAGGAGCTCGACGAGCTGGCCGCGACCGCCACGACCTTCGCGGCCCGCAGCCCCCACGAGCTACCCGCGCTCACCGCGCCCCTGTCCGATATCGCCGCCGAGCTGCATGTGCACCATGACCAGCGTCTCTTCGCCTCCTGACGCGCTGGCGGGTCCGCCGGAGTCGCCGGAGCTTCCCGATTTCGCGCAGACCGAGCCCTCCCGGCAGCGGCGGCGCACCCGGCGCGGCGCGTTCCTGTGCCACGCGGTGATCTCCACCGAGCTGCGCCGCGGGCGCACGGCCATCTCCCGGCTGCGTGCCGACACCCCGCTGTCGCCCCGCCCCACGATCGCCAGCGGTGAGGAGCCCTTCGTCCGCGGGGGCGACGCCGCCCGCATCCGGATGTCGGCGAGCGCGGCCGGGCCCGTCGGCGGAGACACCTACCTGCTGGACATCCACGTCCGCGAAGGATCCACGCTGGTGCTCCGCGATGTCGGCGCGACCCTGGTGCTGCCCGGCCCGCACGGTGAGCAGTCGCGGTGGGTCACGCGGGTGCGGGTCGAGGACGGCGCCACCTGCATCTGGCTGCCCGAACCGGTGATCGCCGCCGCGAACTGCCACCACCACCATGTGATCGACGCCCAGCTCGCCCCACGGGCCCGGCTGCTGTACCGGGAGGAGCTCGTGCTGGGACGCCATCGGGAGGCCCCCGGTTCGCTGTCCGCCCATCTCGCCGTGCGGCGCGAGGGGGACCCGACCCTCGTCCAGCAGCTCGACCTCGGCCCGGACGCCCGCGGCGCCGGGGCCGCCAGCGTGTTCGGCCCTCATCGGGCGCTCGGCAACATCGTCGTGGTCGACCCCGACGGGGCCCCGGGACCCGAGGCCGCCGCACCGGACGCCGCCAGCGCCGTGATGCGCCAGGACCCGTCGACCGTGCAGGTCAGCGCCGTCGGCGAGGACGCCCCGGCGCTGCGCGGCCGGCTCGACGCCGCGATGAGCCTGTTCGGCGAACCCTGGGCCGCCGCCGGTCCCCGGGAGTGGTCCGCCGTCCCCCGATGACCTGCCTCGTCCGCCTCCCCGGGCCCCGACCCGCATCCGCCCCGCCTCGACCCCGCCCCATCTCGCATCCACGCCACCCCGTTCCACCTCGCACCCGTTCCACCAGGAGGAATCATGACCGCACAGACCACCTCGCAGCCCCGTCGCGCCCTGCGCCTGGGGGTCGCCGGACCCGTCGGCACCGGGAAGAGCTCGACCATCGCGAACCTCTGCCGGGCCCTGGCCGAGGAGTTCCGGATCGGCGTGATCACCAATGACATCTACACCGACGAGGACGCCCGCTTCCTGCGCTCCGAGGGGGTGCTGCCCGGCGAGCGGATCCGTGCGGTCGAGACCGGGGCCTGCCCGCACACCGCGATCCGTGACGACGTCACCATGAACCTGCTGGCCGTCGAGGATCTCGAGCGGGACTTCGATCCGCTGGACATCGTGCTGGTCGAATCCGGCGGCGACAACCTCACCGCGACCTTCGCCCCCTCCCTGGTCGACGCCCAGCTGTTCGTGCTGGACGTGGCCGGCGGCGGAGACGTCGCCCGCAAGGGCGGCCCCGGCATCGGCCGGGCAGACCTGCTGGTCATCAACAAGATCGACCTGGCGCCCTACGTGGACGTGGACGTCGAGCAGATGCTCGCCGACGCCTCGCAGGCCCGGGAGGGACGAGCGGTGGTGGGGGTCTCGCGCAAGCAGCCCGAGACCGTCGAGACCCTCGCCCGGTGGGTGCGCGAGATGCATGCCGCCTTCCTCGGCGGCGGACATACCCCGCAGGACCCCGGCCCCATGGCCCCCCACTTCCACGCCGACGACAGCGAGGAGGGCGGGTACGTCCACACTCATGGCGACGGTGACGCCGCCACCGCCGACGGGTCGACAGCCGGCGCCGTCGCGGGCCACCGCCACTGACCCGGCCATGAGCGAGCAGCCCCCCGCGGAGCAGGGATGGCAGGCCCAGGGGATCGACCTCTCCCCCAACCGCGATCGCGCGGGCGCGAGCGGCCGCCCGCTCCCGCAGGCTCGAGGGCTCCGCGCACTTCACGGCCCGCGACCTCGGCGGCCGGGATCCGGAAGGGCGGCCCTATGACCTGGTCACGGCGGAGAAGCTCCACCGGGAGGCCACGGACCCCGCCGGGGAGCAGGGGCACCTCGAGGACTCCCTGCTGGTTCTGCGCCGGCTCCGCTGACCTGCGCCGTATCGGAATGTGAACACGCTCTTGCCGCTCCGCGCGAGAACGGGCATGCTCTGGGACATGACTTCGATCGCCACGCGCTGCCAGACCACCCGCCGGGTGGTCCGCTCCGCGATGCGCGCGATGATGTCCATGATGATGATGCCGATGATGCATCGTCAGCCGAGCCTCTGAGCGCTCCAGACACCTCCGGGGTCGGCTGACAGGAGCCGGCCAGTAGGCGCGGGCTCCAGGTGCTACCGGGAGCACACCCCTGATCACGATCCGCCAGCAGGCGTCGATCCCAGGGATCCCGGGTCCACCAGCCGCCGCGCAGCTCGCGCCGCCCCTCGGAGAACATCATCATGACCATCGCCCTGGATCGCCCCACCTCTGCCCAGCACACCGCCCCGACCCGCAGCCTGCACCGTGCCGGCGGCACCGCCGCTCGCCCCCAGGCCGCGGAGGAGGGCGTGACCATCACGGTGTCCGTCACCCTCCCCTCCGGCACCGGTGACGTCGAGGCCGCCCTGATCGCCGACGACCTGCGCACCCATGCGCAGCGCCTGACGGCGACGCGCGACGGCCGCACCACCGTCGGGGTCTCCCACCCCTCCGCCTTCGCCGCCGCCCGCTCCACCCGCTCCACCGCCCGCACGCTGCCGCCGCGCGGCCAGGGCTCGGCGGCGGTCAGCCCGCTGCGTCCCCGCGGTGCCGGGGTCGTCTCCCCGAACTCCCCGGCCCGCAAGGATGCCGAGACCGCCCGACGTCGGGCGCTGCGGGCCACCGCTGTCAGTCCCTCCAGCCCCGCGGTCGCCACCGAGGACAGTCTGGTCATCGATCTGTTCGGCCGCCGCGTGCGGATCGACGGGCAGGACGTGGACCTGACCTACAAGGAGTTCGAGCTGCTCGCGGAGCTGGCCCGCAACGCGCGCCGGACCATCTCCCGCGATCAGCTCATGACCTCGGTGTGGGCCGAGGCCCCGGAGGACACCGGTGAGCGCACGGTCGACGTCCACGTGCGCCGTGTGCGCACCAAGCTGGCCCGGTACCGTCGCCTGATCTCCACCGTCCGGGGTGCCGGATACCGCCTGGACCCCGGCAGCGACGTCGCGATCATCGAGAGCTGAAGGGAGCTCGCGGGCCGACCCCGCCTACGGCGCGTCCTGCCGATCCAGCAGGATGCCCCCGCCGTCCCGGGCGACGTCCCGCCCCGCGATGAGCAGGAAGGGTCGGTCCGGCCCGAGGGTGGTGCGGCCGCGGCCAGCAGCTCGGGGCGAGGGGTCAGGGTGACGTCCATCGCGTCATCGTCGCGGGCCGGGCGTCGCGGACCGGGCCCGGACACGAACCCGGCCCGGAAAAGGACGAGCGGCCCGGAGCTCTCAACCGACAACGTCGGGGGCTCACGGACCGCTCGTCAGGCCTGTCGTCCGTCAGGGGTGGGTGCGGGCGAACAGGCTGGACGGGCTGCCAAAGTGGGGGAACCTGGCGTGTTGCCCGTCCGGCCGCTCCCCATGAGGGGGGTCTTGGGAAGCGACACATCTCTTAAGTTTTCATCGAACTCGTCGTTCAGCCGGGACTCTACCAGCCCGATCCGAGGACGGCGCCCCCGATCGTTGCACATCATCCCTGCGTCGGGGAGATCCCGGCCCGGAAGACCGACAGCCACCCGTCGCGACGACGCGTTGCTTCGGAGTCTAGGCCTTCTCCGCCCACATGTAAACGCGCAGAGTCTCCATGTTTTCGCAGGTGACATGCAGGAAAGACGATGACCCGCGGACGGGCCCCCGGTCCGGACCCTCCGTCATGGAACGGCAAAAACCGATGGCGACGGGCAGATCTGCCGGCGCTCCCCCGGTCGACCCGGGGCCCGGCGCGACACCCATGGCAATCAGCGGGAACCCAGGATCGGAGCCAGCATTCACCCGCGATCCAGGAAAAATGTGAGGACCGTCGCATCATCATGCATCTTGCGCGGCCGACGGTCGGCGGCGAGCGCCTGCTCACCGTGGCGCAGCGCACGCACCACGCCATCCGGGTCGGCCTCCAGCGCCCCTGCCAACGAGCTGTCGTCGTGCAGTCCGAGCAGGTCGACGGCCCGCGTGACGCCGTCGGAGACCAGATGCGCGGACGCCAGCGAAGCCAGCGGGGTGCTTCCGGCGAGTGCCTGCTCGGCCGCCTGCTCCTCGTGCCGGGCCACCCAGAATCCCCCCGGGGCGTTGCGTCGGGCCTCGACCGCCTCGGCGCTCGGCTCGGCGCGGACCACCTCGTCGATCCGCAGGTCGGTGATCCGGTGGACACGACCGTCGCGGTGGTGGAGCAGCAGGGCGGAGTCGCTCAGCACCAGGTGCTCGAGGTGCTCCTCGCGACGTCGTACGGCGACGACGGTGGCCGAGGGGCTGCCGGCGGTCAGGTCGCATTCCCTCTCGTGGAGACCGCGGACGTCGGCGATCGCTCCGGCCAGCGCATCCCGCAGCGTGGCGGAGGGGTCCTGGGCGCGGGAGAGCAGGCGGGCGGCCAGGGTGTGGGAGAACCAGGCGACGCTGTGGTGACAGCCGGCGCGGAAGCGCTGCGGGAGCCCGGCCCCGTCGAGCATCACGGCCACATCGCCCAGCACCCCGGCCGCGTCCTCGTTCGGCGCGGTCCCGGCGGGGTCGGACAGCAGGAGGGTGTGCACAGCGCCACTGTAGGCCCGGGCAGCAGGCACGGTCGATGAACCCACGGGCCCCGCGCCCGTACAGTGGACACGAACCATGCCGTCCGACCTCCCGGGGCGCGGGCGGGGCCCAGGATCCGGAAGGGAACCATCGATGATCGCGCAGGCGCGGATCACCTCCGACACCACTGCCACCGTGCACCTCGCCGACGAGACCGTCGAGGTCACCGGCGACGATCTGCCGGAGATCAGGGACCGGGTCAAGCAGGTCTTCATCACGGCGGCCCGCAGCGGTCAGGACGCCGTGGACGTGGTGATCGTCGAACCCGATGTGCGACATCACCTGCGCGTCGAGCCCACCGGACGGATCGCCGGTCGCGAGGCCGACGAACGACCGCTGTTCGGCCCGGCGCTCGACGACCCGCTCATCGCCCCGCCGGGCGCCGGGCCGCACGGCGAGGACCTGCCCACCGACGACACCGCCGATCTCAGCTCGATCGATCCCGACGCCCTGGCAGCGCCCGGCTCGGGGCCGACCACCGGAGAGCACGCCGCCGTCCCGGGCGCGACCACCGGGGAGCACGCCGCGATCGTCGACGGCACCACCGGGGAGCTGCCGTCGGTGCCGTCCCATCGGGCCGGTCGCCGCCGCGCCGCCGCGATGCCCCCGTCGAGCGCTCCCGGGGGCACCGGGTCATCCGCCCCCTCGCCTGTCTCTGCGCTGTCGGGCGCGTCCGCGCAGTCCGTGTCGTCGGCGCCGTCGGCGCCGTCGCCCGATATCACGCACTCGGCCTCGTCCGCCGAGCCCGCGCACTCCGCCTCATCGGCGCCGACCGCCGCGTCAGCGCCGTCCGCCGACGTCGCCGCATCGGTGCCATCCGTCGCCTCCGCGTCGTCCGCCTCCTCCGCGTCGTCGGCCTCCTCCGCGTCCTCGGCGCCCACCACACCCGTGCCCTCCCCCGCGACCGCGACCCAGAAGCGCCCGCTGGCCCCGCGCACCGCCGCCCCCGCCGATTCTCGGCCCACCCTGCAGGACCTGCAGAGCTCGACCGCCAAGCCCGAGACGGTGAAGGCCACCCGAGGGTTCCCCGGATTCATCACGCGACTGACCCGCGGGGCGATCTCACCCCGGCCGAACGCGCGAGAGCGCCGCGAGACCGAACGGCTCGAGCGCATCCGTCGGCCGCTCGAGGGGCCGCGCAACATCGCGGTCGTGAACCTCAAGGGCGGCGCCCACAAGACCACCGCCTCCCTGATGATCGCCGCGACCCTCGGCGTGACCCGCGGCGGCAACGTGCTGGCCTGGGACAACAACGAGACCCGCGGGACCCTGGGTTGGCGCGGCGTGCCGACGGACCATCACCGCACCGCGGTCGATCTGCTCGGAGACATCGACCGACTGCGAGCACCGCAGGCGAGCAACGCGGACCTCGACCCGTACGTGCGTCCCCAGGGCGAGATGCGCTTCGACATCCTCGCCTCCGACGAGGACCCGGGCTCGGCCGCCTCGATCGACGACCAGGCCTTCGGGGAGCTCAACGACGCCCTCTCGCGGTTCTACCGGATCAAGGTCATCGACACCGGCAACAACGTGCGCGCCTCGAACTGGCTGGCCGCGGTGAAGAACGCCGATCAGCTGGTCATCGTCTCCACCGTGCGGGAGGACACCTTCAACGCGGCCGCCTGGATGATCGACGAGCTGCGCGCGACGGGCCTCGCCGAGCAGGTCGACCATGCGGTGACGATCCTGTCGCACTCCTCGAAGGGGAAGGTCGACCCGACCCTGCGCAGCCGCCTGCTGGCCCACTTCGGCGCCCACACCCGGGCGGTCACCGAGGTGCCCTACGAGCAGCAGTTCGTCGACGGCTCCCATATGGAGTGGTCGCGGATCGCGCCGGCCACCAAGGAGTCCTGGCTCGACGCGACCTCGCTGATCATCGACGGCCTCTGAGTCTCTGAGGCGTCGTCCACAACCCGTCGGCCGCCCGCGCGATCGTCGGCCCCGAGGCCTAGGCTGGAGCCCATGCCCATCCACCGCCTGAGCCTCGTCGTCGACGACGATCTGGGACCTGCGCTGTGGGTGCGCGAGCAGACCGGGCCCGGGCGCTCCAAGGCCCTCGAGACCCTCGCCGAGCTGCGGCGCGAGGCCCCGGCCGGGATCGCCGACGCCCTGGCCGACGCACCGGACCAGCTGCGCCACCGGATCCGCGTCCCCGGCCGCGACGGGGATCGCCGCGTGCCCGCCCTGCCGCTGTCCGGCCCCTCCCTGACCGCCCTGGTCGGTGCCGCCTGCACCCTGCTCGAGGACCGCTTCGGCGCGGATCTCGCCGAGCAGCTCTCCGCACTGCTGAGCGATGGGGCCGCCGCCCGCCTGGACGGCGATCTGGTCGCGATGCCGGACCTGATCGCCGCGGTGGTGCTCGACCTGCGCGCCCAGGACGTCGTCGACGGCCGCGCGATGCGCGTGCAGGCGCGCGAGCGGTACGGACGCGCCGTCCTCGAATGGCGGGCCCCGGAGCGGGACGCGCCCCGGATGCTGCACGCCCTGGTCGACGGCCGCGCCCGCACCGCCTTCGCCGCGCACCTGCGGGCCGCCGAGACCCCGGAGGCGGACCGCTTCGGCGTGCTGTGGGCGCTCGCGGACGACGGGGAGCTGCGTGCGGACCTGCCCGCCCAGCGCCGGATCACCGCCGCCTTCGACGCCTTCGTCGACTCCGGCCGTCCCGGGGTGCAGCTCGCCTCCACCGACAGCGAGCTGGTGGTGCGCCTGTTCCAGCCGCCCGTCGGCACCGCCTGGCCGCTGCAGACCTGCCTGCGGGAGAAGGACGGCACCGTCCATCCCGTCGCCGACCTGCGGGCGGTCGGCGACCTCACCACCGCGGGAGCCGCCGAGGCCTCCGCCGCCGTGATGCGACTGGCCCCGACGGTGCGCAGCGCCGCGGTCGACGAGACCGGCGTGGACTGGCTGCTGACCACGGCGGAGGCCGGTGAATTCCTCTCCCGCGACACCCCCGCCCTCGAGGACGCCGGGGTCACGGTGCTGCTGCCGCGCGACTGGACCAAGCAGCGCACCACCCTGCGTCCGCAGGAGGCAGAGCAGGAGCGTGACCCGGAGGACCGCGAGAAGAAGGCCTCCGGCGTCGGCCTCGGAGCGATGGCCTCCTTCCGCTGGCGGGTGGCCGTCGGAGACACCGAGCTCACCGAGGAGGAGATGGAGCAGATCCGTCAGGCCCAGAGCGAGCTGGTGCTGCTGCGCGGCCAGTGGGTGCGCCTGGACGCCACCACCCTGCGCGCCGCCGAGCGGTTCCTCGACGCCTTCACCGCCCGCACGCGCGGCCGGCGGATGCGCACCGACCCGGACGGATCCACCCGACCCGCCCCGGGTCCGCGACCGGCCGACGGTGCCGCCCCGGAGCTGCCGCCCGCCCCCGTCGAGGTCTCCGGGCAGGCACCCTGGCTGGAGATCTTCTCCCTGGCCCTGTCCCCGGACGCCCGTGACGTGGACTTCGGGTTCTCCGCCCTGGCCTCCGGCGGTCGCCACGGGCTGGCCCGGCTGCTGCCCGGCGCCGAGGGGGCCTTCCCCCATCCCCAGCCCCGCTCCCTGCAGGCGACCCTGCGCCCCTACCAGCTCGACGGCCTGAACTGGCTGTGGGCCCTGGACCGGATGGGGCTGGGCGGGATCCTCGCCGACGACATGGGGCTCGGAAAGACGATGCAGGTCCTCGCCCTGCTGGCCCGGGAGCGGGAGGGCACCGACTCCTTCGGGCACGAGCAGTCCCAGCTCGAGGTGCCCGACGTCGCGCCCGCCCCGCCACCCGGCTCCCTGGGGCCGACGCTGCTGGTGTGCCCCATGTCCGTCGTCGGCGCCTGGCAGCGGGAGGCCGCGACCTTCGCCCCGGAGCTGGCCGTGCACGTCCACCACGGCGGCACCCGGTTGCGCGATGAGTCCTTCGTGGCCGGAGCGGCGGATCTCGACCTGGTCATCACCACCTACTCGCTGCTGGCCCGGGATCTGCCGGTGCTCTCGGCCGTGGCCTGGCACCGGATCGTGCTGGACGAGGCGCAGCACGTGAAGACGCCGGACACCCAGGTCACCCGCGCCGCCCGGGCGCTGCAGGCCCCGCACCGGCTCGTCCTGACCGGCACCCCGGTGGAGAACAAGCTCGGCGACCTGCACTCCCTCATGGAGGTCGCCAACCCGGGCCTGCTGGGCAGCGCCGGCAGCTTCCGCGACCGGATCGCGACCCCGATCGAGGAGGAGGGCGACAGCGCGGCCCTGACCCGTCTCAAGCTCGTGACCTCTCCGTTCATCCTGCGCCGGGTCAAGACGGACCGCTCGATCATCAAGGACCTGCCGGAGAAGATCGAGCTGTCGCGGGTGGTGAACCTGACCCCCGAGCAGGCCGGGCTCTACCAGGCGCTGGTCGACGAGCTGATGGTCCAGCTCGACGGTGCCGACCAGAAATCCCGGCGGACCCTGGTGGTCTCGACCATCACCCGGCTGAAGCAGGTGTGCAATCATCCCGCCCACTACCTCGGGGACGGCTCGCCGCTGGTGCGCGAGGGTCAGCACCGCTCCGGGAAGCTCGAGCTGGTCGACGACGTGCTGGAGACGGCCTTCGCCGAGGGGGAGAAGGCGATCGCGTTCACGCAGTTCACGACCTTCGGGCACCTGCTGGTCCCTTACTGGCAGGAGCGCTTCGCGCACCTCGGCCTGGACGTCTCGTTCCTGCACGGCGGCGTCTCCAAGCGGGACCGCGATCAGATGGTCGCCGAGTTCCAGTCCCAGCGCGACCGGCCCGGGCTGATGCTGCTGAGCCTGCGCGCCGGCGGCACCGGATTGACGCTGACGGCCGCCAACCACGTCGTCCACCTGGACCGCTGGTGGAACCCGGCGGTGGAGAACCAGGCCACGGACCGTGCCTTCCGCATCGGTCAGCGCCGTGACGTGACCGTGCACAAGCTGGTCAGCGCCGGCACCGTCGAGGAGAAGATCGACACCCTGCTCGAGGACAAGCAGGCCCTCGCGGATCTCACGATCAGCCCCGGGGAGGACTGGCTCTCGCAGCTGGACGACGACCATCTGCTGAATCTGCTGAGCCTTGAAGAGGAGGACGACGGATGAGGAGGACGGTGAGCACGCCATGAGCATCTCGCTGCGCTCGCGCCGCGGCGCGATCGGGAAGAGCTGGCACGCGGCCGCGCTGCGGGATGCCGCCGAGCGGCTGCTCGGGGTGGGGCGCGCCGGCGGCGGGAAGGCCGACGCCCGGGCCGGCCGCGTCCAATGGCTCGACGTGACCGCGGGGATCGCCCGTGGCGACGTGCAGGGCGCCGACGGCGAGCTGCACCGGGCGCGGGTGGACCTGCCTGCCTTCTCCCTGGACGATCGCGGCGAGTTCCTGCGCCTGGCTCGCGCCCGTCCCGAGCTGCCCGCGCGGCTGGCCGGCGGCGAGTACCCCGAGGAGTTCGAGCGGGAGCTGGCCGCGTCCGATCTGTCCCTGCTGCCCCGCGGTGCCTCGGAGCTGTCCCACGACTGCTCCTGCCTGGACTGGCCGGGACCCTGCCGTCACGTCGCCGCCCTGGTGTATGTGCTGGTCGAGGCGGTCGACGACAAGCCCGTCCAGCTGCTGACCCTGCGGGGGCTCACCCTCGAGGACCTGGTCGCCCCGATCGAGACGGCCGCTCCGCAGCGCGCAGAGCCCGGCGAGGACGCGGACGGCGACGGCGCAGGCACGGCCGACGGTCCGGGCGAGGACGCACCGAGGAGCCCGGCACCTGCCCCCTACGATCCCACCCGCACCAGCCCGGAACTGCTGAGCGAGGCGATCGGCGCGGAGCCGGCCCGGATCATCGCGAGGTTCTACGGGTCCGCCGCCGTGGACGGCGAGCCGCCCGATCCGGAGTAGCAGGCGCTCGTGAGCACCGCCGCCGGCGTGAACGCCTTCTACTGGCTGTTCGCCTGGCGGGAGGGAACGTTCAAGAAGGTCCCACGGGTGCTGCTCGCCCTCGCCCTCCTGCTGCTGACGTTCTTCGCCTTCTACGTCGGGCTGTAGGGTGTGCGCGCGGGATTCCTGGGGGTCGGGCTGCTCGACGCCTGAGCCACCCGCCCTCATCGAGCGCGGTGAACCACCGGCGTGCGAGGTTCTAGAGTGGCCTCCATGCCCAGCACTCCTGCCGCTCCCGACGCCCTGCCCGAGTCCGTCCGCGACCAGATCACCAGGCTGTTCGCCGACGCCGTCACCGGTCACCGCACCGCGGGCGTGACCTGGGCCGTCGTCGGCGGTCACGACCACGATCCGGCCGTTCTGGCCCACGGTGCGGCCGGCCATCGAGAGCTCGTCGACGGTGCGCCCGCCCCCGGCAGCGCCCCCATGGACCGGGCCACGATCTCCCGCATCGCCTCGATGACGAAGTCCTTCACCGCCGCGACGCTGCTGGCCCTGCGCGACGAGGGGAAGCTGCAGCTGGACGACCCCATCGCCCGCTACGTCCCCGAGGCCGCCGGCTCCTTCGAGACCGCGGCCGACGACCCCGAGATCACCCTGCGGGAACTGCTGACCATGAGCGCCGGTCTGGTCACGGACAACCCCTGGGGCGACCGCCAGGAGTCCATGACCCGCGAGCAGTTCGCGTCCCTGCTCGACGGTGGGCTCGGCCACGTCCACCGTCCGGACACCGGCTTCGAGTACTCCAACACTGGGTACGCGCTGCTGGGCCGGGCCATCGACGACGTCACGGGCTCGGACTACACCGCGCAGATCCGCTCCCGTTTCCTCGAACCGCTGGGCATGGCCGACACCGCCTTCGACATCGAGGCGCTGGACCACTCGCGGCTGGCCACCGGGCACCGGATCGGCGACCGCAGCGACGCGACCCGTTTCGAGCCGGTGCCGCTGGACCGTCCCGGCGTGTACGGCGCGATGGCCGGGCTGTTCTCCACGGTCGACGACGTCGCCACCTGGATGCGCTTCCTCGCCGCGGCCGACGCTCCGGACTCCGCCGCGCGGGACCAGGCGCTGCTGTCGACCACCTCGCGCCGGGAGATGCAGCAGCTGCGCCGCCACCACCCGCTGCCCGCGCTGCCGGCCGCTGAGGACGGCACCTCCCCCGGCTTCGACCGCATCCGCGGCTACGGCTACGGCCTGGTCATCGAGCACTTCCCGGATCTCGGGGAGGTCGTCTCCCATTCCGGCGGCTACCCCGGCTACGGCTCGTTCATGGTGTGGCACCGCGACAGCGGCGTCGGCGTGGTGGCGCTGGCGAACTCGAAGTACGCCCCGGCCACTCCCCTGTCGATGCAGACGCTGCGGATCCTGCAGCGCGAGGTCCCCGGGCTGCTCGAGCGACCCGAGAAGCAGCCCGCGCCGCGCACCCTCGAGGCGGCGACGGCCGCGCTGACCTGGTTGCGCACGGACGATGACACGGTGGCCGATGCCTGGTTCGCCCACAACATGGACCTCGACACCTCGCGGGAGGAACGCCAGAGGCGCCTGGACACCGCCCTGCGCGCCGCCGGCCTGGACCGCGCAGCACTGGACTACCTGCGTCCCCAGGCTGCGACGGTGATCAGCCCGGCGCAGCTGCGCTGGCGCGTCCCGGGACGCGGTGAGAGCACTCCGTCGCTGCGGATCGACCTGCTGATGGACCCGCGGCGCGAGGCCCTCGTCCAGTCCCTGGACACCACCGCGGTCGCCCCGCGCTGAGCGGCGCGTGGGACTGCGCCTGGGGCAGGGGCGCGGCAGCACCCAGGCAGCGTGGCGCGACAGCACCCAGGCCGGGGCGCGTTCGACCCCGTCATGTGTGTCGCTCTGGCACCCGCTCAGCGGCACAGATGACTGGGTACCACTGAGTAACCAGCGGGAAGCGGCGGTCGGCGCACCTGCGGACGGTGTCAGGCGAAGGCGTAGCCGCTGCCGTCGTCGGCGCGGGAGCAGGAGACGTAGTCACCCTCGGTCGTGAGGGCGATGATGCCCTCGTCCCGTGCAGCGCACTCCTGGCCGGGGGTGACCTCGGCGAAGGCGGCATCGATGCTGCTGACCGCGGCGCCGTCCCCGATGGAAGCGGCCGATGCCCGCGGGAAGAGCGCCAGCAGCGTGATCGCGACGATGACGCCGAGGACCACCGCCGCGCCGACGCCGAGGCCCACGGCGAGCAGGGTGCTCCGATTGCGCGTCCCACCCTGACCGGTGACGGTGCTGGTCGAGGCCTGGGTGGCGGTGTAGTTCTGCGCGGCGCCCTGCTGCGACGGAGCAGGTTGCGGCGACCCCGGCCCGGGATGCGGCGAGCCCTGCATCGGCGCACCCTGCTGCCCGATCCCCGGTGGCGCACCCTGCTGCCCGATCCCCGGTGGTGCCCCCTGCTGCGCCATTCCCTGCGGCGCACCGGGCGCCCCCTGGACCCATTGCGGCCCGGTCTGCGGCGAGGGCGAGCCCGAGGAGAAGCCCTGCTGGACCTGTCCCGCGCGGATCGCCTCCATCGAGGACGAGGCGACCTGGGGCGCGGGCCGCTCGGGTCGTATGGCACCGGGCGCGTTCTCCGGCAGCGGGTCCAAGGTGTCCTGGAACTCGAGCGGGGCGCCGTCGGCGTGGGTCAGCGGGTAGCCCTGCGGCACGCGGGGCAGATCCCGCCGTACCGTGTCGGCGTCCTGGTACCGCTGGTCGGGCTGGGCGGCGACCAGCTTGCGGATCACCGCGGACAGCTTCGGGGTGACTCCGCGCAGGTGCTGGGAGAGCTCATCGGGCCGGAAGGCCCCGTCGTGCAGCGCGATCTTCCCGTTCAGGGCGACCAGGGCCACCACGCCCGCGGCGTAGAGATCGTGGGAGGGGGCCGGCTCCGCCATCGAGAACAGCTCCGGCGCCATGTATCCGGGCGTGCCGTTGACCATGCCGACGTGGGTGAAGCGCACGTCGGTCTCGTGCACGGCGATGCCGAAGTCCGCCAGGCGGGAGACGGGGACCGCCCGCCCGCGCGGCTCGAACATGATGTTGGCGGGCTTCACGTCGCGGTGGATCCACCCCTCGGCGTGCACGTGGGCGAGGCCGTCGAGCAGCTGGTCGAGGATGACCACCACCGCCGGCTCGGCGAGCTTGCCCTTCTTCTTCACGACCGATTCGAGCGTGCCGCCGGAGACCAGCGGCATCGCGATCACGACGTGCTCGTCCTCCGCGCCCCAGCCGTGCGGGGTGAGCAGGTGGGGGTGGTCGAAGCTGACGCCCTTCTCGCGCACGAAGCGCATGAGGTCGGCCGAGTCGCGCTGGCGCAGCACCTTGGCGGCGCACAGCATCTCGGTCTTCGAGTCCCAGGCGCGCCACACGGACCCGGAGCCGCCCTTGGCGATCAGGTCTATGAGGGCGAAGCGCCCGACGATCACATCAGCCATATCCGGCTCAGCATAACGGCCCGTCGGCGAGGAGTTATGCTGGCGAGGAACTCTGTGGACCCGGGAGCGCCCCCGGTTCCTCGTGCCGTGACCGGATGGGGGGGGTTGCCATGGTCGTCGGAGCACCGATGCAGGGTGATCCCTTCTGGGACCCGGTCGCCTTCTCCTGGCCCCTTCTGGGCATCTTCCTGGCCATCGCCCTCGTGCTGACGATCGGCTTCGTCCTGTGGTTGGTGCTGCAGCCGGACGAGCCCGATCACGACACCACCGATCTCGTCGACAAGGCCACCGAGCACGACCGCGACCGCGCGCGCACCGTCGGCCGTCGCCTCGACGCCGACTCCGGGCGGGCCGACGTCTCCGAGCCCGAACTCCGATGACGCCTCGTCGCCCCCTGGTGCGACGACGCGATCTCGCCGGACTCCTCGCCGCCTCCGGAACCGCCGCGCTCGCGGCGGGCTGCGGCAGGAGCCAGGTCCCCACCTCCGATGAAGTGCCCCGTGATCCCCTCGCCTCCCTGGACGAGGTCCGGTGGGACGGTCGCACCCTCGCCGACGTGCTCACCCTGCCGATCACCGGCGCCGCCGCCGATCTCGAGGCCTGGGCGGACCTCGGACCCGACGACGGCGCCGTCGACCCGGTCCGGCACGCGCTGACGGACTTCCTGGCGGGCGCCTACCTCTCCCCCGACGCCCTGCAGGGCCTGGACGATGCCGCGGCCCGGGCGCAGATCACCGCGGCAACCCCCAGCTACTGGCAGGACGTCCTGCGCCAGGCGTGGGACGGCGGGGAACGGCACCTGTACGCCTTCACCCTCGCCGAGAGCTTCGCGACCATCGGCCGGCCAGCCCTGGCGATGGACTGGTTCCGCGGGCAGCGGGACGGCACGGCGCTGCTCCTGCTGGGCGGCACCCTGGCCTGGTCGGTGCTGGACACGGACACCCATGCCGTCGGCGTGATCGCCTACCGGCTGGGCGTCGTCGCCGATCTCCGCCCCGACGGCCTGGCCTCGACCGCGACCATCCGGGTCACCATCCACGGCCTGGACGGCTGCGGCCTGCGCGAGCAGGGCGGCCTCGTCGTGCCCGCGCTCGGGGACGACGCCGAGCACCGCGCGGCACAGCAGGCCACGATGGACACCGTGATCGCCGCGCCGCGAATCCGACGCGAGGACCTCCTGGACCCCGCGTCCGCGGCGCTGAGCGGCGACGACGCCACGAACGTGATCTGCACCTAGCCCCGACCGGCCCCGTCCCGTCCCGCCCGACCCCGTCGGCCGATGCCGCGCAGGGCGTCCCAGCCGCGGCGCAGCAGGCTCGGCGGCGGCGCGGACAGCCGATCGCGCAGCTCGTCCAGGGCGGGCGCCTCGTGCAGGATGTGTCGTGCCCCGTCGCGCAGCGCCGGGTGGGGGCGGTGATCGGTGAGGTCCTGGGCGGAGACCTCCAGGGCGAAGGCGATCCGCGCTTCCCGGTGCCCGTCCCCGTCGATGACCACCTCGAGCGCCTCGGGCTGCGCCCCCATCTGACCGACGACCTCGGCACGCAGCCGAGCGAGCGCCGCGTCCAGACGGGCCGCCGTCCGCGGGTCCTCGCGCACGGACGGGCCCAGCGGCGTCGCCACCAGGTTGCCGCCGACGTCCAGCACCGCGTCGATCACCTCGTGGACCCCGGCCTCCTGCCCGCCCTCGTGCAGCGTGAGCTGCTGGAGGATGATCCGCAATGTGCCCCGGGAGCTGTGGGAGATCAGCAGGTCCCGGATCCGGGTGAGGACCTCCGGGCTCCCATCCCAGCGCACGTGCTCGCCGCCCGGCGGCTCCAGGGAGGTCATGGCGCGAGCGGGGTCATGACGCGGTCGGGGTCATGGCGCGGTGATCTCCCCGGTCACCGGCCGGCCTGCGCCCACTGCGACCAGCCGGCGTAGCTGCCCTGGAGCTCGGTGATGTCGTACCCGGCACGGCGCAGCGCGGCCGAGACCACCCCGGCGCGCAGACCCGACTGGCAGTACACGACGATCCGGCCGCCGGTGGGGAGCGTCTCGAGCTCCCACAGGGCGCGCCCGCCGTGCAGCTGCGCTGATCCCGGCACGGCGCCGTCGGCGTGCTCGTCGCGGCCGCGCACGTCCAGCAGCAGGTCGTGCTGGTGCGCGGAGAGGTCGGCGGGGGCGACGGTCTCGGGCACGAAGGAGGGCAGATCCGCCACCGAGGTGATGTAGCCGGCGACGGTGTCGATCCCGACCCGCAGCAGGTTGTCGCGCAGTTCCTCGGCCTGCTCCGCGTCGCGGGCCAGCAGGATCAGCGGGGTCCTCTCGTGCTCGGGGTCGTAGCTCCAGGCGGCGTAGGTGGAGCGGCTGGTGGCGGCGGGCACGGTCAGCGCGCCGACCACGGCCCCGCGGTGGACCTCGTCGAGGCTGCGGGTGTCCAGCAGCACGGCCCGCCCGTCGGTCAGCCGGCTCGCGGCGTCGTCGGGGGCGAGCTCGGCCAGCGGCTGGACCGGGCCGCGCAGGGCGGGCCCGTCGCGGTTCTGGCGCTTCATCCGCGCGAAGTAGGCGTGCGCCTCGGGCTGACCGTGCAGCAGACGGTCCACGAAGGCGTCCTCGTCGCCGGCCGCCACCAGCGGTGCCCACCAGGCGAAGCGCTTCTCGTAGCCGACGGTGGTGGAGGGGACGGCGCCGAGCGACTTCCCGCAGGCCGAGCCCGCGCCGTGGCCGGGGAAGACCAGCACATGGTCCGGCAGGGTCACGAAGCGGTCGCGCAGGGAGGCGAACATGGTGCGGGCGGAGTCCTCGCGGGTGTCCTCCCCGCCGGCGACCTCGTCGAGCAGGTCGGGGCGGCCCAGGTCCCCGGCGAAGATGAAATCGCCCGAGAGCAGGAAGCCCGGCTCGTCGGCCACGCCGCCGTCCGTGACCAGGTAGCTCAGGTGCTCCGGAGTGTGCCCGGGGGTGAACAGGGCGCGCAGGCGCACCTCGCCGACGACGATCTCGTCGCCGTCATGCAGCAGGTGGGCGTCGTAGCCGTAGGACCAGTCGGCGCCGCCGTGGCCGGAGACGTGGATGGTGGCGCCGGTGGCCGCGGCCAGCTCCCGGGTGCCGGAGAGGTAGTCGGCGTGGATGTGCGTCTCGGTCACGTCGGTGATCTCCAGGCCGTGCTTCGCGGCGAGGTCGAGGTAGACCTGCACATCACGGCGGGGGTCGACGACGACGGCGCGCTGGGCGTCGGTCGAGGCGATCAGGTAGCTGGCCTGGGCCAGGTCCGTGTCGTAGAGACGTTCGAGCAGCACGGCGTCCTCCTCGGGATGGTGGTGGGATGGGGCAGAGCGTGGAGGTCCGGCGCGGGATCAGGCGTTCGCGCGGAGGGTGAGGACGCGCCGGGCGGCCTCGATCTGGGTGCGGCGGGCGGCCTGGGCATCCGGGCCCTCGCCGGTGACCGCGACGGTGTGGCCCTGGCCGGGGATCTCGACGTACTCCACGTCGGTGCCGGCCTCGAGCAGGCCCGCGTGCAGGCGGCGGGAATCCGACAGGAGCTCGTCCTCTACGCCGGCGACCAGGTGCACGGGCGGCAGGGTGGCCAGGTCGCCGTGGATCGGGCTGAGGCGCGGGTCCTGCGAGGGCACGCCCCCGGCGTAGAGGCGGGCGGCGGCACGGCGCAGCTCGTCCTCGCCGTCGCGGCGGGCGGGCAGGTCCGTCCAGGGTGATTCGAGCATCAGCAGCGCGGGGCTGTCGGCGTGGCCCTGCGCCAGGGACTGGGCGACGGCGAGCGCGAGGCCGCCGCCGGCGCTGTCGCCGGAGAGCACCCAGCGACCGGGGCGCAGCAGGGACGCCTCGCCCATGCCGTCCAGGGCGGCCAGCACGTCCTCGACCGCGGTGGGGAAGGGATGCTTCGGGGCCAGCCGGTAGTGGATCATCGCGGTGGCGGCGCCGGCGCGTCGGCCCACCTCCTCGAGCCAGGACCAGTGGGCCTTCTGCTCCCCGGACACGTACGCGCCGCCGTGCAGGTGCACGATCGTGCCGGTCGCCGCCAGGTCCTGGTCGATCCAGGTCACGGGCACGCGACCGGGTCGGGCTCGGGTCACGCGGGTCGGGGCCGCGACGGAGCGCGACGGGGCGGAGGGGCGCTGGGATGCCAGGATGCGCAGCGTGCGGACGATGCTCATGAGAGCATCTTCGCACGATTCGCTGTGCAGGCCATGGCGCTGTTCCGCAGCACCTCAGGCGGTGAGCTCGTCATCGACCGTCCGCGGCAGCGCCGCGCGGTAGCCGAAGACGGCCAGGGCCAGCCCGGTCAGCGCCATGAATCCGAGCACCGCCGGGATCGATCCGGTCGTATCCAGCAGCGCACCGGCGGCGAGCGGTCCGATCGCGGCCAGCACGTAGCCGAACGGCTGGGCCATGCCGGACAACCGGGCGGTGACCCGCGGCGACCGGCTGCGGGCGGGGATCAGGGCGATCGCGGTGGGGAAGGCGAAGCCGCCGATCCCCAGGACGCACGCCCACAGCAGCGGGCTCACCCCTGGAGCCAGCCAGAAGCCGAGGTAGCCGGCGGTGGTGAGCAGCCCGAAGCCGCCCACCAGCCAGGGCAGATGACGGAACCGCGCGATGACGGTGGGCATGACCAGTCCGCCGACGATGCCCCAGCCCGAGACCACGGCCACGGTGATCCCCGCACGCGAGGGCGTCAGGCCGGAGGAGGTGAGGATCTGCGGGAGCATCCCGAACTGGGTGTACGCGTTCGTGGACTGCAGGCCGAACATGATCGTCAGCGCGATCGCCGTGCGCGAGCGCAGCAGGGAGCCGGGCAGGTCGCCGCTGGGCGGGGCGGGCGGGAAGTCGTGCCCGGTGCGGGTGAGCACGACGGCCCAGACGACGACGGGCAGCACGGCGAGCAGCCCCCAGAACTGCAGCGAGTCGCGCCAGCCGTCGGTCGCGGACCCGGCCAGCGGCACGGCCAGCGCCGCCCCGGCGGAGCCGCCGACCGCCAGCACCACGCTGTACAGGGTCATCCAGCCGACGGTGCGGGAGCCGCCGTGCTGCTTGATCCAGGCCGGCACCACGACGTTGCCGAGCGCGGGTCCGACCAGGACCAGCAGCGACAGGGCCACGAACGCCCCGAAGCCCCCGGCGGCGGGCCGCAGCAGCAGTCCGACGGCGACCAGCACGAAGGAGGCGACGACGGTGCCGGTCAGCCCCACCCGGCGCGAGATCGGCACGGCGAAGAAGCCGAGGATCCCGAAGGCCAGGGGCGGCAGCGCGGTCAGCAGCCCGGAGGCGATCGCGCCCTGGCCGTACGCGCCGACGATGTCCTCCATCAGCGGTCCGACGCTGGTGGCCCCGGGACGCAGGTTCAGCGCGACGAGGCCGACGGCGAGGATCCCGAGCAGGCCGCCGACGGCGACGGCGCGCGAGGGCGCGGACCCCTTCGCGGGCGGCGGGGTGCTCGGGCTCGACCTGGTGCTCACCGGTCCCTTCTACACCCCTCCTGACGGAAGGGCCATCCCGTGCCCCGTGTGTCACGGGTCCGGCCATGATCGAGGTGGTCTGCCTCTCGTTCGGGGACGGTCCGGGGCCGATCCGCGGTCCTGGACATCTCCGTCGGCCGCGCGGCATCTACTGTGGTGCGCGGCCTCCTCCGCGCAGACCCCGCTGCGTGATCCGCCCGGCTCCCAAGGATCCCCATGACCACCGCCTCCCCCGCTCTCGAGACGCCCCGTCCGCATCCTGTGGACCAGGTGCCCCCTCCCGGCCGGCTCACCGTGCTGTCGATCCAGCACGTGCTGGCCTTCTACGCGGGGGCGGTGATCGTGCCGCTGCTGATCGCCTCGGGGCTCGGGCTGACGGCCCAGCAGACGATCCACCTGATCAACGCGGACCTGTTCACCTGCGGCATCGCGACGCTGATCCAGTCGGTGGGCTTCTGGAAGGTGGGCGTGCGCCTGCCGATCATCCAGGGTGTGACCACCACGGCGGTCAGCCCGATCATCGCGATCGGTCTGGCCGCGACCGGCGGCGAGGGCGGCGCCGAGGGTCTGCCGATGATCTACGGCTCGATCATCGTCGCGGGCCTGTTCACCTTCCTGGTCGCCCCGTACTTCGCGAGGATCCTGCACTTCTTCCCGCCGGTGGTGATCGGCACCGTGCTGACCACCATGGGCATCACGCTGCTGGGCGTCTCCGCCGGGGACATCACGGGCTACGCCGAGGGCGTCCCGGCCACCCGCGACATCCTCTACGCGCTGGGCACCTTGGGGATCATCGTGCTGGTGCAGCGGTTCTTCCGCGGATTCCTGGGCACCATCGCCGTGCTGCTGGGCCTGGTGATCGGCACGGCCGTGGCGCTGATCCTGGGCGACACCTCCTTCAGCGGGGTCACCGAGGCCTCCGCCGTCGGGGTCACCACGCCCTTCTACTTCGGCATGCCCACCTTCTCCGTCACCGCGATCGTCTCGATGATCATCGTCATGCTGATCACGATGGTCGAGACCACCGGGGACGTCTTCGCCGCCGGGGAGATCGTCGGCAAACGGATCCGCCCGACGAACATCTCCCGGGCGATCCGGGCCGACGGCCTCTCGACCCTGCTGGGCGGCGTGCTGAACTCCTTCCCGTACACCTGCTTCGCGCAGAACATCGGCCTGGTGCGCCTGACCCGCGTGAAGTCCCGCTGGGTGGTGGCCGGGGCCGGCGTGATCATGATCGTGCTCGGTGTGCTGCCCAAGGCCGGGGCCGTGGTCGCCGCGATCCCCTCCCCCGTGCTCGGCGGCGCCTCGCTGGCGCTGTTCGCCTCGGTGGCGCTGGTGGGCATCCAGACCCTGTCGAAGGTCGACCTCACCGACAACCGCAACTCTGTCGTCGTCGGCACCTCGCTGGGCCTGGCGATGCTGGTCAGCTTCAAGCCGGACATCGCCGGGGTGTTCCCGGCGTGGGCGCAGGTGTTCGTCTCCTCCGGCGTGACCGTCGGCGCGATCAGCGCGATCGTGCTGAACCTGGTGTTCTTCCACCTGGGGTCGCAGCGCGGCTCGATGGTCACCACCACCGCCGCCGGCGAGCGCATCGGCATCACCGAGGTGGGCGAGATGGACCGCGAGACCTTCGTGACCACCTTCGGCTCCCTGTTCAACGGCGCCACCTGGCCGCTCGAGCGCGCCTGGGAGTCGCGGCCGTTCGAGGACGCCCCGGCCCTGCGCACCGCGATCGAGGACGCGGTGCTGTCCGCGGACCGCTCCGAGCAGGATGCGCTGGTGGCCAGCTACCCGGACATGGCCACGCTGGTGACGGCCGACGAGGAGCAGGCCGGCGCCATCAGCCAGGACGTGGGCTCCTTCGCCCTGGAGAACCTCACCGACGAGGACGTCGAGGCGGTGCGGGACCTCTCGGCCCGCTACGCCGAGAGGTTCTCGATGCCTTTCGTCGCCTACCTGGGCCGCACCGACACCTTCGCGAAGATCATCGCCGACGGCGTGCGCCGCCTGGACCACTCCGTGGAGCACGAGCGCCGGGTGGCGCTGACCGAGGTCGCCGAGATCGCCGGGGACCGCTTCGGGATCATGGTGGCCGACGCGAATCCCGTCGGCTCCGCCTGGGCGCGGAAGTTCGAGTCCCTGCAGTGAGGTCCCGCGCAATGAGGTCCGGCGCAATGAGGTCCGGCGCGATGAGGTCCGGCGGGGGCACCTGACCGGGATCGTCCCCCTCCCGGTCGTCGTCCTCCTCCCGCCCGGCATCGATGCACACCCGCAGGGCATGGTGATGGAGGCTGATCCGGGCCGTGCGCGCGAGGCCCACGCTGTCGCCGTCGAGCTGCACGCCGTAGGGGATCGCGAAGCGGACCTCGAACCGTCGCCCCTGGGCATAGGCCAGGGCGCGCAGGCCGGGCGCGAGACGCATCATCCCCCGGCCTAACCGGGACCGGTGGGCGACCCCCTGGACCGTCAGGCGCGTCCCGATCCGCGCCCACCCGATCCGGCGGGCGGGCCGCAGCATGACCACGTCGAGGAGGCCGTCGTCGAGAGCGGCGGCGGGCAGCAGGAGCATGCCTCCGGTGAGCGTGCCGCAGTTCCCGATGATCACGGTGTGGGCACGCGCCGTCCTGAGGGGTCCGCCGTCGACCCGGTACCTCAGGTCCAATGGCCGGTTCGCGAGCACCGACCGGGCGATCGGCGGCACGTACGCCAGCCAGCCGAGGAAGCGCTTCGAGCGGGAGCTCGTGGTCCGCGCCATCTCCGCGTCCAGGCCGATGCCCGCCATGACCAGGAAGATCTCCGTGCTCCGCGTCCCCTCCTCGTCCTCGAACTCGACGACCCCGACGTCGACGGGTCGTGTCCCCCCGCTGAAGGCCACCTCGACGGCCGCGGTGACGTCCCCCAGGGGCAGACCGAGGTTGCGGGCCAGGAGGTTGCCGGTGCCGAAGGGCAGAAGGGCGAGCGGTGTCCCGCTCCCGAGAACGACACCGGCGACGGCGCGGGTCGTCCCGTCCCCGCCCGCGACGAGGAGGACCGACGGGTTCCCCGCGAGCGCTCGCTCCGCCGCGCTGCGCCCCGAGTCGTCCCGAGCAGTCGCGAACCACTCGGTCGCGGCCCAGGCGTGCAGGCGCTCGTGCTCCTCGACGGCGCTGCGCACCCGGTCCAGCGGGACGGTGACCGGGTTGTAGATGACGGCGGCGTGATCGGGGCGAGGCCTCTCGGGCGACATGCGTGAAGCGTAATCTCTGGCCATGTCCACTCCATCGCGCCCCGACCCACCGGGCCTCTGGGCCGACTCCCTGGGCCGGGCCAGCATCCGCTGCGCCCAGTTCCTGCTCGTCGCCGCCGTCGTCGGCGGTCTGCTGTGGATCCTGATGCGTGTCGGGATCGTGGTGGTGGCCACGCTCGTGGCGCTCATCCTCGCCTCCGCGGTCTACCCGTTGGTGGGCTGGCTGGTCCGCCGGCGCTGGTCCCGACTGCTGGCCACCCTCGCCGCGTTCCTGAGCACCCTGATCCTGCTGGGCGGGGTGGTCACCGGGATCGTCTTCGCCGTCCGCAGCGAGTGGGATGAGTTGTCCGCCTCGGCCGTCGGCGGCTGGGACGAGCTCCAGCGCTTCCTGAAGACCGGACCGATCCCCGTCGACACCGCGTCCGTCGACTCCGCGCTGCAGAAAGTCACCGGCTTCGTGACCAGCGGGACGTTCCTCGGCGGCGCGTTGAGCGGACTCGGCGTCGCCACCGGGTTCGTCACCGGCGCCGTCCTCATGATCGTCGTGCTGTTCTTCTTCCTCAAGGACGGCCCGCTGCTGTGGAACTTCACGCTGCGGTGGTTCCACGGCACGACCCGCGCCAAGCTGGCCGAGTCCGGTGACCGGGCCGTCCAGCTCCTCGGCGGGTACGTGCGCGGCACCGCCGCTGTCGCGGCGGTCGACGCCGTGTTCATCGGAGTGCCGCTGGCGATCCTCGGCGTGCCGCTCGCGCTGCCCCTGGCGGTGATCGTCTTCGTCGGCGCCTTCGTCCCGATCGTCGGCGCCTCCGTCGCGGGCACCCTGGCCGCCCTGGTGGCGCTGGTGACGAGCGGGCCCCTCATCGCCCTCGTCGTGATCGCCGTCGTCGTCGCGGTCAATCAGCTCGAGAGCAACCTGCTCCAGCCCCTCGTCATGGGACGCGCCCTGAGCCTCCACTCCCTCGTGGTGCTGCTGGCCCTGGCCGTCGGCACGATCGTGAGCGGCTTCTTCGGAGCCATCCTCGCCGTGCCCCTGACCGCCGTGGCCTGGTCGGTGATCCAGGTATGGACCGACACCTACCAGGTCGGGGACGACCCCGTGCTCGGACAGGATCCGCTCTCCGCGCGCAACCGTGCGTCGTCGAAGGCCAGCATCACGGAGCGCTGGAAGTATCAGCGGATGCGCCGAAGCACCGCGAAGGCCGGCGAGGCGGCTCCCGTCGACGCCGATGAGGAGCCGGAGCACGGATCCGAACCGCGGGAGGGATGACCGGAGGACGGACGTCGGTCCCGGCGGCACGGTCGCTCCCGTCCGGCACCGGTGGTCTTCGCCCAGACCCCAGAGTAACGTCAGGGCATGGAACCGATCCCGCGTCATTGGGCCGCCGTCCGTGAGGTCAGATCCCTCCCGGATGGCCGCGAGCTCGACCTCACCGTCCACGGCTCCTCGGACGATTCGCCCGAGGACGCCCAGCGCGACGCCCGCGAGCGCCTGGAACGACTCGTGGCCGCGGGTGGCCCTCGTCCCGTCGGCCACCACGACCAGGAGTACTACCCTGATCGACGCCTGCCGGAGGAGCTGCTGCAGGAGGTCCGCTCCCCCGAGGGCGAGCTGATCGGCGCGATCACCCGCAATCGCTACGGGGCCGCCGTACTGAACACCGATGCGGTGCTGGTCAGCGACGTCGACCTGGTCGAGGAGACGGGACGCGACCGCCCGCCGAGCGCACGCGTCGGCCTGCTCTCGCGCCTGTTCGGAAGCGGTTCGGAGTCCGCCCCCGATGACGAGCGCGACCCGGACTCCTTCGGCCTGCAGGGTCCCGGCCCGCGCGGGGAGCACCACGGACGCACCGTGGCCCAGATCGATGACTTCATCCGGCGCCATCCCGAGCTCGGGGTGCGCACCTACCGCACCCGCAACGGCTTCCGCCTGCTGATCACGGGAAGCGGCGCCGCCCCGGGCAGCGACCGCGCCCGCGAGCTGATGGGCGAGGTGCGCAGCGATGAGCTGTACATGCTGCTGTGCCGGGTCCACGACACCTTCCGGGCGCGGCTGACCCCGAAGCCGTGGCGGATCCACGTCGAGCCCTTCCGCGATCTCGGCTCCCGCACCGCGGCCGACGACATCCACCGCCAGTGGGTGGAGCACTACCGGGCCGCCTCCGCCGATGTCGCCGTCTGCCGCCTGCTCGGGGCCACCGGCCCTGCGCCGACCGCGCTCGAGCAACAGATCATCGACCTGCACGACCGGGCGGTGCGACCGGAGTCGGGCCTGCGTCTGGCCTGATCCTGTCGCACCGCCTCGGGCCGCACCGCCCGGGTCACCCCGCATCGGGGCTCGCCGGGCCGCACCGCGCCGGGGCTCAGTGGTCGACGGTCGCCTTCTCGGAGCCGGCCCCGGTCATGGAGCGGACCTCCATCTCGGCCTGCTTGAGCTCGTTGCTCTCCGAGGAGGTCACCGAGCCCAGCCAGCCGAGGAAGAAGCCCAGCGGCACCGAGATGAGCGCCGGGTTCGTCAGCGGGAACCAGGCGAAGTCCAGCCCCGGGATCATCGCGTCCTCGGCCCCGGAGACCACCGGGGAGAAGGCGATCAGGAACAGGGCGCTGAACAGGCCGCCGTAGATGCTCCACAGGGACCCGCGGGTGTTGAACCGCTTCCAGTACAGGGAGTACAGGATCGAGGGCAGGTTCGCGCTGGCGGCGATCGCGAAGGCGAGGGAGACCAGGAAGGCGACGTTCTGCTCGGCGGCGAGGATGCCGCCGACGATCGAGATCGCCCCGATCACCAGCGCGGTGCGCCGGGCGACCTTGATCTCCGTCTTCGGATCCGCCTCGCCGTGCTTGATGACGCCGTTGTAGATGTCGTGCGCGAAGGACGCCGAGGCGGTGATCGTCAGCCCGGCCACGACGGCCAGGATCGTCGCGAACGCCACCGCGGAGATGATGGCCATCAGCACGGTGCCGCCGACCGCGTAGGCGAGCGCCGGCGCGGCGGAGTTCGACCCGCCGGGCAGGCCCCCGATGACGTCGACCCCGACCATGTAGGCGGCGCCGAACCCGAGCACCAGGGTGCACAGGTAGAAGAAGCCGATCAGGGCGATCGCCCAGACCACCGAGCGTCGGGCCTCCTTCGCCGTGGGAACGGTGTAGAAGCGCATCAGCACGTGCGGCAGCCCGGCGGCGCCGAACACCAGCGCGATCGCGAGGGAGACGAAGCCCAGCTTGGAGGACCCCGAGCCGCCGTACTTGAGCATCGGCTCGAGGATGGCGGTGCCGTCGGGATGGGAATCCACGGCCCGGCCCAGCACGGCGGAGAGGTCGAAGCCGTTCAGGGCGAGGATCCACACGGTGGTGACGGCGACGGCGGTGATCAGCAGGACGGCCTTGATGATCTGGACCCAGGTGGTGCCCTTCATGCCGCCGATCAGCACGTAGAGGATCATCACCACGCCCACCACGGCGATCACGATCGACTGCCCCACGCGACCCTCGATGCCGATCAGCAGGGACACCAGGGCGCCGGCGCCGGCCATCTGGGCCAGCAGGTAGAAGAAGGTGACGGCGAGGGTCGAGGTCGCGGCGGCGGTGCGCACGGGACGCTGCCGCATCCGGAAGCTGAGGACGTCGGCCATCGTGTACTTGCCGGTGTTGCGCAGCGGTTCGGCGACCAGCAGCAGCGCGACCAGCCACGCCACCAGGAAGCCGACGGAGTACAGCAGTCCGTCGTAGCCGTAGAGGGCGACGGCGCCGACGATGCCGAGGAACGAGGCGGCAGAGAGGTAGTCGCCGGCGATGGCGATGCCGTTCTGCCGGCCGGAGAAGGCGCGGCCGCCGTGGTAGAAGTCGCTGGCCTTCGTGGTCGTCCGCGAGACGCGGATGACGACGATCAGGGTGACGACGACGAAGACGAGGAAGATCGCGATGTTCAGGACCGGGTTGCCGAACTCCATCAGTTCGCCCCTTCCAGCTCGTCGCGGATCCGGGTGGAGATCGGATCCAGCGAGCGGTTCGCGTGGCGGATGTACAGCCAGGTGATCAGGAAGGTCATGAGGAACTGGCTGAGCCCCAGGATGATCCCGAGGTTGAGGTTGCCGATCACCTGGAGGGACATGAAGCCCTCGGCGTAGGTGGACAGCAGCACGTAGGCCAGGTACCAGACCAGGAAGGCGATGGTCATCGGGATCGCGAAGCCGCGGAAGCTGCGGCGCAGCTGGGTGAACTCCTCCGAGCTCTGCACGGTGCGGAACGTTTCAGGACTGATCTCGTCGGACGGGATCTGATCGGGCGGGATCTGATCGGGCTGGGCCTGATCGGGCTGGGCCTGATCGGGATCGACCCGGTCCGGCGCGGGACCATCCGGTCCCGGGGAGGGGGTGGTCACAGGGCACAACTCCTTCGTTCTGCTCGGCCCCGGCATGATGGGGAAACCCGGGGCGTGGGGCGACCGTAGCAGTGGTGATGGGGCCCACACCTCGCGTTCGTGCGGTCGACATCGCCGTCCTTCCGGGCACCCGCGACCCGGCAGACGGGACTTTCGGGCGAGGCGTGCAGGTCGTCCCGCGCCTGCTCGCGAGATTTTCGACCCTCCGGGCTCTCGACGGTTCCCGGCGTGTCCCGGGCATGTCGCGACGATCCGGACGCACCAGGGGCACGGCGGTCGTGCCATGCTCAGGACGACGGCGCCCTGCGGCGCGCCCCGACCACGAAGGAGAATTCATGAGGCTCGGCATCATCATCGGTTCGGTCCGCGACGGTCGCTTCGGCGAGGGCGTCGCGCAGTGGTTCATCCCCCTCGCGCAGGAGAGTGCGGCCGCGGCCGGGGACGAGGTCAGCATCGAGGTCATCGACCTGAAGGACTTCGACCTGCCCGTGCTGACCTCCGCGACCGTCCCGGGAGCGGCGAACAAGCAGTACGTCGACGAGAGGGTCCAGCGCTGGAGCGCGGCGATCGACGCCTGCGACGGCTTCGTGTTCATCACCCCGGAGTACAACCACGGGGTGCCCGGCGGCTTCAAGAACGCCTTCGACTCCCTCGGCTCGGAGTGGGCCGAGAAGCCGGTCGCCTTCGTCTCCTACGGCGCGGAGAAGGGGATCAGGTCGGTCGAGCACTGGCGGGCCATCGTCTCGAACTTCCACATGGTCGACGTGCGCACCCAGCTGGCCTTCTCGGTCTTCGAGGACGTCGACGAGCAGGGCTCCGTCGCGCCGACGGACTCCCACGCCGATCGGGCCCGGGCTCTGGTCGGCGACCTGATCAGCATCACCGGCCGTCTGGTCACGACCCGCTGAAGGTCCCTGCCGCCGCCGACGGAACCGCGTTACCGTGGCCAGGAGCGCGGCCACGGTCGTGGTCGGCTCCCCATCCGAGGAGGAGATATGCCCCGCACCGTCATCAGCACTGCGAGCACGACCTGGCAGGGAGACCTGCCCTCCGGAAACGGCACCACCACTCTCGGGACGTCCCAGCTGGGCTCCTTCCCGGTCAACTGGAAGGCCCGCGCCGAGGAGGGCGAGAAGGGCACGACCTCGCCCGAAGAGCTCCTCGGCGCCGCCCACGCCACCTGCTACGCGATGGCGTTCTCGAACGGCCTGGCGGAGAACGGCACGCCGCCGACCTCGGTCGACAGCTCCGCGAAGGTCTCCTTCAACATCGGCGAAGGCGGCATCACCGGCATCGAGCTGACCGTGAAGGCGGTCGTCGAGGACCTCGACGAGGCGGACTTCCAGCGCCTCGCCGAGGACGCGAAGCAGAACTGCCCGGTCTCCCAGGCGCTGAAGGGCGTGGACATCACCCTGAACGCCACCCTGGCCTGATCGACGCGCTGTGAGCCGGCGGACGACGGGAGATCAGGCCACGGATCGAGCCTGAGCTTCCCGGCGCACGGCCCGTGCGGCACCACCGGACCCGGACGTCCTGGTGCCGTGCGGGCCGTCGTCTGTCGGACCCACCTGGTGCACTGGGACCACAATCCCGATCACCAGCCGGTTGGAGACGACGATGACTCTCACCCCGATCACCCCGAACGCCGCGAACACCCCCGGACCTGCCGAGCCCGACCCGCCGGACCCGCCGGGCCCGCCCGATCCGCCTGCCCCGCTCACGCGCCCGGAGGCCGAGTCCCTCGGGCAGAGCATCCAGCAGCAGGCCGCGGCCATCGCCGCCGCCACCTGTGAGTTCCTGCTGATGATCAGCGACTTCGAAGCGCGCGACGGCGTGGGCTGGTTCGTCGGCCTCAAATCGACCGCGCACTGGCTCTCCTGGGCATGCTCCATGTCCCCCGGCGCCGCCCGGGAGCACGTCCGGGTGGCGCGGGCGCTGCGATCGATGCCGCAGACGGTGGCCGAGTTCCGCGCAGGGCGCCTGTCCTACTCGAAGGTCCGCGAGATCACCCGGGTCGCCGACCGCGTCGACGAGGCCGTGCTCGTCGACTTCGCCCGGTCCATGACCGCGTCGCAGCTCGCCCTCACCATCTCCTCCTTCCGCGCGGTCGACGGCAGCCGGCTCGGCCAGGACGCTGTGCGTCAGGCCCGCTGGCAGGTCCGGGACGACGGGATGGTCGAGATCCGCGCGGTGCTGCCGGCGGAGATGGGCGCCGAGCTGGTCACGGCGCTGGATCTGGCTCTCACCCGCGACGGGAACGCCCCCGCGGCCGTCGAGCCCGAGACCGCTCCGGACCGTCCGAACGGGACCGCCGATGGGGGCAGGGCGGCCGCGACCGACGAAACAGATACGACCGGAGGCGCGTCGCACGAGGACGACGCCACCGAGCCCGCCGAGACGGACCCCGCCACCGTCCGCGCCGCCGAGATCACCACCATGCCCAGCCTCGAGCAGCGCAGGGCCGACGCTCTCCTCTCCCTCGCCCGCACGTTCCTCGACGCTGAGCCCGACGATCGTTCCGGCGAGGATCGCCATCTGGTGGTCGTCGAGGTCAGCGCGGAAACTCTCCCCCGAGACGTTCCCGCGGGAACGCCTCCGCAGTCGATGGCCGCCCCGACCTCCCCGGACGTTCCCGCGGGAACGTCCCAGCGCTGCGGAGTGCTCGGGATGGGCCCGCTGGAGGCCCGCACCGCCGAACGCCTCGCGTGCACCGGGAAGGTGGCCGTCACGATCACCGATGCCGGCGGCGAGATCCTCCATCTGGGCAGGTCACGACGACTGGCCACCCGGGGCCAGCGCCGTGCCCTGCGCCTGCGCGACACCGTCTGCTCCTTCCCCGGCTGCCACCAGAGCCGGCACCTCGACGCCCACCACATCGTTCCCTGGTCCGAAGGCGGCCCCACCGACATCGAAGGGCTCGCTCTGCTGTGCCGCCGACACCACGTGATGGTCCATGAGGGCGGTCTGCACCTGGCGCTCGATACCGGCTCCGCGGCTCCGCATCACCGACGCTTCCAGGTGCTCGACGCCGACGGGCACCTCGTCCAGGCGCGCTGGCCCGCCATGCTCGAGCACCTCGCCCTGCGACCCGACACCAGCGAGGACGGGGCCACCGACCCGATGGGCCCGGCGCGCGCCGAGCAGGCGAGCGAACAGCACCCGGGTGCCCGGCACCCTGATGCCCCGGCGGACCCCGAACGGATCGCCTCCACCACCGGTGGCGCAGGTTTCCGGCTCGCGGACTGTGTGGACGCCCTCTGCCAGAACGTGGTGGAGCTCGCCGCCTGACGATGAGGGTGACAGGGCTGCAGCTCTGCGTGGCCCCGCCCGATGGCCCGCCCCGTCCCATGACCTCGCCTGGTGGCCCCGCCCGGTCGTCACTCCCTGCCGCTGGGAGATACGTTGGCGGGATGGAACCTTCCGCCTCCGACGTCGCCCTGACCGGCACCGACGACGGCTTCGTGCATGTGCGTGGAGCCCGATTGCACAATCTGCGGGAGGTCGACGTGGATCTGCCGCGCGGCCGGCTGGTCGCGTTCACCGGGGTCTCCGGATCCGGGAAGTCCTCGCTCGCCTTCGGAACCATCCACGGCGAGTCCCAGCGCCGCTACCTCGAATCGGTCGCGCCGTTCGCGCGCCGACTGATCGGCAGCGCCGTCGACCCCCGGGTCGACTCGGTGACGGGCATGCCTCCCACGGTCGCCCTCGAGCAGCGCACCACCGGTGGCGGCTCCCGCTCCACCGTGGGCACCACCACGAACCTCTCGAACGCGATCCGCCTGCTGTACTCACGAGCCGGTGACCACCCCGCCGATGTGCTGGAGCACGGCTCCGCCCTCCACAGCGGGCGTCTGACCTCGGACTTCTTCTCGCCGAACACCCCGGACGGTGCGTGCCCGCGCTGCCACGGCGTCGGCGTGCTGCGGGAACCGACGGAATCCTCGATGGTCCCGGACCCGTCGCTGTCCATCGCGAGCGGTGCGATCGCCGCCTGGCCGGGCGCCTGGCTCGGCAAGAACTTCCGCGACATCCTGGCCACCCTCGGCATCGACATCCACCGCCCCTGGCGCGAACTGCCGAAGGAGACCCGCGACTGGATCCTGCACACCGAGGAGCAGCCGGTGGTGACCGTCCATCCGGAGCGCGAGCCCGGCCAGACCCATGGCACCTACCGCGGCCAGTGGCGCAGCGTCGAGAGGTACCTGCGCGACACCGTGTCCAGCTCCAAGGCGGAAGTGTCGCGGCGCCGTGCCCTGGCGCACTTCGCCACCGCCACCTGCCCGCTGTGCGAGGGGCATCGACTGGGGCCCGACGCCCTGCGCGTCACCTACGTCGGCCTGCCGATCTGGCGGCTCACGCAGCTGCCGCTGGATGACCTCCTGACCAGCCTGAGCGGGCGCCTCGCGGCGCTGCCCGAGGGCGAGGGCTCCCCCGAGGAGGAGGCGGAGCGGATCCTCCTGCCCACCGTGCTGCCGGTGCTGCGCACCATCGTGGGCCTCGGGCTCGGCCACCTCGCCCTGGACCGTCCCTCCCGCACCCTCTCCACCGGCGAGCTGCAGCGACTAAGGCTCGCCGCGCAGCTGCGCTCGGGACTGTTCGGCGTCGCCTACGTGCTCGACGAGCCCTCGGCCGGGCTGCACCCGAGCGAGACGGGCGTGCTGCGGCACCTGCTGGATTCGTTCCTCGCCGAGGGGAACTCGGTGCTGCTGGTCGAGCACGACATGTCGATGGTCGCCGACGCGGACTGGGTGCTCGACGTCGGCCCCGGGGCGGGCACCGAGGGCGGCGAGGTGCTGTACTCGGGCGTCGTCGAGGGTCTCGGCGAGGCGGACGAATCGGTGACAGCCCGCTACCTGTCCCCCGGACCGCTCGTTCTCCAGGGGGCCGACGAAGCGCGGGCGGCGCACGGATGGCTCGAGATCGACGGCCTGCGTGCACGGACCCTGCGAGATGTCGACCTGCGCCTCCCGCTCGGCGCGTTCACGGCGGTCACGGGCGTCTCCGGGGCCGGGAAGTCCACGCTGGTCACGCACTGCCTGGGCACGATCCTGGGGCAGCGGGTGCGGACCACGGTGGCCGATGAGCCCGATCCGTCGGCCGACGGGGATCCCGCTGCGAACGCCCTCGACGCCGGCACCGGCCCGGGCCCGGACGACGAGGCGGAGCAGGTGCGCCACGGGGAGGTCCGCGGCGCCGAGGGCATCGACCGGCTCGTGCACATCACGCAGAAGCCCATCGGCCGCACCCCGCGCTCCTGCCTGGCGACCTACACGGGGTTCTTCGACCGGGTGCGGCGTCTGTTCGCGGACACCCCGCAGGCGCGTCGGCGCGGCTGGGGCGTGGGGCGCTTCTCCTACAACGTCGCCGCCGGGCGCTGCCCCGAGTGCAGCGGCACCGGCCACATCGAGGTGGAGCTGGTGTTCCTGCCCGGCTCGTACGCGATCTGCCCCCGCTGCCACGGCAGGCGCTACAACGACGAGACGCTCGAGGTGCGCTGGGACGGCTTCACGATCGCCGAGGTGCTGGAGCTGTCCGTCGCCCAGGCCCGGGCCGTCTTCGCCGAGGACCCCCGCATCTCCCGAGCGCTGGACGCCCTCGCCGCGATCGGGCTCGGCTACCTGACGCTCGGTCAACCCGCCACAGAGCTCTCCGGCGGTGAGGCGCAGCGGATCAAGTTGGCCGCCGAGCTGCAGCGCACGGTGCGCGGCCACAGCGTGTACCTGCTGGACGAGCCGACCTCCGGACTGCATCCTGCGGACGTGGACCTGCTGGTGACAGAGCTGAACCGACTCGTGGACGCCGGGCAGACGGTGGTCGTGGTCGAGCACGATCAGCGGGTGATCGCCCACAGCGACCACGTGATCGACCTGGGCCCCGGGGCGGGCGACAAGGGCGGGCGGATCATCGCCCAGGGCGCCCCGGCCACGATCGCCGCGACGGCGGAGAGCGTGACCGGAGCCGAGCTGGACCGGTCGGCTCACGGCTCGGGCTCGCGAGCGGGGCGGGCTCGCCTCAGCCGCTGAAGCCGCCCCCGGCGTGCGCCATGTCCTTGAACCGGGAGTAGTGCCCCTCGAACGCCACCGGGATGGTCTTGGTGGCGCCGTTGCGGTGCTTGGCGATGATGAGATCGGCCTCGCCGGCGCGAGCGGACTCCTTCTCGTAGTAGTCCTCGCGGTGGATCAGCAGGATCAGGTCCGCGTCCTGCTCGATCGAGCCGGATTCACGCAGGTCGCTCATCATCGGGGTCTTGTCGGTGCGCTGCTCGCTGCCACGGTTCAGCTGCGAGATCGCGATGACCGGCACCTCGATCTCCTTCGCCAGCAGCTTCAGGGCGCGGGAGAACTCCGAGACCTCCTGCTGGCGGGACTCGACCTTCTTGCCCGAGCTCATCAGCTGCAGGTAGTCGATGACCACGAGACCGAGGTCGTGCTTCTGCTTCAGGCGCCGGCACTTCGCGCGGATCTCCATCAGCGACATGTTCGCCGAGTCGTCCATGAACAGCGGGGCGTCGGCGATGCGACTCATGGCACGGGCCATCGCCTGCCAGTCGCGGTCGTCCATCGACCCGTCGCGCATCCGGTTCATGGGCACCTGCGCCTCGGCGCTGAGCAGACGCATCGTGATCTCGGTCTTGTCCATCTCCAGGGAGAAGATGACGCTGGCCTTGCCGTTGTGGATCGAGGCCGAGCGCAGCACGTCCATGCCGAGGGTCGTCTTGCCCATGGCGGGACGGCCGGCGAAGATGATCATCTGGCCGGGGTGCAGGCCCTGGGTGAGGTCATCCATCTCGGCGAAGCCGGTGGGGATGCCGGTGACCTGGCCGCCCCGGTTCTGGGTGGCCTCGATCGTGTTGAGCGTCTCGTCGATCACCTCGCCGAGCGGGAGGAAGTCCTCCGATGCGCCGCGCTCGGTGACCGCGTACACCTGGGCCTGTGCCTCGTTGATGACCTCGTCGACCTCGCCGCCGTCGGCCGCGTAGCCGAGCTGCACGATGCGGGTGCCGGCCTCGACCAGGCGCCGCAGCTGGGCGCGCTCGACCACGATCTCGGCGTAGAACCCGGCGTTGGCCGCGGTGGGGACCATATCGATGAGGTCCGCGAGATAGGCGCCGCCGCCGACGCGTGCGAGCTCGCCGCGCTTGGAGAGCTCGTCGGAGACGGTGACGAGGTCAGCAGGCTCGCCTCGTCCGTACAGATCGATGATCGCCTCGAAGATCATCTCGTGCGCCGGGCGATAGAAGTCATTGCCCTGCAACGTCTCCACGACATCGGCGATGGCGTCCTTGGACAGCATCATGCCGCCCAGCACGCCGCGTTCGGCCGGGAGGTCCTGGGGCGGGGTGCGCTCCAGGCTGCGGTCCGGTCCTGCTTCGAAGGCCTCCGTAGATGTCACCGAGCCAGTGTAGGAACATCGCCTGGGCGCCGGGGTCCAATCGGCGGTCGACGGTGGATGAGATACCCCTGGGGAGGAACGTTCCGGGGCGTCGGGCCGGGCTGACGGAATGACGGGCTGACGGGCTGACGGGCTGACGGGCTGACGGATCGACAGACCGTCGCGCTGGAATGACGCACCGCACTCCTACCGTGGCTCCATGCCGAACGCCACCGCCCCACACGCCATCGCCCCGCTCGCCTCCGTCTCGCTCGACTGCCCCCGCCCCGATGACCTGGCCCCCTTCTACTGCGCCCTGCTCGGCCTCGAGGAGGCCTTCGCGTCTCCCGACCGCAGCGTGATCAGCCTGGGCGGCGCCGGTCCGATGATCACCCTGATGCGCGCCGAGGAGTTCACTCCGCCGCGGTGGCCGCACGGACCGCAGCGGGCCCAGATGCACCTGGACCTGGCGGCCGAGGACCTCGAGGCGACCGTCGCCGCCGCCCTCGGGATCGGTGCGCGCGAAGCGGACGTCCAGCCCCGGCCCGCGGCCTGGCGGGTGATGCTCGATCCCGTCGGCCATCCCTTCTGTCTCAGCGCCGTGCGGCCCGACTGAGGTCCCTCGCGGCCGAAGGTGACCTCGCCCGTTCCATGCGGCCGCACCCCGGCCTCGCGCCCCCTTGCTCCGCGCAGTGAACCAGAGGTACAGTTCCATTAGTCACTGCACCTCTGGTACACAGCCGTCGGGTGCCGAGGAGGGACATCATGACCACCCCACCCGAGTCAGGATCGGCCCTGTCAGGACCGTCCTCGTCGCCGCCTCCCGGGGCCGCCTCCCGGACCGTCCGCGCCCACGCCAGCCTGTTCCCCTACGCCCTGTCGATCCTCGCGGCCACCGTGATCGTCCACCTGATCATCGTGCTCGCAGGCAACCACATCACCGTGCTGACCACGCTCCCCCTGGTCGTGGTCGCGATCGGCTACGCGGTCTACCTGATCGTCTTCGGCCGCGCGCTGGGCCGGGTGCGGTACGGGCGCCTGGTGGCCCACGCCCTCACCTACGCGATGGTCAACACCGGCTACCTGCTGCACGCCTACATCCTGGTCGCGTCGGCCTCCCCGGCCATCCAGGGCGACGACCATCTCGCCCTGGACGCCGGCTGGTTCGGCGCCAGCCTCGGAATGGCCGGGTTCTGGGGGATCGGCCTGATCTGCCACGGTCTGGCCGCCCTGCGGGAGCGCGGCTTCGAGGCCTCGCGCCCATGAGCATGCAGGACGCCCCGTCCCCCGAGGACGCCGAGTGGGCCGAGGAGCTGGCCCGCTCCTGGGTCGAGGTCTACAAGAAGTCGGCGACCACGCTCGCGCTGCTGCGGATCGTCCGCACCGACGGTCCGATCTCGGCGGCCGCCATCGCGCCCCGCTTCGCGGAGACGACCGGGTGGTCGCTCACCGATCGCGGTCTCTATCGCACCCTGCGGCGACTGGCCGATTCCGGGGTGCTCGGCCTGGAGAAGGTGGACGTCGCCCGCACCGGCGCCAAACGCCAGGACTTCGCCCTCACCCCCGTCGGCCGCGCGTATCTGGACCGCATCGAGCGCGAGCTGGTCTGACCCGACGCGGCGGTCAGTCCCCGCGCGGCAGCGGCATGCCCAGGACGTAGGCCGCCTGGGCGAGATGCTGGATGGCGTCGTCGAGGATGCTCACCAGGCGGGCACCGCGGGTGACCGGCGGGTCCCACTGCGCGTCGATGACGTCGTCGAGGTCGGAGGCGGTGACCCCTTCCAGGTAGAGCTCGAACGCGTCGAGAGTCGCATCGAGGTAGGCCAGCAGCAGATCGCCGTCGCTGACGAGGACCCGGCGGGCCTCCTCGGGGCTGTGGCCGTAGCCGACGGTGTCGCCGACGGCGCCGAGGTCGAAGCGCTCGGCGAACCCCTGGGCGGTCCACACCTGGTCATCGCCGGTGAGCGAGGCGAGCTGGGCGTCGATCTCGCGGCCGGAGTGCCACAGCAGCCAGGCGACGGAGTTGTCGTGACCGCCGGGGCGAGCGTTGAGGGAGACGGGGTTGAGCTGCACGCGCAGCTGCGCGGCGGCGTGGCGGGGGCGGGAGGTGAGATCGCGGAGGATGTCGAGGGCGTCCATGCCCTGACGCTACCTGGGACCACCCGGCACCGAGAAGGGCCGTCCGACAGGCAGGTCACCGCTCGTCGAGGACGACGCCCTCCGCCTGCTCGGGATGGCGCTGCACCCAGCTCTCGACGAAGGGGCAGATCACGGTGACCTGGAGGTTCGCCGCCCGGGCCTCGGCGAGGGTGGTGCGCACCAGGACGGAGGCCACCCCTTCGCCGCGATGGGCGGGGTCGGTGACCGTGTGCACCAGCTCGATGCCGCCCCGGGAGCGCTCGTAGATCATGATGCCGACGACGTCCCCGTTGCGCACGGCCTCGAAGCGGCCCGCCGCGGCGTTGTCGCGCACGGCGATGGTCTCCTCGGGCCCGTGGGTGTGCTCGTCGGGATCGATCGTCATGACAAGGGGGTTCCTTCCGGGCGGTCATTCCACCGTACGGCAGGCGGGACTCCGCGACCAGGGCGGATCCGGCCCGATTCGATCCGGTCCGGCCGGCGCTCAGTCGGCGCCGAGCCGGGACAGCAGCGCCTCCGCACGCTCGACGTCCTCGTCCCGGCCCAGGCGCGCCCACCCGTCGCGGGCACGGCGCGCGGCGCGCCGGGCCGATCGGGTCTCGCCGCGATCGGCGAGCATCTGGGCGTGGCGGTCGTCGACGTAGGCGGCCCAGGACAGGGCGCGCTCATCGTGCCCGGCCGGGACCTGCCCGATCAGCTGCATCGCCTCGCGGCGGTGCTGCTCGTACGCGGCCGCGTCCACCCCTTCCTCCTCGCGCCGGAGCGCCTCGCCGATCGCGATGAACAGCCCCACCCGCGCATCGACCCGGTGGTCCCAGAGCTGCTCGGCGGGCAGCAGCGGGCGGCCGCCCTCGGGGCGGGCACGACGCTCGATCGCGGCCGCGGCCTCGCGCACGTTCGCGGTCCGCCCCAGGTCGAGGGCCCGGCGTAGCGCCAGCGCATGGGCGCTGAGCTGGGTCGCGACCATCTCGGCCCGCTCGGGTGCCGGGGTGGCCAGGTCATCGGCCAGCCAGCGGGCCTCGTGGGCCAGCCGGCGCAGCTCGGTCAGGGCCGCCGGGTGGTCCGCGGTGCGCTCGTGGATGCTCGCGGCGAGGCGGGAGGCCTCGAGCGCCGAGCGGTGATCGCGGTGCTCGCGGGCGATCCGTCGGGCGCGCTCGAGGGGGGCCCAGGCCGCCTCGTAGCGCTCGGCGTGCATCCGTTGGGCGGCGACTGCCAGCAGCGGGCCGATGCGCAGGGTCTCGCGCTGCAGCGTGCGCTGGAGGGAGGCGAGACGGCCGGAGGTGAAGGAGGCCTGCTCGGTCGCGCCGGCGGCCATCAGGGCCTGCAGCAGCTGGGTGATCAGGCCGACGCGCAGGGGCGGGTCGTCGACCTCGGCGAGCGCGCCGAGGGCCTCGAGAGCGTGGTGGGCGGCCTCGAGGGGATGGGTCAGTGCGAGGGTGCGGGCCAGCACCGCATGGGCGGCGGTGGCGGTGCGCTGCGGGTCGCGCCGGAGCTGCGGGGTGTCCGCCTCCTGCTGAGCGATGGTGTCGAGGACGTCGAGGGCCTGCGTGGTGGCACCCTCGGGGTCCCCGGTCGCCTCGAGAGCCTGGGCCAGGTGCAGGCGCAGCGCCGTCTCCGGGTCCCCGAGGATCTGCTGACGGACGGCGGGCAGCGCGGAGAGTGCGGAGCGCAGACGGGCCACGGCGCGGCGCGGATCCACCGTGCCGCCCCGGGCCCCGTCCGCACCGGGGAGCGTGGTCTGCTCCAGGGCGCGCACGACGACCAGCAGCTCCGGCGACGCGGTGACCTGCTCACCGCGCCGCCGGCCACGACGGGGGCCGAGGGCGCGGTCACCGCCGGAGGCGGCGCTGGTGGCCGAGTCGTCGCGGGTCCACGATGCGGGGCGGCCGTGCCAGGCCCCCCGCTCCAGCAGCACGGTCACGGTCGCCGCGGCCTGTTCGCGGTGCCCGCCGCGGTGGAGCACGGAGACGATGTCCGTCGCCGTGCGCTCGAGCTGCTCGGCGTCGTCGGTGAGGACGGCGCCGTGCCGGACGGCGCGCAGGAGGGCGAGACGATCGGCCGACGGCGCGGGGGTCCCCCGGAAGGCGGCCGCAAGGGCGCGGGCCTCGCGGTATCGTTCGGCGTGCACCAGATCACTCACGCGATGGGCGGCCTCGAGGACGTCCCGCGGGGTGGGAAGCGGCACACCCGGGGGGCGCAGAGCCACCCGCAGCGCCTCGAGATTCGGCAGTCCTGCCTGGTCACGGCGCTGCCCGGAGTCCGGGAGAGAGGACGCGCCGCTATCGATCACACTGGGGAACCTACCAAGCGGCACTTGGGTGGGCACAGGGTCACGGACGAATCGCCCATGCACTACCCAGCGCGACTCCCTACAATGTTCACGGCCCCGCCGACGGATGCATCTCGCAACCGCCCTGGTCATGGGGAGAAGAGGTGGAGTGTGGTCATCGGTACTGCAGCGAGCTCGCCACAGGCGGCCGCTCGCTCCGGCCGCCGTCGCCTCGATGATCGCCCTCTCGCGGCGAGCTCGACGACGGCGCGCCCGACCAGTGCGAACCCGACGACTGCGGACCCGACGACACGGAGCCCGTCGGCCGAGCCCTTCGCCGGGCACCTGCATCTGGACGAGACCATCGCCCCGGTGCTGGTGACGGACTTCGACGTCGCCGCGTACACCCGCCGCGGCACGAGCCGACTGCCCGTGGACACCGGCCTCCTCGCGGCCGAAGAACCTCTGGCGGCCGACGTGCGCACCGCCCTCGGCGTGCTGCAGCGTCTGGAGTCCTCGGCGCTGTCCGAGTCCCGGACCATGCTCGCCACCGCCACCGGGAACGAAGCGCGGATCACCGCCTTCCTGGGGACCTGGCTGGTGGACCGGTACTGGCAGTCCCGGGCGCTGCGCGATCTGCTCACCGGGGATCATCCCGTCGAGCGCCCGCAGGTCCAGGGCAGGCTCCATCCGCTGCGCACCCTGCGCCGCGTCCACGTGGGCCGGGTCCAGCCCCTGCTGTCCCCGCTGTGGACCGCGATCGCAGGGGAGGCCGTCGCCGCCGGACACATGGCGCGCATGGCGATCCAGGAGGCCTCCCTGCAGGCCGCCCTGCACGCGCTCTCGCCCCGTCTCGACGGCGAGGCGCGACGCGTGGTCGACCTGGTGGCCGCACGGCACCAGGCCGCGACCGACTTCTTCACCACCGAGGCGATCGCCCGCATCGACCGGTCCCGGGCCGAGGCGGCCACCGCGCGCCTCGTGCTCACCCTGGGGTCGCCGCTCGAGGGCGGGAACATCCCCGATGCGGACCTCCCCGCCGCGCTCGCGGTGCTCGGCGCCGAGGCTCGTGACCGTGCCGCGCTGCGCCGCGCCCGGTACGAGATCACCCGGCTGCTGCCGGGGCCCGATCTCCCGGACCCTGTCCTGACCGCCCTGCCCCGAATCGGAGTGTGAGATGGCCTTCGATCTCGACCAGTTCGCCGAGACCTCCGTCCCCGTGAAGTACGAGGACCTCGACTTCGACCTCTTCGACGACCAGCCCCTGGATGCGCAGACGCTGCGGTCGCTGCGCTACATGTGCGACGTCGAGTACCACACCTCGTGCTTCCTGCGGGACCTGCTGGTGACCCCCTCCCATCGGGAGGAGGAGGCCGGCGGCTTCATGACCATGTGGAACCGCGAGGAGTTCTGGCACGGCGAGGCTCTGGCGAAGGTGCTGGCCAAGCACGACATCATCGTCGACTACGACGAGATCAAGGCCAAGCGCGTCAAGCTCGGCTGGACCGGGGCGCTGGGCCCGCTGAAGCAGTCCGTGCTCACGAACCTGGCCGGCACCGACTTCGTGGCCGTGCACATGGTGTGGGGCGCCGCCAACGAACTCTCGGCCGTGGCGGCCTACCGGCGGCTCTCGGCCCTGACCGACCATCCCGTGCTGTCCCCGCTGCTGAAGCGCATCGCCCAGCAGGAGACGCGGCACGTCGCCTTCTACACCACCCAGGGCCGCGAGCGGCTCCAGGCCTCCGAGACCGCGCAGAAGATCGTGCGCCTGGTGATGAGCCGGGTGTGGAAGCCCGTGGGCAGCGGCATGATGGACGAGTCCGAGGTGCGCCACGTGATGGGCCACCTGTTCGCCGGGAAGTCCGAGGAGCTCGACAAGCTCGACACGCGGGTCCAGAAGCTGCCGGGCCTGGACGGCCTGACCATCTTCCGCAACGCCTTCGCCCGCCTCGGCATCGCCGCCTGAGGGCGGCCGGCCGCCGAGGTCCGCCGCACCGCCGGGGAACGGCGGGCGACGCAGCGACGAACGGACGGTGAAATCTCCGTCCAGAACACTGCTGACCAGCACTGTTCTCTCTGAGACTCCTCTCATCGCCGGCTCATCGCCGGCTCATCGGTGACCGGTTCACTGACTCTCGTCAGGCACGGTCCACCCCTGGATCGTCCGCCCCGAGACGACATGAGGAGCCCCCGATGACGATCATCAATGCCGGCGTCACCGACACCGCGACCGTCCCCGTCGCCACGCCCGCCCCCGTCCCCGACGTCGTCCCCGAGGACCTCCGCACCCGGGTCGAGCGCGCGAAGCACGCCTTCTCGACCCGGGATGTCGGCGCCTTCCTGCGCCGCGCCGAGGAGATCGACCTCATCACCGAGGGCCACACCCCGCAGGCCGGCGAAGTCGTGCTGGCCCGGGTGACCTCGGTCGGGCACCACAAGCGGCTCGAGAGCCCCGTCTCCCGGCGGCAGGTGCTGTTCCCCGGGGACGAGATCGTGGTGGCCTACGGCAGCCGCTACGCCGCCGACCAGTTCCTGTCCACGGTCCCCGACGACCTCGGCCCCGCCCACCTCGCCGCGGCCGGCGGGCTCGCCTCCCGCGTCATCGAGCAGCACGCACGCGTCGGCGAGGCGACCGCGATCGAGCCGATCGGCGTGCTGCGCGACGCCCACGGCCCCGTCACCCTCGCCCGCGCCGCCGCGCACCACGTGGTCCCGGACGTCGCCGCCCGGGCGGACCGTCCCGCCCACCACGTGCCCGTCATCGCCGTGCTCGGCACCTCCATGAATTCCGGCAAGTCCACCGTGCTGGCCGAGCTCGCGCACGGGCTGGCCGCCGCCGGACTGCGCGTCGCCGCGGGCAAGACCACCGGCACCGGCGCCGGCAACGACTACAACCTGTTCCTCGACGCCGGTGCGCACCGCGTCCTGGACTTCACCGACTTCGGATACCCCTCGACCTTCCAGGTCGACTACGACGAGGTCCGCGACCTGTTCCTGTCCATGGCCGACGAGCTCGCCGGCGGCGGCGAGCAGCCCGACGTGGTGCTGCTGGAGATCGCCGACGGGGTCTACCAGGGCGAGACGTCCCGACTGCTGGCCGAGCAGGAGTTCGGCGCGGTCGTCGACGCCGTCGCCTTCGCCGCGGGCGATGCCCTGGGCGCCGTCGGCGGCGTCGGGGCCCTGCGGGACCTCGGGCGCACCCCGGCCTTCGTCTCCGGCGTCGTCACCAGCTCCCCGCTGGCCACTGCCGAGGCGCGTCGTGCGCTCGAGGTGCCGGTCGTGGAGACCTTCGACCTGGGCACCGCCGACGTGGCCGGGCAGCTGGTGGCCGATCTGATCGCGGAGCGCACCGCCGATGCCGCGTGAACGTGAACCGGTCCAGCTGGCCAACGGTCTGCTGAAGAACGCGCCGCCGCTGCCCCCGCTGCTGCGGGGCGCGCGGCGGCGCTGGGTCAGCGTGCTGGTCGCCCTGGGGCTGGGCCAGGCCGCTCTGGCCGCCCTGTCGGCCTGGGCGCTGGTGACGCTGCAGGCAGCGCCGGCAGGCTCCTCCGCCCTGCTGCTGCGGGCGCTGGTGCTGCTGGTGCTGACCGCTCTCGCCGTCGGCGCGCTGAAGGTGCACGAGCGGGTGGTGGCCGAGAAGCTCGGCCAGGACTACGTCCACCAGCTGCGGCTGACGCTGCTGGGCGACGCGCTGACGCCGGGGCACGCCACCTCCCTCGGCGTGACCGTCGCCCGCACCACGAACGATCTCTCCTCGGTGCGCAACTGGGTCTCCCAGGGCATCGCCCCACTGGTGGTCGCGGTGCCGCTGATCGGCGGCAGCCTCGTCACTCTCGCCGTGCTCCACCCGTACCTGGCCGCGGTGATGGCCGCGCCGCTCGTGGTCCTGGCCCTCTGCCTGGCGTTCTGGGCGCGCACGGCCCTGATCAAGACCCGTCGGATGCGCCGCACCCGCGGGAAGCTGGCCTCGCGCATCGCCGACACCGTCACCGCCTCGGACGGGATCCTCGCCTCCGGCGGAACCACGCGCGAGCTGCGGAACCTCCGCGAGGCCTCCGACGGCCTGGTCAGGATCGCGGTGGACCGCGCCGAGACCGTCGGCACCATCCGAGCCGGCGGGATCGTCGCCTCGACGCTGACCACCCTGCTGGTCGCCGCGGCCGGCACCTACCTGGGGCTGTCCCCGGGGGTGACGATGGCCGCGATGGCCGTCGCCGGGATCGCCGCCACCCCCGTGCTGGAGATCGGCCGGATCGTCGAGTATCGGCAGACCTGCTCCTCCGCCCGGATGGTGCTGGGTCCTGCCCTCGCGGGGGCCGAGGCACGCCGTGAGCGCGCCCGCGCCCGGCGCCGGGCGGCCGCGGCTGTCGCCGCCCCCGTCGGCGACGACCTCGTGCACCTCGACCTGCCCGGGCTGACCGACGACGGGCCGCTGCGCGGCCGGCCGGGCGAGCTCGTCCGTCTGGTGTCCCCGGACCCCGCCGCGCCCCGTGAGTTCCTCCGCCGCCTGCTCGAGCTCTCCCCCGGGCCGGAGTCGGAGCGGCCCGACTCGGTGTGGGCCGGCGGGGAGAATCTGCGTGCCGTCCCGGCCCGGCGCACCCGGATGCTGCTGGGCTCCGCGAGCGCCGGTGCCGTGTTCGAGCGCGGGTCCGTGGCGCGCGCCCTGCATTACCGCCGGCCGGACCTCGACGGCGCCCATGACCAGGAGACCCTCGATCTCGTCGGCCTGAACGTGGGGAGTCTGCCCCGCGGCGCGCGCACCACGCTCCGCCGCGGCGGCGAACCGCTGGACCGCTCCGATCGGGCCCGCCTGGCCCTGGCCCGCGCGCTGTACGGCGCCCCGGCACTGCTGCTCATCGACGGCCTCGAGGGAGACCTCGACGACGCCGGCCGCACGATGCTCGATCGGGTGCTGGCGGACTTCCGCGGGGTGGTGGTGATGATCGGGTCCGACGGCCTGGCCGCTCGGCTCGGGGCTCGCGAGCACCGACTGCCCGGGCTCGACGGGGGCGGTCGACCCGTGACCGTCGGGAGTCGGGACCGCGACGCCGCCGAGGAGGAGGCCGAGGACGATTGAGGCGCGGCGGCCGCGGCCACGGGCCCGGCGTGCGCGGCCCGACGGCAGGACCCGGCGTGCGCGGCCCGACGGCATCGCGGCCATCGACCGCGCACGACCTGTGCACGGCGCGTCCATGCGTGGACGTGCCGTGCACAGGTCTCAGGGGTCGCGGTGTCGCAGGGCGACGACGAAGAGGTCGGGTCGGAGGATCCTCAGCCGTCGTCCCCCTCAGTCATCATCGTCGTCCCCGTCATCGCCGCCGTCATCGTCGTCGCCGTCGTCGTCGCAGTCCCACTCCCCGTCGTCCCATTCGCAGGAGCTCGACGGAGCGGGCGGCGGGGCGGGCTGCTTCGGCGCCGCGGACTTCTTGGGGGCCGCGGGTTCGCGGGCAGCGGAGCTGTCGCCGCTCGAGGAGGAGCCGGTCGACCCCTCCGAGCCACCCGAGCCGCTCGAGCCGCTCGAGCCGCCGGAACGCGCTGCGCTGGTCGGCTCGGGCGCCTTCGAGGGCTCGTACTCGAGATCACCGGCGCTCGAATCGGCCTTCTGATCGCTGGCGGTCGATCGCGGGAGGGCGACTGACTCGCCCGCAGAGGCTGCCTGTTCGGGCACGTCCCCGGGCAGGGCGGACGTCTCCCCTCCGCCGTCCGAGGACGCACCGCTCTCGCCGTCCGAGGCCGCAGAGCTCTCGCCGACGGAGATGCCCGGCGGCTCCACGGGAGTCTCCTCGATCGAGGGCAGCAGGGCGAGGGCGGCCGCCGAGAGGGCGACGGCCATCATGATCCCGGCAGTGCGCAGCGTCTTCATGCCCGGCATCCTTCGTCAGTGCGATGAGACCGCCGTGAGTCGATCATGAGAGACCTCTCATGATCACCGCTGACCTGGGCGGATCGCTGTTCGTGAGCAGTCGTGGTCAGGCCGCGGGGTCCACCAGCTTGTAGCCGGCACCCCGGACGGTCACCAGGCGCTTCGCCCCCAGCTTGCCGCGCAGGTACCCCACGTACACGTCCACCACGTTCGAGGCACCGTCGTAGTCGTACCCCCACACCTTCGACAGCAGCAGGTCGCGGGTGAGCACCTGGTTCGGGTTCTCCAGGAAGACCCGCGCCATCGTGTACTCCCGGGAGGACAGCTCGACCGAGCGCTCGCCCCGCTCGTCGGCCCGGGCCGTCTCCGGGGTGAAGGTCGCGATCCGGGTGCGCAGGTCGAGGGAGAGGTCGCCGAGGGCGAGCACGTCATCGCTGACAGCGCCTGCACCGGTGGACGCCTCGCGGGCGCGCAGCTTCACCCGGGCCAGCAGCTCCTCGAAGCGGAACGGCTTGGCGATGTAGTCGTTGGCCCCGTTCTCCAGGCCCTGGACGGTGTCATCGACCCCGGTGCGTGCCGTGACCATGAGGATGGGGATGTCCACGTCCATCTCGCGCAGGGCCTTCAGCACCTGGAAGCCGTCCATCCTCGGCAGGCCCACGTCGAGGATCAGCAGGTCGAAGTCTCCGCTGGAGGCGAGGTCGAGGGCGCTGATGCCGTCCTCGACGACGGTCGAGGCATAGCCGTTGGCCTTCAGTCCCCGTTCCACGAATCGGGCGATCCGCGCCTCGTCCTCGGCGATCAGGATTCTCATCAACTGCTCCTCGTCGTCGTGTGCGGGGAGCCGGCAGGCCCCCTGCGATCATCGGTGCGATCACCGCGGGGCCCGGCGGCATCGCGGGCGCCGGGCCCGTCCTCCGCGTCGCCCTCGACGCCCGTCCTCTGCGTGAACTGCGGAAACACGAGCGTGAAGGTGGAGCCGCGCCCGGGAGCGGACAGCAGGCGCACCTGCCCGCCGTGCCCTTCAGCGATGGCCCGCACGATCGGCAGTCCGAGCCCGGACCCCGAGCCGCGGGCGCCGTCGACGCGGGTGAAGCGCTCGAAGATGCGGCGCTGGTCGTCCTCGGCGATGCCGACGCCCTCGTCCCGCATGCCGACGTGGATCTCGGGGCCGACGGGGCCCAGCACCTGGTCCACCGAGAAGAGGATGCGGCTGCCCTCGTCGCTGTAGCGCACGGCGTTGGCGGCCAACTGCACCACGGCCTGGGTGAGGCGCTGCTCGTCGGCGTCCGCGACCACGTCCGCCGCCCGGACCAGCGCCCACTCGCGCTCGGCGATCCGCTCGATCCGGGCGAAGGCGGAGCGGGCGAATTCCTGCATGTCCAGCGGCGCCGGCCGGACGTAGTCGGGGCGGGCCGAGGCCGCCAGCTCGGAGAGATCGCCGACGACGCGCCCCATCCGGTCCAGCTCGTCGGTCGCGATCTCGTGCGCCTCACGCACGTCGTCCGGGTCCTCGAGGTCGGTCATCTCCAAGGTCCCGCGCACGATGGTCAGCGGGGTGCGCAGCTCGTGGCCGACGTCGCTCATGAAGCGGCGCTGCTCGGCGAAGCCGATCTGGATCCGCTCCAGCATGCGGTTGAAGTTGGTGGCCAGGGCGGAGATGTCGTCGTTGGCGGCGGGCACCGGGATGCGGTGCGCGAGGTCGTCGACGGTGACCTGTTCGGTGGCCGAGCGCAGCGCCCCCAACGGCTTGAGCAGCCGCCCGGTGACCACGTACCCCACCCAACCGGCGATCAGCAGGGTGACGACGGAGAGGCCGGCGAAGGTGGCCACGGACTGCCACAGCTCCTGCTTCTCGACGCCGATGTCGTTGCCGATCACGAAGACGCCCTCGGCATCGTCCCCGGCGACCTGCACCGAGGCCACCAGCACCCGCAGCTCCCGGTCGCCGAGGGTCATCGTGGTGGTCACCGTCCTGCCCGGCTCGTGCACCGCCATGATCTGCTCCAGGACCTCCTGGGACCGGGCGGAGTCATCGGGCACCAGCTCGAAGTCCTGGCTACGGGGCTTGTGCGCCGGCCGCCCGTCGATCAGTGCGATGACGGACTCGTTGTCCGAGGGGGCGGCGGACTCCGTCGCGGCCTTCAGCACCGCGTCGACCGTGGTGTGCGTGAAGCTGCCGTCGTCCTCCGTGGACTCCGCGATCAGCTTCAGCTCCTGGTACTCCTGCAGCAGCTCACCGTGGACGCGGTCCTCCAGCGCCCGGAACTGCACCGCATAGGTGAGGACGCCGGTGACGGCGAGCCCGACGACCATGAAGGCGAGCATCGTCGTCAGCACGCGCGTGCGGACGGTCCAGCTGCGTCCCGCCCGGCGCGTCGCCTCCCGCCTGCTCTCCCGTGCTCTCATGAGGGCATCGTAGGCGGACAGGCGGGGAAAGCCCGATCCAGGGACGGGGCCGGAGCGAGTGGCCTGGACCGGGGAGGGTTCACGCACTATATTGGGGCAATGCCACACAATTCGGACATTCAGGGGTCCCGTGGCGGTCGGCTCTCGATCGCCATGGTGGGGACGAGAGGTGTACCCGCCGCCTACGGGGGGTTCGAGACCGCCGTCGAGGAGGTCGGACGGCGGCTGGTCGAGCGCGGTCACGACGTCTCGGTGTATACGCGCAGATCCGGTCAGCGCATGCGCGAGCATCTCGGCATGCGCGTCGTGACCCTGCCGGCGATCCCGCAGAAGCAGCTCGAGACCCTCAGCCACACCGGAGTCTCGGCCCTCCACCTGATCACTCGGCGGCGCACGGATGCGGCATTCGTGTTCAACGCGGCCAACTCGCCGTTCCTGCCGCTGCTGCGCGGGCGCGGCATCCCCACCGCACTGCACATGGACGGCCTGGAGTGGCGCCGCTCGAAATGGGGCCGACGCGGCAAGGCGTACTACCGCTGGGCGGAGGAGTTCGGCGTGTGCCACGGGGACGCGCTGATCGCCGACGCTCCCGGCATCTCCGATTACTACCGCGACCAGTTCGGGGTCCGCACGGAGCTGATCCGCTACGGCGCCCCGATCCTCGAGCAGGCCCCCGACCTCGGGGTGCGCGAGCTCGGCCTGGAGCCCGAGGGATACCACCTCGCCGTCGCCCGGTTCGAGCCGGAGAACCACGTGCTGGAGATCGTGGAGGGCTACCGCCGCAGCTCCGCCTGCCTGCCGCTCGTGGTGGTCGGCTCCGCGCCGTACAGCGCCGAGTACACGCACGCGATCCGCAGCGCGGCCGACGGGGACCCCCGCATCCGCCTGCTGGGCGGCGTGTACGACCAGGGACTGCTCGACGCCCTGTACTTCCACGCCCTGACCTACGTGCACGGCCACTCCGTCGGCGGCACGAACCCGTCGCTGCTGCGTGCGATCGGTGCGGGGACCCCGGTGATCGCCTATGACGTCGGATTCAATCGGGAGGTGCTGGACGACGAGGGCTGGTTCTTCTCCGGGGCCGATGACATCGCCGGCCTGTTCCATCTCACGGAATCCGCGCCGGCGTCCGTCGCCGCCCAGGGACACGCGAACCGTGTGCGGGCGGCCTCGGCGTTCCGCTGGGACGACGTCGCGACCGCGTACGAGGACCTGGCGCGGCGGCTCGCCCGTGGCGAGTCGATCCGGCACGAGTCGCCGCGACTGCGGCGCCGTGAGGAGGAATGGGTCGGATGAGCACCGCGATGAGCACTGCCGAGATGAGCCCCGAGGGGAAGACCATCCTGGTCGTCCATCCGGGGGCCGAGCTGTTCGGCTCCGACCGGATGCTGCTGGAGAGCGTCATCGGGTTTCGGGAGGCAGGGTGCGCGGTCGTCGTGGCGCTGCCCTCCGACGGTCCCCTGGTCCCCGAGCTGCAGCGCGCCGGCGCCCGGGTGACGATCGTGCCCATGCTCGTACTGCGCAAAGCCCTGCTGCGACCCCGAGGATGGCCGACGCTGCTGCGCTCGTCGCTGACCGGTCTGGTGAGCGCCTGGCGGCTGCTGGGACAGGTACGGCCGGACGCCGTGTATGTCTCCACGATCATCATCCCCCAGTGGCCGCTGCTCGCGCGGGCGCGCAAGACCCGCTCGATCAGTCACGTGCATGAGGCAGAGGCCGCCGGCAATCGGTTCGTCAACGCCGCGCTGTACCTGCCCCACCTGGCGTCGACAAGGACCCTGGTCAACAGCGAGTTCAGCCTGGCGACGATCCGCGACGCCCTGGTGCCGCTGGCTCGACGTGCCGAGGTGATCTACAACGGCGTCACCTCACCCGAGGACCCGCAGCCGCCGCGGGCAGAGCTCACGGGCCCGCTGCGGATCCTGTATCTCGGGCGGCTCTCGCCACGCAAGGGCCCGGACCTGGTGCTCGACGCCGCGTCGCGGTTGCAGGACGCTGGTCGGTCTGTGGCGGTCACCCTGCTGGGCACCGCGTTCGAGGGGTACGAGTGGTACGAGGAGCAGCTGCGTGAGCAGGCCGCTTCCAGCGGAGTCGAGGTGGCGTTCGCTGGCTTCCACAGCGATATCTGGCCATTCCTTGCGGAAGCCGACGTGCTGGTGGTCCCGTCGCGGGGCGACGAGTCCTTTGGCAACACCGCAGTCGAGGGGGTTCTCTCGCTGCGACCCGTGATCGTGAGCGACTACAGCGGGTTGCGAGAGGCTGCCAGTCGCTACGACACCACTCGCCTGGTCATACCAGATGATTATGCGGCGATCGCGGCCGAGCTGGAGTCCCTCAGCACGATGTGGCCGCAGGTCGCCCGCGAGGTGCACAGCAATCGTGTCGTGGCGCTGCGGCGTCATGCGCCTGAGGTGTATCGGCGGGACGTGACGGCAGCGGTGACAGAGCGACTCCGCACAGCACCGATGCTGGCGATCGGATGAGCGATCGAGGGCCAGAGGGCATCACGCCCCGAACAATGAACACCGGACAAGGCAGAGAAGCGACTTTGTCCATGAGCGCGAACGGGTCCCCACGCATTCTAGTGCTGTGGGCCGAGGAGTCGTCCCCGAACCTCGGGGTCGCCGTCCTCGCTCGGGGCTCCCGCGACCTTTTGCTGCGTGCCTTTCCAGACGCCGACTTCACCTTCGCGAATTACGGGGCGCGACCGCCCCAGGTGCCGTGGGGGCGGCCTCGTTCGCTCCTGCGCGAGCGAGTTCTGCCTCGTTACGGGATGCAGGGATACTTTCGGAGCTTCGACCTCGTCTGGGACACGCGCTCCGGCGACAGCTTTACGGACATCTACGGCCTGGGCCGCCACCTGACCATGAGCACCGTGCATGAGATGGCTCGCCAAGCAGGGGCGAGGATGGTGATGGCCCCTCAGACCATCGGACCATTCGCCACGCGGCGCGGACGTCTCCTGGCGTCGCGAACACTGAAGCGTTCGGAACTGGTCGTGGCTCGTGACCCCGAAAGCGCGCAGGCAGCGGCGGGTCTCGGCCGCGCACCGGATCTGACCACCGCCGATCTGGTGTTCGCGATCGACCAGCCCTCCCCCGCGCCGCGTCGGGACGTGCTGCTCAACGTCAGCGGGCTCCTGTGGCACGAGAATCCTCATGTATCTGCCGAGGGGTACCGGCGCGTCGTCCGCGAGACTCTGGATCTGCTCCGCGCCGAGGGCCGTGAGGTCTCTCTGCTGGCCCATGTGCTTGACACCCCCAACCCGGACAACGACGTGCCCGCCATACGGGCTCTCGCCGACGAGGTCGAGGGGGACGTCGAGGTCATCGTGCCCGAGGATCTCGACTCCGTTCGCGCAACGATCGCCGGGGCCAACGCCCTGATCGGATCGCGGATGCACGCGTGCCTGAACGCCCTCTCCGTCGGCGTCCCCGCCGTCCCCCTCGCGTATTCGCGCAAGTTCGCACCGCTGCTGCACTCGGTGGGGTGGACCACCGGATTCGACCTGCGCACCGATGATCTCGAGACTCTGCCCCAGAAGGTCGTGGTCGCGACAGAGGCCCTGGATCCCGCGGAGGCCGAAGCCGCCGCGGCGAAGGGGCGCGCCAGTCTCGATGCCGTTCTTGACCTGCTGCGGAGCTCGCCGCGAGTCACGTCATGACGGATGCGCGCACCTCGCCCTCTACGGCCCGGGGGTCGCTCGACTCGAGGATCCGGACGGGAGACGGTCGAACGCATCTCGAACCTCTTCCCATCGTCGGCGCAGGGATGCTGTGAAGACAGCTCGGTCGACGTCCCCTTCAGCCAAGGAATCCTTGTGTGCCGCGTAGGCGATACGGGTTAGGAGCAACCCCGTACGCTCGCTCGGCGTGCCATCCCAACTCTGGTCAGCGACTGCGAAGAGCGTCGCAAAGGAATAGTCTTCATCGCCCACGAGGAAGCGCCGTATGGCCTCACTCCCCGCGGCGATGAGTATGCCGACGGGGTAAACGAAGTACGGGTCCACCTGGAGATCACCGAGGTCTATGGGTGCGGGTCGCCCATCCGACCGCATCACGATGTTCTTCGCGTTGGCCTCCCGCGGCGACGGGATCCACGGTGTCTCGGAGGAGAGCCACTCGATCACCGACGCCTCCCATGCGCGAGCGAACCCCGGTGGGACGTCGACCTGCGAGAGCAGGACGTGGAGGTCCCGGTCCGTGAGGGACGGAGCTTCGCTGCCATACGCCGCCACCAGAGCTGTGAACTGCTCGACAAGGATCGTGATGAGCCCGGCCCGTTGCTCGTGCGACACGTCACCGAGATAAGCGCCCTCGATGAGTTCCTCCTCGACCACCGCACCATCGTCTCGGAACCAGAGCTGCGGTGCGGAGACGTGATCAGAGAACTGCCGTCGGCGGCGTTCGTCCGCCGCCGACACCCTACCCGTTCCATACGTTCGGAAAACACGACTCCCCGCATGATCGAGGACGACGATCCCGCCATCGAACGAGGCGACCACGAGTTCAGCCGTCCTGCCTCGCCGTGAGCCGAGCACCACGAACGCACCAGCCATCAGCCGGAATCGAAGGTAGAGCGTCGATGCCCTCGCGGATATCGACGAGCGCCCGCCTTTCGTCCGCAGGAGGTGGCCCGGAAGGTGGGCGCCCCGACGCGCCCAGAGCGTCTCGGAGCGCGGAAAATAGATTCCCGGGCGGAGAAAGCTCGCCCCGCCTGCTGCCGTTCGGCGATTTCGCCGGATGCCCCTCCACAGCGAGGCGGCCCTCGGCCAGAAGCTGCGGAAGTCCTGGTAGGACATCACAACCGATCCCCGAGGCTCAGGCGCCCTGCGGAGGGATCGCTGTCGACGGATCGCGTAATGGTCGTGACCTCTCGGAAAAAGTCGTTCGATGTGAAGAGCTCCTCCGCCGTCTCGAACCCTTCGAGATGGGCATCCTTGATGACCATGACACGGTCACAGACGGTGAGTGTCGTCAGACGATGTGCGACCAGGAAGACGATGGCTTCGCCCGCAAGCTTTTCGAGGGACTGCTGTACGAGCCCCTCGGACTTCACATCCAGTGCGCTCGTCGGCTCATCGAGAATCACGACCTTGGGGTTTGCCGCGAAGGCACGCGCCAGGCAGATCCGCTGAGCCTGGCCGCCGGAAATACTGGCCGATCGCAGGCCGACGACAGTGTCATACCCGTCGGAGAGGCTCAAGATGTCCTCGTGGACATGCGCACGCTGCGCAGCCTGGACGACGTCCTCGTCCGTGAGATCCTCGCGGAAGAATCGGATGTTCTCCCGCACAGAGCCGAAGACGAGCTGCGGCATCTGCGGCACATACGCCACCAGTTTCCGCCAATCGGTTCGCTGCATGTCCTGTGCCGCCAGACCATTGACGAGATAGTCCCCCGTGGCGGGCTCCCTGAGTCGGAGCAAGAGCTGAACGAGGGTGGATTTGCCGGACCCTGAAGGTCCGACTATCCCGACTACCTCCCCCATCTTCACCGAGAAGGAGACGTTTTCCAGGGCCTTCTTGCCCGGCGTGTACTCATAGGACACGTCTCGGAACTCGAGGTTCTCGATGGACCCCAGCGGGGTCGAACCCGGTACTTCGGCATGTTTCTCATACTGCTCGATCGCATCAGCGAGGTGGAGCATGAACGGAACCTTCTCGTCGATGGTCGTCAAAGAGGTCTGGACACGCTGCCCATAGGTGACGGCCCGCACCAGCATCAGGACGACCGCCCCCAGCGTCGTGACGGACTGGGTGCCGGCCAGGGATACGACCAGAAGCGCAATGACCAGGATCAGGAGCGCGGTGCTCTGATAGAGGGCTGGCACGGCCTGACTCATGAACCGAGTGTGCTGGAATGGTCGCTGCACAGCGCGAAGCTGATCGTAGAAAACGCCGCGATACGAGGGGCTCGCGCCGAACACCTGGATCTCCTCGGCGATAGACGCGACGTCCTGTGTGGTCTTGGCATACTCGATACCCTCGGTGCTGAGGTTCGTCGAACTCTTCCGAAGATTCCTGGCCATCGGGCGCAGACCGATGAACAGGGCGAGAGACGCCACCGTGATGACGGCCGCCGCAGCTGGGCTCAGCGCCACAGCGGAGATCAGCAGCGTCAGGAACATCAGCAACGACGAGATCGTCACGCTCATGACGATGATCGTCTGGGCCGTGGCGTTGACCTGGTTGATCATGAGCGATTGGAACCCGCCCTCGCGCTCGCTGCCCTTCACGCTCCACGTGGAGCCGACGAATCCGTCGAATAGTCGCTTCCGTAGGCGAGCCATCGCCTGCGCACTCATGCGCGCCGGCAGATAGGCGACGAGGAGTTGGAGCGCGCCCCTGATGACCGCGATGACCAAGCTCGCAACGATCATCTCCATGCGGCTTCCCTCGACGCTCATGCCGAAGAGCGTCACCTGGACGTCACCGGCGCCTTCCGCGATGGCCATCGCGATCGAGGCGATGAGGGTGAGCAGGAGGGCTTCCGCCAGGCCCGTCGCCACAGAGACCACCGCGATGAGGACGATCTGCCACGTGGAACCGGTGAAGAACGTAGATATTCGACGCCACGCGGTCAGCGTTTCCCGGACCCTCGCCACCGGAGACTTCGTGCGCTTCCCTGACCCTGTCATTCTGCAGCTCCGCTCGAAGATCTTCCATCGTGGCGGTTCACATGGGCCGGCCCGACTTCATCGACCCCTCGGGAGAGATTCGCATCGCCGACCCCGAATCGGTGAGGGCGCACGCACCACAGACGCCGAAGGTCTGCTCGACGACGACGCTCCGTCACGTCCTCGGGCCGAAGTGCCACATCGATCACCCCGTCTGAAGCGGAACCTGAGGCTTCGGCCCCGTTGTGAGCCGCTCACGCCATCAGTGGCCCAACTTATCACGATATGTCCGTTTCTGCATGCAGTGCGGACAAGTGGCTGCGGCCGCACGTTACGGCGCCGAACCGCCCGTTCCGCCTCCGCCGCGGTCGCTCACGACGCCCATCGCCGGGCTGAACGGGCGGCACGCTTCGGCCACCTGCCCAGCCGCAGAACGCCTTATTTCTCGGCGTAGTAGCGGTCCCTACCGCGCACAGGCCGTGCCCGATTCAACACCGTACCGAGGATCCGGGCACCCCCCATCTCCAGAGTCTTCATGCTCTGTGCCAGCGCCGCCCGCCTGGTCTTGGTCGCGTCCACCACGAGGAGTACGCCATCCGTCAACGGAGCGAGAAGGTTCGCATCCGCGACGCTGAGGGTGGGCGGAGTGTCGATGATGACGTAGTCGTACTTCCCTGACACTGCGGCGATCAGCTCCTCCATCCGATGGGACGTGAGCATCTCAGCTGGGTTCGGCGGGATCTCGCCGGAGGGAAGAACGTCCAGCGTCGTCCCGCTCACCGAGTGCGTGGCGACTTCCAGGGTGACTTGCTCGAGCATCACGTTCGTCAATCCGACGGAGCCGTCGATCCCGACATGCACGTGGACTCGGGGGCGCCGCAGGTCTGCGTCGATGAGCAGCACCGAGTGGCGCAGACCAGCCAGGGTCATCGCAAGATTGACTGAGACGGTCGACTTCCCTTCCCCTGGCATTCCCGCCGTCACCAGCAGAACTCGCACTCTCGAGCTGACATTCGCATAGGTCAGCGCGGAACGGATCCGGTGGAAGTCCTCCGCGGTCGGGCTCAGGGGCTCTTGCGCGACCGCGAGGGCGCGAGACTGCAGGAGCGGAGCCTTCGAGACGACGCCGAGAACAGGGTCCCCTCCGGCTTCGACCAGGATCTCCTCGTTGCGGACCCGAGTGTCGAGCAGCGCGACGAGCAGCGCGAGGGCGACACCGATCACGCCGCCGGCGACGCCCCCCAGCAGGGTGTCCCGAGACCTGTCCGGCGAGGACTGCGACCGGGGTGGGACCGCATCGTCGTAGATCGTGACGGTCACCGACGGGGAGCCGTCCGCGGTCTTCGAGCCGGCCTCGTCGAGCACTTCGATGAGCTGCTCGGAGATTGCGGAAGCAAGATCTGCTGCACGCTCGGGATCCGCCGAGGTCACCGTGATCTCCATCGTCGAGGTGTCTTGGGGAATCGATACCGAGATCGAGCTCGACAGCCCGCGCGGCGTCGCCTCCAGATTCAGCTCGTCAATAACCGGCTGGAGGACGAGCGAGCCTTCGACCAGCTGGGCGTAGGAGAGCATCTGGCTCTGCGTGTAGTTCGACCCTTGGTTCAGGTCGGTAGCACTGTCACTCTGCGCGATGGAGAAGTGGAGCGAACTGGTCGCCGTGTACAGCGGCGTCTGGAGCGATGCGTACCCGAAGGTGCCCGCAGCACCGAGTACGGCGGCGAGCACGACCACCCACCAGAGCTTGCGCAGCGCGGTGAGAAGGAACGACAGATCCACCCGTGAATCGGACATAACACCCCCTGATGGCTCGATCCTATCGGTCACGGCGCCCACAGGGACCGGGACGGAACAGGAATCCCTGCTCCCCGACCGGGCCGTTCCAGGACGATCTCATCGTCGGGCTGACCGGATGCCGCAGCACCCGACGTGATGGCAAGGCCGACGCAGAACCAGAAGAACGTCCCGTACTGCGTGATCATCGCGACCACGACCAGACTCGGCATCTGGCCGGCTACCGCGATCGCGCCCGCGCTCCGCTCCTGGCGACGCACCATCATCAGAACTGCGCAGAAGATCACAACGATCAGCAGGAACGTCGGGACGTAGCCGATCCTGAGCAAGATCGAGAGCAGCGCATTATCTACCGAACGCTCGAAGTATCCGAGATAGAAGTCGCCCGAGACCAGAGTGGCCCAATCCCCTGCGTTGCCGAAGAGATCCACCTGGCGAAGAAGCACCAGCAGGTCTGTCCGATACTCGGCGCTCACCTCGGCCTCCTCACCGGCAGCGCCGAGCACGGAATTCAGCACCGGGACGACCACGGCGACGACGACGCCGAGACCGACGATCCCCGCACGCAACCACCGGGACAGGCCCGGAAGCAGCAGAACCGACAAGGTGATGGTGAGTGCCAGAGTGATGGCCCCCGTTCGGCTGAAGGTCAGCACGACGGCAGCCACAAGCGCACCGAGCGCGAGCATCGTGGGAGCGGGCCTCCAACGCGCCGCGATCACGAACGCCGACGACATTGCGAGGGTCGTTCCGAATGCGATCGAGTGGCCGAACGCCCCTTCGACCCTGAGCACACCACCCCGAGGTTGCAGTTCGCTCCACGTCGAATACAGCGGCTCCGGGCCCGGGACCAGCACCCACGGGTTGAAGGACGTCGCGAACTCGAGGACGCCGAGCACGGCTGCGACGACCGCGACACCTGCGATAGTACGCGTCACCCAGCGGACTCCGACCCGTGCGCAGGCGACGCGCCCCCAGACATACGGGACGACCCATTCGAGCACCGCCGTGACGGTCGGAGACAGAGCCACGCCCTTCAGCGCGAACATGCCGCACAGCACGATGAGGAACGCAGCCATCCACCCGTCGGCGAGGCGCAGCGAGACTCTCGCCCACGACACGAGCAGCAGCAGCACGGTGAGCGCCGTGATGGCGGACCAGAAGAAGCCGACGCTGATCCCGACCCACACCGGGACGAAGAAGAGCACCAAGACCCACGCGACGACGGATCCCCTGGGGAGAGCGCGGAGCGCGATCACCGCGACCACCAGCGCCGCGAGGGCACCGAGGGCGAGCAGCGCGGTCGGCGCGGCAGTGGTCATGCTTCGCGATCCTAGTCCTGGGGAGCCATGGTGAACTCCTCGACGGCGACTGTCGCCTTTCCACCTGCCTCGTCCCCTCGCGCGGCGGTCAGACCGACCTGCCCACTTTCCATAGGAGAGGCGATGTCGTCCGCCGTGGCGGTGAGCTGCCAGTCCGCAGGCTCGTCGTTCCCTGTCTCCCAGAGCTTCACCGCAAGGGCGGTCCCGTCTTCTCCGTCACCGGAGACGGCGAGGGTGTACGTGGTGCCCGTCTCGTACGTCATGTCCTCGATCTGCTGCTCGAGCACCTGTTCCTCGCCCTGGAACACTGTCAGCCAGATTGATCCGTCCGGCCGCATCGAGGCCGCTGCACGGTACGGAGAGTCGCCGTCCTGGCCGAGGAGAATTCCGACCTCGGTGCCTCCCGTTGCATTGACTTCCTCGACGCGGAAGGTGAGCTCGGCGGTCGCCGCGGCGACGGGTGTGCCATCGAGAAGGACATCCGCCGTGGATCCGGGAGCGAGCTCCAGCCGACCCACGCCGTCTGCGACGTTCAGGGTCGCCTCGGAGTCATCGGCCAACGACCACGTGCCTCCATGGTTCGCCTCGCCCCATCCCGACTCCGCAGTCCGGTCGAATTTGTCCTCGATGCGGGAATCTGTCGCAGGTTCCGGATCCTCGACCGGGGTCGCGTCCTCCGCCTCATTCGAGTCGTCTGCCGGTGCCTCCTCGGGGGCCTGTTGCGCATCTGCAGTGGGCTCCTCCTCGGACTTCGAGTCCTCCGGTGCCGGCACGGAATCCTCCTGGTCGGAGGCCGACTCCTCACCGGTCGTTGCCGGGTCGCCATCGGTTGGCTTCGGCTCCGGCGTGTCATCCGAAGCGCCGTCCAGGGCCTCGGCAGAGCCCGGATCCGTCGGCTCGGGGTCCGAGGCCTCGGGCGCGGTCTCCGACGCCGCGCCTGCGTTCTTCTCCTGGTCGAGATCCTCCTGAGCGGCCGAGTCCTTCGATGGCGCGGGAGCGTCCTTCTTCTCCGTGGGCGGCTCAGGAGCCTTCTCGGTCTCCGGGGACTCCACAGCCCCGGTCTTCTCGGTGTCCTCGGTGGCGGACGCCCCCGTCTTCTCCTGCGCGGTAGGGGTCTCATCCTCCGGAGCGATGGCCATTCTCTGCGCCGCCGCTGCCGTACCGGCGAGGTCCGAGAGGTGGTACTCGTCTATATGGACCGGAGCCGCGCCGGAAGCTGAGCCGGAACGGTACAGATACACCGAGGACGCTCCCGGCGTCGTCAGCGCTTGCGGGTTCGTGTCGGTGATCTCCAGCTGCCAGCCCACCGGCTCGGATGCGCCCTGCGGCCACGCCTTCACCCGGATCGTCGGGCTGGACTCACCGACCACCTCGGTCCGCAGATGGAAGGAGTCTCCACCTGTCCACTGCCCGGACATCGAGAGCGCCTCGATCACTTCGCCATTCCGCTGGATCAGCAACCACATCGACCCATCCGCTCGATGCCACGCCAGAGAGCGATACTCGCCTGCGCCATAGCGGGATGCCAGTCCGATATACAGCGATCCCGTGGATGGCCCGCCATCGAGCGTGTAGGTCATCTCCGAAGCACTGTCGGTCAACGCAGTCTCGTCCAGCACCATGTTCCGCCCGACGCCGGGAGTCAGCGCCATGGTCCCGACGCCGTCGCCGACCGATATTGCTGCAGAGCCCCATCCCGTCGAGGTCCACGCACCGCCGACATCCGCCGACCCCCAGCCGCTCGGCACAGTCCGCTCGAACGAATCAGACGCCGCGAACACCTCACTGGTCACCGACACCGACCGGGTCGTCGTGTGGGTCGCGCCATCGTCGTCGGTCACGGTGAGGGTGACTTCGTACGTACCTGCATCGCCATACTCGTGCGATGACGTCTCGCCCGTGTCTGCGGTTCCGTCTCCGTAGTCCCATTCGTAGGACATGACAGTCCCGTCGTCATCGGTGGAGGACGAACGATCCACGGACACTGCAAGGCCGGAGATCGAGGACGTGAAGGCTGCGACCGGGTCGAGATTCTCGGCGGGCTCTTCCGTGCTCGCCGAGCTCTGGACACGGTAGTCGTCGATGTGGATCGGAGCCGCGCCGGTGGCAGAGCCGGAACGGTACAGGTACACAGACGAAGCACCGGAGCCGGTCAGCGCCTCCGCGCTTGAGTCCGTGGTCTCCAGCTGCCAACCGACGGGCTCGGATGCACCCTGCGGCCACACCTTCACCCGGATCGTCGCACTCGGCCCTCCCTCCACCTCGGTCCGCAGGTGGAATGCATCCCCGGCCGCCCACTGCTCAGACACCGGGAGAGCCTCGAGCAGTTCGCCGCCTCGCTGGACCAGCAGCCACATCGAGCCGTCCGCCCGATGCCATACCAGCGAGCGATACTCACCGTCGTCGCCGTAGCGAGAGGTCAGCCCGATGTAGGAGGAGCCCGTGGACGGCCCGCCATCCAGCGTGTAGGTCATCTCCGACCCGCTGTTCGCCAACGACAGGTCGCTCAGTACCATGTTCCGGCCCACGCCAGGAGCCAGCGACACGGTCCCAGCACCGTCGCCGACCGATATCGCCGCAGTTCCCCAGCCGGTCGACGTCCACTCGCCGCCGACATCCGCCGAACCCCAACCGCTGGCCACAGTCCGCTCGAAGGAATCAGACGCCGCGAACACCTCACTGGTCACCGACACCGACTGCGTCGTCATGTCTGTGGCCCCGAGACTGTCAGTCACGGTCAGAGTGATCTCGTAGTCGCCGCTCGCAACGTAGGAGTGGGAGGTGCTCCTGCCGTCAGAAGTCGCCGTGCCGTCCCCCCAGTCCCAGGAGTAACTGAGGGACGCATCATCGGAAGCGACCGATCCCCCGGCGTCAACGTCCACCGCGAGCCCGGAGGTGGTTGAGGTGAACACTGCGGTCGGTTCGGCGTGGGTGACCGTGACCGGCGCCGTCGTCTGCGCTGTTCCGCCCTGGTCGTCGGTGACGGTCAGGGTCACGGTGTAGGCGCCGGCCGCGGCATAGGGGTGCGAGGCGACCTGCCCGGTGGAGGATTCCCCGTCCCCCCAGTCCCATTCGTAAGAGGCGATCTGCCCGTCCGGATCGGAGGATCCGGAGCCGTCGGCCGTCACTGTCAGACCCGAGAGGCTGGTCTCGATCTCTGCGCTGGGCGCCGCATTCGGTCCGGTCACGTCCACTGTGCGGGTGCTCGTCGCGCTCAGGCCGTTGCTGTCGACCACGGTGAGCGTGACGGTGAATGTGCCGGTCGTATCGTAGGTGTGCGTCGCTGTCTCGCCGGTGACTTCCGGGCTGCCGTCGCCGAAGTCCCAGCGGTACTCCTCGAGCGTGGCGCCACCGGCTGCGGAGGAACCCTCGGCGTCGACCGCGACGTCAAGACCCTCGGAGGTCGCGGCGAAGGAGGAGGTCGGAGCCCCGAAGCCCTTGCCGATGCCGTAGTGCGTGGCCACCTGGCTCGAATCGAGCGCGTGACCGTACACGGCGACCTCGTCTATCGCACCGTCGAAATAGTTCGAACTCGGGCTGTTGGGCCATCCGTTGAGGTTGTCGCCACCGATCCGCCAGTACCCCGTGTAGTTCTGGGCCGTCGTGACCGACGGATCACCCGCCACCAGAGACCCGTCGAGGAAGAGCTCCATCCCATCGGCACTCTGTGACGCGACGACATGGTGCCACTGGCCGTCGTTGTATCCCGGAACGCTCTGGATCGTCTTCGCCGAGCCCGGGTAGACGCCGAACACGATCTGGCCGGAGTCATTCATGTACACATGGCGGTCGTAGCTGCTGGAGTCACCAGAAGCCGAGCTTCCGTATCCGATCAGCTTCCCGCCCTGGGAGCTCGTGGTGCGGAACCAGAGCTCGGTGGAGAACTCCTCGGGAGCAGGGGTCGTCGAACTGCTCGCGACCCGCCCCGAGCTCGACCCGTTGAGGTCCGAGTAGCCCGTGGATGAATTCTCGATGCCGGGATCAGCTGCCGTGACCCCGTTGCCGGCCTCCGGCGGATTGGCTCCCGCCCAGTCCTGCATCGTGTCCCCGAGAGGGTAATAGAGCTGCGGGGAGTCGTCGATGACTGCTGTGACGTACTCGGAGGCGACCCCGGCGGCGACCGTGGTCGACACGGGTTCGCTGGTGACGGAGTTCCCGTCGCCATCGCGCACCACGACCGTGTACGTGGCCGACGATCCCGCCGTTGCAGCCGTGTCCTCGAGGACCACTCCCGGATGATCCCACCAGGTCGAGGGCTCGGTCACCGTGTCGACCGGCTCGCTCGTGCCGGAGCGATGCAGCTCGTAGGTGAGGTTCAGATCATCGCGGTCCCAGTTACCGGGAACGGCCACCCGCACCCGCCCGGGGACGAAGGAGTTCGCCGTGGGCTTCCAGTCCGAGCCTGAGATTCTCGGCCCCTCCTTCGCCCCCTGCGGCGGGTTCGTCGAGAACCGTACGATCCCTTCGAAGCGCTGGTTGTTCACGCCGACGAACTCTCCCGCGATGGAGATGGTGTCGCCGACGCCGGTGATGGACAGGCCTGCCTGGCCCAGACCGGACGTCGTCCCGACATAGAAGTCGGGGTACCACGCGTAGGCGGAGGGTCCAGGCGTCCCGAACCAGTCCTGGTACGTTCCTCCCGCATGGGGGTTGTGCCCGAGCAGTCCGCGGGCGTCGGTGGTGTATGCCTCGACGTACCGGTAGTCCCGGGGGCTCTGCTCGGGGTGCAACCCCATGGTCGAGCAGGCATGGGTGTGGCTCGTCGTGTAGACGGTCTCTCCGGTGGAGTAGACGCCGTAGTGGTCACCGAGGCAGTCTGCGATCCAGCGCACCTCGCCGGTATCGGCCTCCGCGGCGAAGGTTCCCTCGAGGTTGCCCGTGGCGAGGTTGGCGAAGACCCACCCGGTCCCATAGACGGCATCATCATCGGTCGCGAGGGCGAAGATACCCGCCTTCCCGCGGTTGTTCCCCGAACCCAGCCCGTTCTTCACGGTCTGCGTCAGCGCCCACTCGCCATCGACCGCTCCCGTCAGTTCATCGATCGCAGCTGCGCCTCGCATCGACGTATCCCCGTTCACCTGCGAGAAGCGTCCGCCGAGAATGATCTTCTCGCCCCCGGGGTCGGCGACCATGGCATCGACCTGCCGGTCCGTCTGCGGGGCCCACGGCATAAGGGCGCCATTGCTGGCGTTGAAAGCGGCGGCATTCTGCCGCGGGACCCCGTTCGCCTGGGTGAAGAGGCCTCCTGCATAAACCATCGAGCCCTCTGCGACGAGCGCGTAGACGCCGGACCCCCCGATGGCCGGCTGGAACCCCGGCACCAGCTGGCCGGTGGTCGCGTCCAGGGCTGCGATGCCGTACCGAGTCTGTCCGTTCACAGAGGTGAACGATCCGCCGATGTATACCCGACTACCGTCGGGCGACGCTGCGACGGCCTTGATGACCCCGTTGACCTGCGGCGCGAATGGCAACAGATCTCCGGTGTTGATGTCATATGCGAGGACGTTCGAGCGCGGCGTGAGCTGAGTCCCAGGATCCGCCAACGGTGCCCGAGCATTGTCGAAGTCGCCGACGGCGTACACGGTCGAGCCGATCGTCTCCTGGGCCCACACGTACCCGTTGTCGATCTGGACCGTCGGGAGCGGATCAGCGGTGACGACGTCCTCGGTGCGCTGCAGCAGTGGTGGCGGTGATGGCTGGTCTGCAGCATCCGCCATCGTGTTGAACGACAGGGCGAACGCCACCGTCATCCCACCGCCGAGCAGCGTCAGCGACACCAGCAGCCCGAAGACCCGCCGCATCGCGTCACGTCGAGGTGAAGTATTCATCGTCTGCCCCTGTCGGAAGTACCTGAAGAGTGGGACTGCAAGCTGGTCATGAAGTTGTGCCGGTGAACGTGGCCACCGGTTCGCCCGCGGAATAGTTCACGCGCACCGACACGGACCGTTCGTCCGCAGGGTCGAGCATGAACACGTAGGTGCCTTCAGCCGTGGTGCCCGCGGGCACCTCGCCCTGCAGCGGATCATTCGGCGAGGCCCAGGTGGGCACGCCCATCTCCCCGTCTTCGGCGGCGAGGGAGACGACGGCGGACCCGACCGGCTGAGGTGAGTCCGATTCGTTGGTGACGCGTACGCCGACGACGACAGCCGGCCCCGAGTACTCCCCGGGCGTTTCGGCGGTGAGCGTGGTCGTCGTGATCGAGGTGAGCGAAACGACCACCTCGGTCGGCAGGGCAACGTCCTCCCCGACCTGACCGTTCACCTCGGGAAGCGCTGGTGCGGCGGTCGGGCCTTCGGCGGTCACGTCGTCGGGCGCCTGCCAGTCGTCGGTGGCATTGATGTCCTGGTCGGTCGCGTCCTCGTCCTCACCATTGGCGTCCCCCTCTTCGTCGGGGCCGCCTGCATCATCAGGAGCTCCGTCCTCGTCCTCAGGCGCTCCCGTCGCTGTGCCGTCATCAGAGGTCGGCTCGTCGCTCTCCGGCGCGGACGGCGTGGACGGCGTGGACGGCGTGGACGATCCTGACGGTGGTGGCTGCTCGCCCTCAGGAGTGGTCGGAGCTCCTTGCTCGGGCGGTTCAGGCGTACATCCGGCGACCGCGAGACAGAGGAGGAGCCCGGCAGCAGCGGCGAGCGCGGAAGTCATCGGGCGCGGCGACCCATCGGCCCAGCGTCCTCCGGACGAGTTGACCATCCCGTGCCCCTGACTTCCACGACGTCATATGCCGCCTCATCGCGGCCGAGCCGCGAGGTCGCGACTCGCCGCCATCGTAGACTCACCACAAACTTCGTGCAACGGGCAATTCGGTCACGCGGTTGTGATTGCTGCGCTCCCGCGGTCATGCGAGGCGGCCACCCAGCTGCCGCACGACGGCAGTGGTCGCCCCGAGGACCTCGGTAAGGGCTGCCCGATGCACCCATCGCCCCTGCCCATGCCCGTCCGCGATATCCGACCCGTCCGCACGCCGGGGGCGCCACCAGCGCCGATGTGATTCCGGGACCGCTCCCCGGACAACTCGCGCGCGGTCCAGGTGTGTGGCGTACCGCGCGACCGTGCCGACGTGCCGAGGTTGCGACGCCGAGTCGAACTCTTCCCCCAGATGTACTGCCTCGCGGAGCGTGTACGTGCGACCACGCACCTCCGGCGCAGCAAGGACCACGTCCGCCCGGACATCCCGGGACGAGACCAGGATCAGCTCCGCCTGCTCCAGCAGTTCGGCATCCGCACGGCGCGAACGATGCGCCGTCGACGCCGCGCCCCACGCTTCGTCGTCATGCCACGACGTCACCAGCGGACAGATCCTCGCGCCATCCTGAGCGAGCGTGCCGGCACTCGCCGCATGAATCCCAGGGACGCCCTCGAGTCCGCGCCGCAGGAGCAGCTCCGCCAGCGGTGATCGACAGACGTTCGCGGCGCAGACGACGAGGATCAGTTCGGAACTCATCTCTCCGCCTCGAGCGCGCCCATCTCCCGAAACCACTTCACGGCGGCGAGCGCCAGGAACCCGGCTCCCGCGACCATGAGGAGTCCATAGCCGACCAGGAAGGCCGGTGTCCACCCCCACAGCACGAAAACGAGGCAGACCAGGCCGAAGTCCGTGGGTACCACCAGCAGGGAGCGCAGCAGGGTTCCCCCGCCGCGCTCGTGGGTGGAGGCTGTGGCGTGCTTGCCCTTGAGCAGGTCGTTCAGGAGCATCGCGGTGAAGGTCGTCGAGGCGACGACCGCGAAGATCAGCGGGATGACCAGCACCCACGACTGCTCCGAGGGCAGCGCGCGATACAGGCCCACGAGAACGGCGATGTGCAGCGATGAGATCTTGAGCGCGTCGATGAAGTGGTCCAGCCACTCCCCCTGGGTGCTGCCGCCACCACGCAGGCGCGCGACCTGACCGTCGGCCGAGTCCCAGGCGTACCCGAGCACGAGCAGCAGCGAGATCGCCAGGCCTGTCACCACATGAATTGGAGCCAGCGCGATGAGGCCGATGGCGGCGAAGGAGTGTGCTGCACTGATCACGGAGACCTGATTGGGCGTGAGCCCCGCACCGTGAGCACCGGCAGCGAGCGCTCGCCCCAGGCGACGGTTCACGTAGACGGAATAAGCCGGAGCACCCCGGGCATGGCCCTTCTGTGCGTAAGCGAGCTGGCGGTACGACTCGGCGATCACGATGCCTCCCCGGCGAGAGAACGGCAGGGCGAGAGGCGGCCTGCTGTGGAGATACGGTTCCCACCATCCTGTCATGTCCGACATCTGGTGTAAATCGGACAATTGATTCATGATGGGTACCTGTAAGGGTGGATCTGCCGGCACCGTCGTCGGCACCGGAGCTGAGGAGTGTCGTGGCCGCACAGAGCACCACCGCGTACGCGGTGATCATCGTCAACTACGGAGAGCCCTCGCTGGTCGCGGGAAACATCGGAGCAGACGTCGATGCGGATGAGGGCGCCCTCGTCGTCCTGGTCGACAACTTCCATTCTTCCGACTCCCGCGAGCAGGCGGAGGCACTGTGTCTGGAGCGCGGCTGGATGTTCGTCGCCTCGGCGAACGACGGCTTCGGAGCCGGTGTCAATCGTGGGGCCGCAGCAGCTCGCGAGCAGGGGCACCGCGCATTCATCACCCTGAATCCCGATGCGGTCGCCTCGGCGGACGTGCTGCGCGAGCTCGCCCGGCATGTGACCGCTGATCCACTGGCCCTGGTCTCACCGTTCATGGACACCGGGGACGGGCACCCGCATTTCCGCGGGGCGGGCGTGCATCGACGGACGGGGCAGATGCGCTCGGGCTGGTCGGAGCACGACCACGACCAGGAGTGGGGGAACTGGCTCAGCGGCGCCTGCCTGGCCTTCAGCGCTCGGGCTCTCGATCTGCTGGGTGGGTTCAGCGAGGACTTCTTCCTCTACTGGGAGGACGTCGACATCTCCCGGCGCGCTGTGGAACGAGGGATGCGTCTTGAGATCCGTCCCGACCTGCTCGTCGTGCACGACGAGGGCGGCACCCAGGACGCCGGAAGCGACCGGACGAAGTCTCCGACCTACTACTTCTACAACATCCGTAATCGGATGCTCTTCGGGCGTCGACATGTGCGCGGGAGGGACTGGGCACGCTGGGTGCTGGCCTCTCCCCGACAGTCCGCTCTGATCTGGATGCGCGGGGGCCGGAAGCAGGCGTTCACCGAGCCGAGGGGGCTGCTCGCCGCAGGGCGCGGTCTGCTCGCCGGAGCCGCCCAGCTCGTCCGGCGCCCGCCGTCCTCACCTCCCCGGCCCACACAGCACCTGCCTCCCCTGGCGGAGAGGCATCGACCCCTCTCCGGACCGTTGCGGATCACCGTGGCGATCCCGTCGTACCGACGACCGGAGCAGCTCGCCGCACTACTGGCAGCGCTCCCCGACCGCATCGCCGAGACCCAGGACGCCGTCGTCGATGTGCTCGTGATCGACAACGATCCGGACGGTTCCGCCCGGGCCGCCGTCGACGGGACGCCCTTGGACCTGCGGTACGTCCGTGAGAAGTCCCCGGGTATCTCCGCCGTTCGCAACCGCGCCTTGGACGAGGGTCGTCACAGCGATCTCCTGGCCTTCCTCGACGACGACGAGATCCCCCTCGCCGGATGGCTCACCTCGCTGATCGAGGTGTGGCGAGAACATCGCACCAGCGCCGTCGCGGGCCGGGTCATCTCCGTCTTCTATGAGGACACCGATCCGTGGGTGATCGCCTCGGGCACGTTCCGTCGGCCGCAGCGACCAACCGGGACGTTTCTCCTGACCGCAGCCGCTGGGAACCTCATGCTCGACATGCACCAGATCCAACAGCTCGGCGTCCGCTTCGAGGAGTCGCTCGGGCTCAGCGGCGGGGAGGACACGCTGTTCACCAGGCAGCTCGTCGAACTGGGCGGCACCATCGTGTGGTGCAACGAGTCCGCGGCCGAGGACTATGTCGTCTCCTCCCGCCTCACGCGCGAATGGGCTACGCAGCGCGCCTTCAGCGCCGGCAACGGCTTGGTGCACGTGAACCTCCGCCTCGCCCCGAGTCCCACACGCCGCCTCGCGCTGCGAGGCCGGTACCTCGTCGGCGGGACTGCCCGGATCACGGCCGGCTTTGCACGCCACCGCTACGGACGCGCCCGGCAGCACCTGAGGCACGACGCCCGTGGGATGCGGACCTTTCATCGCGGGCGCGGGATGCTCGCGGGGGCCCGCGGCCATCTCTACGAGGAATACGCACGCTCCTGACACCGCTCGGTGCCGGGGTTCTCCAGTGCGTTCGCCCCAGCGATCGCGCACCAGGCCGAAGAAGAGTCCACCTATGAGCTTGAAGGCAACGATCTTCACTGCGAAGGCTTCCACCATCAATGCCGACGCCGGCCGGTTCCATCGCCACCTGCTGGAGAACCAACAACTGACGCCCGAAGCACTGGGCACGCTGCAGTCCCGACTCGCCCAGGACATCGTGCGCACCGCGATGCGCGACTCGACGTTCTACCGCCGTACGTACGGTGAGCTGGGGATCGATCCTGTCGCGCTCGCCGACTCCGGAGCCTGGGCGGAGATCCCGATTCTGGACCGCATGACGATCAAGGAGCACAGCGACGAGTTCCCCACCGCGGAAGCCACGGAACGGACGGCCCGCACGGCCGTGACCGGGGGGAGCACCGGAGAACCCCTGCGCACGATGCACGATGCCCGGGTCCCTGCTCTCGCGCTCGCCTGGCGCATGTACGGATGGTGGGGCGTACAGCCGTACGACAACCTCGCGCGTATCGGCCGCTGGAACTTCGGCCGCATGGCGACCCTGAAGAATGACGTGTCCTGGTGGCCCAGTCGTCAGGTCTACCTCGATGCCGGTCTCCTCACCGACGACACCATGACCACATTCCACCGATCCATGACACGGATCCGACCCCCGCTGCTCGAGGGTTACATCGGCGCTCTGCTCGAGTTCGCCGACTTCCTGGAGCGGCGGGGATTGCGCGTACCCGAACCGCTCGCGATCGCCTCCACGGCGGCGCCGCTGACCGAGTCTGCACGAACACGCCTGGAGAACGCGTTCGGAGCGCCGGTGCACGATGAGTACCGCAGCTCGGAGATCGGGTGGATGGCGGGCGAGTGCGCACGCCGAGACGGCTTGCACGTCTTCGCCGATGTGCGTCGGATCGAGGTCGTCGACGCTGACGGCCGACCCGCCGCCCCCGGTGAGCTCGGGGACCTGGTCATCACCGACCTGCGCAACCGCGTCTTCCCGATGATCCGGTACCGCACCGGCGACCGCGGGATCCTGCGCGCCGGTCCATGCCCGTGCGGCCTCTCCCTGCCGTTGATGGAACCGCCGCAGGGGCGCACGAACGATATTCTGCATCTTCCCAGCGGCACTGCGCTGGCCCATCGGCTCACGGCGATGTTCGGCACGCATCCCGAGGCAGTGCGTCTCTTCCAGGTCCACCAGCAGGCCGACTACTCCCTGACGGTGCGGGTCGTGGAGGGAGAGGAGCCCGGGGCGCGCCGACACATCGAGACGGCCGTCAGCGAACTGCGGGAGCGCATCCGTGACGAGGTCCCCGTCCGCATCGAGTACGTCGAATCCCTGCCCTACACCGGCGGGAAGACGAAGTACATCATCAGCGACGTCCCGACGAGCTGAACCGGGGCGTCCGACCAGGCCACTCTCGCGGGCACTGGTTCCATGCCGTCAGCGACGCCTTGCCCTCGCAGCCCGCGCGTACGGCGACGAGACGATCCCGAGGCACCCTCCGAGAGCCCCCAGCCCGCTGGCGACCCGGCTCTCGCCCTGAGCTCGTCGACGCAGGTCCCCGGTGACCCGACCGACGACCGCGAGCGCCGAGCCCTTGAGGAGCTGGCCGGCCCCGATCACCACCCATCGCGCTCCGTTGGTCGCTCGAGCGCGACGCGACGTGGCGAGGTTCTGCTCGACGCGCACATGCGTGGCGGCCTGGGCCCGCCGCCGCGCAAGGTTGAAGCTGCGGGTGTTGCGCGCGCGGGGCACCAGATCGTCCACGACCGCCTCGGCGCAGTAGACGATCCGACCTCCCGCGGCGGTCAGCTGGCCGGTGAACAGGGAGTCCTCTCCCCCGGTCAGCCCGAAGCGCTCGTCGAACCGCAGTCCGAGCTCGCGCACCCGTTCCATGTCCAGCAGGAGGTTGTTCGTCGCGGCCCGGCGCAGCACGGTCCCCGTGGTCACTCCCTCGCGGCGCTGGCCGAGGTAGTACTCGCCGGCGGCGACCCAGGGATCCTCCCCTCCTTCGAACACGGCGTGCACGGGTCCGCTCACCGCGTCGGCGTCGTGCTCGACATAGGTGCTCAGCAGGTGCACGAGCCATCCGGGGTGCGGGGTCTCGTCGTCGTCGAGGAGGACGAGCACGTCGGCGTCGCGTGCCTCGTCCAGGAGGCGATTGCGTGCGCTGCTGATCCCCGGACGCGGCTCGGGGGCGTAACGGATCCGCGGGTCACCCACGGACTCCGCTGTGTCCCGGGCGCTCTCCTCCGGGTCGTTGTCGACGACGACCACCCGATACTGCGAGGGCAGTTCCGTGGCCACCCCGGCCTGCTCGATCTGCGCGAGGACCTCCGGCAGGAGCGCGGCCAGCAGCTCCGGCCGGCGGAAGGTCGCCATCCCCACCACGACGCTCGTCGGTGACCGCATCATCGCCTCCCTCGCCGCCGAACGGACCGGTGGTCCGCGGGCGGCTCCGCCCGGTGGACACGTGTGCGTGAAGCCTATGGTGCGCCCGGGCCAGCGGCAACGTGCGCCCATCCCCCAGGCAACGTGCGCCCGCCCCGCCGGCGAGACGCCGCCGCCCTGGTCTCCGGGCGGCGGCGTCAGCGCTGTCAGCGAAGGGCGGTCAGCGCCGCCGGCGCTCGCGCAGGATCCGCAGCAGTCCGCCGCGCTCCTTGAGCGACTGGCGCGAACCCCGCCGGCCACCGCTGGTGGCCGCTCCGTCGCCCGGCACGGGCTCGGACGGCGCTGCGGGCTGCTCGCGCTCCTGTTCGGCCCGGTGCGCGGCGCGCTGCTGGGCGAGCGCCTTCTCGCGGGCATCGCGCCGCTCGGCCTCGCGGGCCTCGGTCTTCAGCCGGCGCCGCTCCCCCGGGCCCTCGGCGATGCGGTAGAGCACCGGCACGATGAGCAGGGTCAGCAGGGTCGAGGAGACCAGGCCGCCGATGACGACCACGGCGAGCGGCTGGGCGATGAACCCGCCGCTGCCGGTCAGGCCCAGCGCCATCGGGACCAGCGCGAAGATGGTCGCAGCGGCGGTCATCAGGATCGGGCGCAGACGCTTGGCGGCACCGGCGTGGATCGCCTCGTCGAGCCCCATTCCGCGCCGTCGATACTGATTGACCAGGTCGATCAGCACGATCGCGTTGGTGACCACGATGCCCACCAGCATCAGCAGGCCGATCATCGAGGGCAGGCCCAGCGGGACCCCGGTGACGATCAGCAGCCCCAGCGCGCCGGTCGCGGCGAAGGGGATGGAGACCAGCAGGATCAGCGGCTGGATGAGGGACTTGAAGATCCACACCAGCAGCACGTACACCAGCAGGATCGCGGCGAGCATGGCGATGCCGAGCTGACCGAAGGTCTCGTCGATGTCCGCCGCGGTGCCGCCCACGGTCGCCTCGACGCCCTCGGGCAGGTCCGCATCCTCGATCGCCGCGTTCGCGGCATCCGTTGCGGGGCCGACGTCATCGCCCTCGGGAGTGATCGAGACCGTCACCGTCTCCAGCCCGTCCTGGGTGGAGATCGAGGGGCGCGAGGCCTCCTCCTCGATGGAGGCGACGTCGGTCAGCGCGATCCCGCCGGCCAGCTGGATGTCCTGCAGCTGGTCGAAGGTCTCGATGCTCTCGCCCTGTTCGACGTAGATGTCGAGCTCGGTGTCCTCGAGGGTGACCGAGCCGATCGCGCCGGGGTACATCTGCCCGGCGACCATGCCGATCACGGCCTCCTCGGTCAGCCCCAGCTGCGCGGCGGCCTCCCGGTCGACGGTCACGACCGCCGTGGGCTCCTCGGCCTGCAGGTCGCTGGTGACCTCGGCGGCGCCGTCGGGCAGCGGGTCGAGCTCGGCGAGGATCGCGTCGTTCGCCTGCTGGCGGGCGTCGGCGGTGGGGCCGGTGACCAGGATGTCCACGGAGCTGGATCCGGTGGGCGAGGCGACGGCGGCCGCCTCGATCGTCCCGGATTCCGGCAGCTCCTCCAGGGTGGAGACCATCTCGTCGGACAGGGCCTCCTGGTCCGCGTCGGGGTCGGTGGTGATCGAGTAGCTGACCTCGTTCTCACCGCCGCCGCCCATGCCGAACTGGCCGCCGCCGATGGTGGTCTGCACGGTCTCGACGCCGTCGAGGTCCATCAGCGCCTGCTCGGACTCCTCGGCCTTGTCCTCGGACTGCTCCAGGCTGGTGCCGGCCGGCAGTGACTGCGTGAGCGAGGCGATGTTCTGGCCGGTATCACCGAGGAAGTTGACGTTCACCAGCGGGTACAGGAAGGCGGTGCCGACCAGGATGAGGAACGAGACGGCCACCGTGATCAGGCGCCGCGGCCGGGAGTCGGTGACCAGGCGCAGCAGCGGGGCGTAGATGAGGTGGAGCCAGGTGCGCTCCTCCTTCGCCTCGGAGCGCTCGCGGATCTGCGCGACCTGCGCGGCATCGTCGGGGTCCACGTCCCCCTGCCCCTTCGGGGGGCGCAGGAACCAGTACGCGAGCACCGGGACGATGGTCAGCGCCACCAGCAGGGAGCTGAGCATCGCGATGCCGACGGTCAGGGCGAAGGGCCGGAACAGCTCCCCGGCCATGCCGGAGACGATCGCGATCGGCAGGAACACCACCACGGTGGCGAGCGTCGAGGCGGTGATCGCGCCGGCGACCTCGCCGACGGCGTCGAGGATGGCGCGCATCCTCGCCTTGCCGTACGCGAGGTGCCGCACGATGTTCTCGATCACCACGATCGAGTCGTCGACCACGCGGCCGATGGAGATCGTCAGCGCCGCCAGGGTCAGCATGTTCAGCGTGTACCCGGTGACCAGCATGCCGATGAAGGCGATCAGCAGCGAGGTGGGGATCGAGATCGCGGTGACGACCGTCGGCCGCACGCGGCGCAGGAACAGCAGGATCACGCCGACCGCGAAGAGCAGGCCCAGCAGGCCCTCCTCGGCGAGCGCGACGATCGACTCCTGGATGAACGGCGCCTGGTCGAAGACGACGGCGCTCTCGGCGTTCCCGCCCACGCCCGGCAGGGAGTCGGCCAGGACGTCCTCGACGCCCTCGGAGATGTCCACGACGTTGCCGTCGGCGGTGGCGGTGACCATCACGACCAGCGAGTCGCGGCCGTCGGTGCGGGAGATGGAGGTGGGGTCCTGGGTGGTGCGCTCGACGGTGGCGACCTCGGAGAGGGCGACCGGCTGCGGTGCCTGCTGACCCTGTTGACCCTGCTGGCCTTCCTCGGAGCCGCCCTCGGGCATCAGCATGATGCCCTTCAGGGACTCGATGCTGTCGATCTTCTCGCCGAGGACCACGTCGAGCGTGCGGTCGCCGTCGGTGACGGAACCGCCGGGCAGGGACAGCCCGTTGGCGTCCAGGGCGGTGGAGATGTCGTTCTCGGTGAGGCCGTTCTCGGCGAGCTTCTGCTCATCGGGAGTGATCTGGATGATTTCCTCGGGGGCGCCGATCACGGCGACGGAGGAGACGCCCTCGACGCGCTCGAGCTCGGGCGTGACGGCCTCGTCCAGGCGGGAGCCGAGCTCGGAGGGATCCAAGTCGGAGGAGACGGACAGCACCACGGCCGGCAGGTCGCTGGTGCCGCCGGCGATGACCTGCGGGTCCGCGTTCTCGGGCAGCTGGTCCTCGATGCGGGTCAGCGCCGCGTCGACCTGGTTGGCCGAGCGGGCGGTGTCGGTGCCGTACTCCAGCTCGATCGTGACCATCGAGACCCCGGCCTGCGAGCTCGAGGAGGTGCCCTCGACGTTCTCCAGACCGCTGAGGGACTGCTCGATCGGTCGGGTCAGCCGGTCCTGGACCTGTTCGGAGGAGGAGCCCGGCGCGGAGGTCATCACCTGGATCTGCGGCAGCGAGACCGAGGGGATGAGCTCCTGGCGCATCGTGGTCATCGCGAAGGCGCCGATGATCGACACCGCGATGCAGACCAGTGCGATGAAGGACCTGTTGTTCAGGCTCAGGCGGGCGAGGCGGTTCATCCTGCTCCTCGGGAGATGCTGATGACGGGGTGGTCGACACGGCGACATCCCGCGTCCGAGGGCTCGTCGTCGGACCCTGGAAGGAACTGTTCCATACGGACCTGTATCGAGGTATCCGACCTCCGTAGGAGAAGTGCACGCCCCAGGGTGAGGTGGCCGACACCGGGACCGCTCCGCCGTCGCGGGCGCTTGGCGGAGGCGCCGCGGGTGCGCCGTCGGAGAGCTGCGACGGCGCAGCGGTCGGGTAGCGCATTGTGCCGGGGCGCACGTGCCCGCTCGGGCGAGGTGCTCGACAATGGAGGCGTGCCCGATCCCTCCATCCCCACCTCCCCCGATACCGCGACCCCCGGGTCCGCCCGTCGCGCCCGGCGCACCGTCGACCGGGACATCCTGCGCCTGGCGGTCCCCAGCCTCGGCGCCCTGATCGCCGAACCGCTGTTCCTGATGGCCGACTCAGCGTTCATCGCCCGGGTCGGCACCGTCTCCCTCGCCGGCCTGGGCCTGGCGTCCGCGGTCCTGACCACCGTGATCGGGCTGTCGGTGTTCCTCGCCTACTCGACCACCGCCTCCGTCGCCCGTGCCTTCGGGGCCGGTCGCCGCCGCGAGGCGATCTCGCGCGGGGTGGACGCCTGCTGGCTCGCGCTGATGATCGGTGCCGCAGCGGTGGTGGTCCTCCTGGTCGGTGGCGCCGGGATCCTGTCGCTGTTCGGCCCCTCCCCCGCAGTGCTCACGGAAGCCGTCACCTATCTGCACCTCAGCGCCCTCGGGGTGCCCGCGATGCTCACCGTGCAGGCCGCGACCGGGCTGATCCGAGGCCTGCAGGATGCGCGGCTGCCGCTGATCGTGGCCGTCTCCGGGGCGGTGGTGAACATCCCGCTGAACGCGGTGCTGATCTTCGGGGCGGGGCTGGGCATCGCCGGCAGCGCGATCGGCACGGTGATCGCCCAGTGGGGCATGGCGCTGGTGCTGCTGGCGATCGTGGTGCGCGCCGCCCGCCGCGAGCAGGTGGCGCTGCGGCCGCACCTGGGCCAGGTGGCCTCGGCGGGCCGTGAATCGCTGCCGATGTTCGTGCGCACCGTGTCCCTGCGCGTGGTGCTGCTGGCCGGGACGCTGGTGGCCACCCAGCTCGGCGCCGTGCAGCTCGCCGCCCATCAGATCGCCCTGACCGTGTTCACGCTGCTCTCCCTCGCCCTCGATGCACTGGCGATCGCCGGCCAGGCGCTGACGGGTCGGTTCCTCGGAGCGGCCGATGCCGCTTCCGTGCGCGCCGTGACCCGTCGGCTGATGGTGTGGGGCGTCGGCGGCGGCGTGGTCACCGGGGTGCTGCTGCTGGCGGCCAGCTACGTGATCCCGGGCCTGTTCACCCCGGACGTCGCCGTGCAGGAGAACCTGCGCGCGGCCCTGTGGGTGCTGATGATCGCCCAGCCCGTGGCCGGGTACGTGTTCGTGCTCGACGGAGTGCTGATGGGTGCCGGCGATGCCCCCTACCTGGCGAAGGTCGGCGTGATCAACGCGCTGGTCACCCTCCCGTTCACGGTGCTGGTGTACTACTCCGGCTGGGCAGGGCCGTGGGCGCTGGCGGCCCTGTGGGTCGCGTGCACGCTGATCTTCCTCATCGCCCGCGCGGTCTCGCTGGGGGTGCGGGTGCGCGGGGACAGGTGGATGCGGCTGGGTGAGTGAACGGCGGTGCCCGTCTCCTGGTGCGCGCGGCCGGCCGGGCCGCCATCGACTGGGCAGGCGTCGATCGGGCAGGCGTCGGCCGGACCGGCGTCGGCCGGGCTCAGCGGGTCCAGAGGTCCTCGGGGTGCCGGCCCGGCCGGAAGCCGTAGGCCTCGATCATCGCGACCGCCTCGGGGAAGCCATGGGCGAGTGCGGCCGGGCTGTGCGAATCGCTGCCGAGGCTGACCCTGCGGCCCCCGGACTCTGCCCACCACTGCGGCATCCAGGACCACAGGCGTCGGGTGTTCATCTCCAACGCGCGCCCGCTCTCTGCGATCGCCTCCATCGCTGCGCGGAACTCGCGCTCGAACGCGCGAGGATCGAAGGGGCCGATCTCGTCCTCCGGCCAGTACCGCACCGCGTAGTCGAGGTGGGTGACGACCGAGAACGGTTCGTCCCCGGCGACCAGGGCGGGGATCTCGGCGAGGTAGCGGCGGACCACCTCGTCGGCCGGCAGCCGCCTGAACAGCGTGTTCGGCTCGGCCCGCCGCCCCTCGAATTCCAGGGTATGCAGCGAGCCGAGGATGCGGTCGAAGTGGTCCAGGTCGAGCTGCCTCCCGGCGGCCTCGAGGCGCAGGTGGGGCTGGCCGACCTCGAGACCGGTGCCGATCCACAGCGCGGGGACGGCGGCCCGGCAGCGCTGGATGCTCGCCAGGTACCCGTCCGCTTCGAAGCGGGGCACGGTGACGATCCCGTCCTCACCCAGCAGATGCGCCTCGTGCTCGTCGAAGTCCTCGGGGTCGCTGAACCAGGCATCCTCGAGGTCGAGGTGCTCGGTGAAGAACAGCCCCGGCAGTCCGATACGGGCGGCGCGATGGCAGCTCGCCTCCATCGTGCCGCGCGCGGCGGAGTCGGGGCCGCCGGTGTCCCAGGAGAACTCGCTGTGGACGTGGCTGTCGGCGGGAAGGCGCATGGGGCCAGATTCCCACACCTTCGCAGGTCCCGACAGGGATGCTCACGACCGCAGCGGGCGGGCGTCGCGGACGGGCAGCGTGGACGGACAGGCAGCGTGGACGGACAGGCAGCTCCGAAGGCCGGGCAGCGTGGACCGTCGGGCCGTTCGGAAGGCCGGACAGTGCGGACGGTCGGGCAGCTCAGACGGGGCGTTCCCCGATGCACGGGACGTCTTCGACCGGCGCACGCCCCTGGAGCGGTCGGCGGGACGAAGACGTCCTCCGCAGCGTCCAGTGCCGGGACTCCCTGGCGGTTCCGACCGTCCTCCCCCGCAAGCCCTCGAGCCTCCTCGTCCACAATCGGGCGCCCCTCGCTGGCGGTGACCACGTGGCGATGCTCAGCTCGGCCCATGCACATCCCCGGCATCATCCATCGATCCGACGTCGATGATCTCGATCTCGAGCCAGGGCAGTTCGCTACGTGGCTGCGGGAAGGGTCGGTCCGAAGCGTTCAGCCCTGGTACGTCACCGCCGCCGCCCCGCCGGATCTTGTGGCGATCCTGCAGCAGGGCGTGCGTCCGACCTGCCTCGACGCCGCCGCTCTGCACGGACTGTGGATACCGCCGCGTCCGGACGCCGTGCACGTCTTCCGCCCTCGCCGGGCGCGCGGCCATCGCAGGGCGCGCGGCCCTCGCGCCGACGGTGACAACCTGGCGACGGCCCGTCCGATCCGGCGCCGTGGCGGGAAGAGGCTCGGCACCCCGCAGGCGCCCGTGCCGTTGCTCCACCACGGCCCGGCCCTGCGGAGCTGGCCCGACACCGCTCCCGTTCCCCCGCTGCCCCTCGTCCTCGAGCACGCCGCGCGCTGCCTCGCCGCGGTCGACGCGGCGACGCTCTTCGAATCCGCTCTGGAACAGGGCAGAGTCACTGACCACCAGGCCGAGCAGATCGTGGCTTCGCTCCCCCATCGCCAGAGGCGCGACCTGGGACGAATCCGTCGAGGCGCCGGCTCCGGGACGGAGACGACGGTCCGCTGGTGGCTGGAGTCGCTGGGCGTGCCCATGCGAGTCCAGGTGCACATCGGGACGGTTGGTCGCGTGGACATCCTGGCGGGGCGACGCTGGATCATCGAGTGCGACAGCCGTGAGTTCCACGACGACGAGCAGCAGTACGCGCGGGACCGGGCGCGTGACCTCGAGCTGCAGTTCCTCGGCTTCCGCGTCACCCGCCTGACCTGGGAACAGGTCTTCGTCAGCTGGCGCACGACGCGCCCGATGCTGCTGGCCATCCTGCGTCGCGGGGGACCACCTTCGCCCTCCTGCACCCTCCCGGATCCGCGCAGTCTGACCCGGCGCGGGGCGGGGCGGGCGCCTGAGGGGCCCGGACGGGCAGGGAACGCGGGACTCTATCGACCGGCGAACCACATATACGGAGCCACCGGTCCATGGAGTCCACGGTCCACGGTCCACGGGGCGAGCCCGCCTCAGGTCGCCTGGCGCAGGGTGCGGTGGGCGATGACCGCAGCGATGACCATCAGCACGGCCCCGATGCCGCTGGTCAGCAGCACTCCGGAGTCGAAGGCGGCCCGGGCGGACGCCAGCAGCGGCTGGGCCAGCGTGCTCGGCAGCTCGCCGGCGACGGCGGTGGCCCCGCCGAGGGTCTCGGAGGCGGAGGCACGCTGGGCGTCCGAGAGCTCGACGGGCAGCTGGACGTGACGGCTGTAGGCAGCATTCAGCAGGCTGCCCAGCACGGCGGTGCCGAGCACGGCGCCGGTCTCGTAGGCGGTCTCGGAGATCGCCGAGGCAGCACCGGCCTTCCGCGCCGGCACGGCCGAGAGGATGAGGTCGTTGCTGAGGGTCTCCGCAGCGCCCACTCCCGCCCCGAGCAGGGCGAAGGCGATCAGCAGCAGCAGGTCCGAGCCCCAGGTGCCGGTCACCGCGACCAACGTGAAGGCGAGCGCGTTCAACAGCAGTCCGCCGGTGATGACCGTTGCCGGGGAGACGTATCGGACCAGACGCACCACCAGCAGGCCCGCGATGATCGTGACCACCAGGCCGGGCACCAGCACCAAGCCGGCCTGCATCGGCGAGCGCCCGCTGACCAGCTGCAGGTGCTGGGAGACGAAGTACAGGAAGCCGACCAGGGAGAACACGCTGAGCAGGTTCGCGAGCACGGCGCCGGTGAAGACCGGACGCGTGAACAGAGTGACGTCGAGCATCGGGTGGGAGCGCGCCAGCTGTCGGCGCACGAAGGCGACGCCGGCCACCACGGAGATCAGCGCGCAGAGCACGGGAACCAGCGCGAGGCCGCTGTCGGTGAGGACCTTGATAGCGTAGACCAGCGGCGTCATGGTCGCCAGCACCAGCAGCACGCTGACGAGGTCGACCGGGCCCGGCTCGGGATCCTTCGACTCGGGGATCAGCACGGGGCCGAGCAGCAGCAGCGGAAGCATCACGGGCACGGCCATCAGGAACACCGAGCCCCATGCGAAGTGCTCGAGGAGGAAACCGCCGACGATCGGCCCCAGAGCAGCACCCCCGGAGAACGCCGCCGCCCAGATTGCGATGGCGGTGCGGCGCTGCACAGGATCGGTGAAGATGTTCCGGATCAGCGAGAGCGTGGCGGGCATCAGCATCGCCCCGAAGAAGCCCATCAGAGCGCGGGCCACGATCAGCGTGGCTGCATCCGGGGAGAGGGCGGCCAGCGCGGAGACGATGGCGAAGCCCGTCGCCCCGATCAGCAGCAGACGGCGCCGTCCGAGGCGATCGCCGAGCGAGCCCATGGGCACCAGCAGCCCGGCCAGGACCAGCGAGTAGATGTCCACGATCCACAGCAGCTGCTGGCCGCTGGGCGCCAGCGCCTCGGAGATCGCGGGCAGCGCGAAGGAGAGCACCGTGTTGTCGATCGCGATGAGCAGCACAGGGAGGGTCAGCACGGCCAGGGCCCACCAGCGGGCGCCGGCGCCGAGGCGCTCGGTCACCGGGGTCGTGGGAGCGGGGAGCACAGGGACCTCCAGGGGCGGGTCGAGGACGGAGCGGGTCGAGGACGGGATCGGACGCCCTGACCAAACTAACCCGTCCAGACGGTACAGTTCAAGGCTCCGGAAACCCCTCCCCCAGTAAGGTCGGTCTCATGTCCGCACGCGATACCCTGCTCGACGCCTATGGCGCGATCCTGCTCGAGAACGGCCAGCGCGCCACCACCCTGAGCGCCGTCGCCGCACGGGCCGGCGTCTCCAAAGGCGGCCTGCTCTACCACTTCACCTCGAAGGACGCACTGACCGAGGGGCTGATCGACCGCCTGGACGAGCTCATGGCCGAGGACATCACCGCCATGCGCGCCGCCCCGGACGGCCCCTCGCGCTACTACGTGCGCACCTCCGTGTGGACCGACTGCGCCCTGGATCGCACCCTGGTGGCCGTCGCCCAGCTCGCCCAGGAGTCCCACACCGGAGCACAGGAGGTGATGGACCGCGCCCGTCGACAGTGGCTCGAGTTGATCCGCAAGGAGGTCTCCGAGGAGGCGACCGCCCACGCCATCCTGCTGATCGGGGACGGACTCTACTTCGACGCCGCGCTCAGCGGGAACCCCGGATCGTCGCGCGAGGACGCGATCACGGCCGCGGAGCTGCTGCCGGTCGTGGACCGCCTGCTCGCGGGGGCGCAAGACTGAGCCCGAGCCAGATTCTCGGCCCGGACAACGCCGCTGCACAAGCACCCCTCGTCGAGCCGCCGGCTCGCGACCCCTGCCGCGGACTCGACGCGCCACGCCATTTCATATGTCCGTTTTCTACCTTTTTACCGCTTTACCCGGTACTCTGGATCGCATGTTCACCCACTGCGGGCGGACCGCGACCCGAGGAGGAGTCCGACCATGCGCATCGGCTATGCGGCAGGAGCCTTCGACCTCTTTCATGTGGGGCATCTGAACCTCCTGCGCCACGCCAAGCAGCACTGCGACCTGCTGGTCGCCGGCGTCGTGAGCGACGAGATACTGCGGCAGGTCAAGGGCATCGAGCCTGTGATCCCGACGGCCGAGCGCGCCGAGATCGTGAGTCAGATCCGCTTCGTCGACGACGTCCACGTCGAGACCAGCCCGTCGAAGCTCGACGCCTGGCAGGACGTGGGCTTCACCCATTTCTTCAAGGGTGACGACTGGCGCGGGACCGAGAAGGGGCGGCTGCTCGAGGAGCAGTTCGCCCCGGTCGGGGTCGAGGTCGTCTACTTCCCCTACACGATGCACACCTCCTCCACGGCGCTGCGGCGAGCGCTGGACGCGCTGAGCGGCCCAGCCCCGGCGGCGGCCGAGGTCACCCTCGCCCCCTGAGACACGGCGACGGGTCCGCGTCAGGTCACCCCTGAAACCTGGCGCGGGCCCGTCGCCGGCCTGTGCGCGGCGCCGACCCTGCACAGTCAGCTCGACAGCACGAGACCCCGGAAGCGATCAGATGCTCCCGGGGTCTCGACCGTACAGCCGCCGTCCTCAGTACGCCCCGCGCGAGGCCAGCACAGCCCGGAAGGTGCGGACGAGGATCAGCAGGTCCTGGGTGAAGGACCAGTTGTCGACGTAGAACAGGTCCAGTCGCACGGTGTCCTCCCAGGAGAGGTCGCTGCGGCCGGAGACCTGCCACAGCCCGGTGATGCCGGGCCGGACCGCCAGGCGCCGGTTCGCGTCCTCGTCGTACCCGCTGACCTCCCGCGGGAGCGCGGGACGGGGGCCGACCAGGCTCATGTCGCCGCGCAGGACGTTCCACAGCTGCGGCAGCTCATCCAGCGAGTAGCGGCGCAGCACCTTGCCCACGCGTGTCACGCGGGGGTCGTCGGCCATCTTGAACAGCACGGTGTTGCCCTTGTCGCGCTCGAGCTTCTCGAGCTCCGCGAGACGCGCCTCGGCGTCAAGGACCATGGAGCGGAATTTGAGGAACTCGAAACCCTCGCCCGTGCGGCCCACGCGCTCCTGGCGGAAGATGACGCCGCCGCGGTCGCCCCACCACACGCTCAGCGCGATCGCGGCCAGGACCGGGGAGAACACCAGCAGCAGCGCTGCACTGGCGGCCACATCGAAGGCGCGCTTGGTCCAGCGCAGCGCCTTGCGAGCTCGCGGCAGGTCCATGTGCACCAGTGGGAGACCGGCGACCGGCCGCATGCGGATCCGATCGCCGGAGATCTCACTGACCCCGGGAACCACGATGACGTCCACGTCCAGCTCCTCGAGATCCCAGGCGATGCGCCGGAACTCCTCCGCACTGGCGGAGGATCCCGCGGTGAACAGGACGACGTCGGGCTCCTGGTCACGCACCAGAGAGAGCAGGTGGGACTCGTCGCCGAGGACGGGAACCCCGGCCTGCTCGGCGTCGACCTGTTCGTGCAACGGCGTCACCGCCCCGACCACGTCGTAGCCGAGCCAGGTCTCCCGCGCCAGGGTGCGCGCGATGCCCCTCACGTGCCCGGTCGCGCCCACCACGAGCATCTGTGAGCGCAGAAGACCCCGGGTGCGAGCCCGGTTCACCACCCGCCGGACTGAGAAGCGCACCAGGAGCAGCAGAACCGTGCCGACGAGGAAGAGCGTGCCGAAGAAGGGGCGGGAGAGCTGGATGTCGGCGAGGAAGAGAGTCGCGCCGACGAGGCCGACCGCCCCGACGCTCGCGGTCATCACGTTGCGGTAGATCTCCGCTCCGCTGGAGACCAGACGCGGGTTGGTCCCACCGCAGACCACGATCGCCAGCATCCACCCGGCGCCGATGACCAGGGAGCTGCGCACCACGGTCCCGGTCAGTCCCGGTGCGTCACCGAGGAACCCGAGGTTCTGGCGGATGGCGAGGGCGACCAGGCAGGCCAGGACGATGACGACGGCATCGGCGAGCACGAGTACGCCCGTGACGAGACGGTCGTCCGCCCTCGACCCTCGGCGGACGGTGCTGCGGACCGGACGGGGCGTGCCGACCAAAGGAATCGGAGGACCGGCGACCTTCACAACCTGCTGACTCACGACGGGAACCCCTTTGTGCGCACGACATCGATCTCACCGGGAGTCGGGGTGGCCCGGGCGGCTTCGCCGCATCGTCGCGGCCTCAGTCGTGCCCGTCATGTCCGTTTTACCCGTCTTTCCCGTTTAGTCACTATATACACGTTTTGCGTACATGTGAAGAGGTCTCCGCCGGGGCCGGCTCGGGCGGTGCGGCCGCAGCTATCGGACGAGGCGCCGGCGGGTCGAGGCAATCGCCCCCTCCCACCTGACTTGCACAGGTAGGAGCCGATTCTGGAGATTCTCTCGTGTTCGTGCTGGTGAGCGCTTCGCGCAGTGTGGAAGTGACACACTAACCGGATGGTGTTTCTGCGGAAGGTGACCACGGCGTCTGGTGCGACGGCCGTGCAGATCGCCGAGCGGAAGAACCGTCGGGACGTGGTCCTCGAGCATCTTGGCTCCGCACGCACCGAAGCGGAGCTCGCCGCGTTGATGAGCGCCGGCAGGGACAAGATCCACGCCGGCCAACGGGCTCTTGACCTCGACCTTTCCCAGGATCCACAGGCGGCCGTCGTGCAGTCGAAACATTCTCGCCTGCTGGTGGAGACGCTCCGCTCGGCCTGGTCCACGCTCGGCTTCGATGTCGTCGAGGATGAGGCGTTCTTCCAGCTCGTCGCCGCGAGGCTGATCGAACCGACCTCGATGAGCGATTCCCGCCGCGTCCTGGCCGATGTCGGCGTCCAGCCGGTCCACCGCAACACCTTCCACGCCGCTCTCCAGCGCTGCGGCGAGCGTGAGTACCGCGACCGCATTGCCGCGAAGTGCTTCAAACACGCCTCGACCAGCGGCGACATCTCCCTGGTGCTCTACGACGTCACCACGCTCTACTTCGAAGCCCCGAAGGAAGATGAACTGAGGAAAGTCGGCTTCAGCAAGGAGCGCAGGGTCGATCCCCAGATCGTGGTCGGCCTGCTGGTGGACCGGAACGGGTTCCCGCTGGAGATCGGCTGCTTCGAGGGCAACAAGGCGGAGACCCTCACGATCGTGCCGATCATCAAGCAGTTCCAGGCGCGACACAACCTGGCGGACATGGTCGTCGTCGCGGACGCCGGGATGCTCTCGATGGCGAACCTGAACGCCCTGGCCGAAGCGGAGCTGAAGTTCATCGTCGGCTCACGGCCGAAGAAAGCCCCCGGTGACCTGGCCAATCACTTCCACTGGAACGGGGACGCGTTCAGCGATGGGCAGCTGATCGACACGATCACCCCGCGGCACGGCTCCACCAAGACCGAGACGAAGCGACGCCGCAAAGAGCCGGTCTGGGACGCGAAGGAGCATCCCGGGCACTGGCGCGCGGTCTGGTCCTACTCCCGCAAACGCGCAGTCCACGACAACTACACCCTCACCCAGCAGGAGAACAGGGCCCGAGCCGTGATCGCCGGCGACGCCTCCGTCAAGGGCACCCGGTTCATCAAATCCACCACGGCCGGCAAGAAGCTGGATGAGGAGTCGCTGGAGAAGGCGAAGCAGCTGGTCGGGCTGAAGGGCTACGTCACCAACATCCCCGCGAGCACCATGGCCGCGCCGGAGGTACTCTCCAGCTACCACGACCTCTGGCACGTGGAGCAGTCCTTCCGAATGAGCAAGACAGACCTCCAGGCCAGACCCATGTTCCATCATCAGCGCGACGCGATCGAAGCCCACCTCACCATCGTCTTCACCGCGCTGGCGATCGCCCGCTACCTCCAAGACACGACCGGGTTCAGCATCCGAAAGATCATCCAGACCCTCCGCCCGCTGCAGGACGTCACGATCACCCTGGCCAGGCAGCAGATCACCGCGAAGCCCGACCTCACCGACGACGCCCGACACGTCCTCGACGCACTGACACACTAAACCTGTGCAAGTCAGGTCGGGCGGTGCGGCCGCAGCTATCGGACGAGGCGCCGGCGGGTCGAGGCAATCGCCCCCTCCCACACAGCACGACGCGCCGACCCCGGAAGGGGCCGACGCGTCGGTGAGGAGGAGGCGGAGGCGACCAGGGTCGCCGGCGGATCAGTGGGCGTTGAGGTACTGCTGCAGCGCCTTGACCGTGCCGTAGGAATCGCGGAAGTCCCACACGCCGTTGTAGCTGTGGCCGATGGTCTGGCGCAGCTTGCCGGTGGTCTCGGAGCCGATCTTGCCGTCGACGTCGGCGCCGACCTTGGCCTGCAGAGCCTTGACGTCGGAGGTGGACAGCGAACCGTCCGCGCCCACGCCGATCCAGGACTGCAGGGCGGCCGTGGTCTTCGGGCCGAACTTGCCGTCGATCACCAGGTCGCCCTGGGTGGAGGGGGCGGAGGTGCCGCCGCTGGGTGCGCTCGGAGCAGCGGGATTGCCGTTGAGGTGCTGCTGCAGCGCCTTGACGGTGGAGTAGCTGGAGCGGAAGTCCCAGACGCCGTTGTCGCCCAGGCCGATCTCGGCGCGCAGCTTGCGAGTGGTCTCGGAGCCGATCTTGCCGTCGGACTCGGCACCGACCTTGCTCTGGAGGACCTTGACGTCGGAGGTCGAGAGCGAGCCGTCCGCGCCCACGCCGATCCAGGACTGCAGGGCGGCGGCGGTCTTCGGACCGAACTTGCCGTCGACCACCAGGTCGCCGGAGGACTCGGAGGAGCTCGAGCCGCCCCCGCTGCTGCCGCCCGCGGGCTGGGCGTTGGCGTCGGCGCCGCCGTTGGCCTTGGTCAGACCCGCGCTGGGGCCGCAGTTCGGCCAGGCCCCGGGACCCTGACGGTCCAGGGTGCGCTGGGCGATAGCGATCTGCTCGGCCTTGGTGGCGTTGTCGGCGGTGTTGGCGTACTCCTGGCCGCCGAAGGCTTTCCAGGTGCTGTAGGAGAACTGCAGGCCGCCGTAATAGCCGTTGCCGTTGTTGATGGACCAGTTGCCGGTGGACTCGCACTGGGCGACGCGGTCCCACACCGAGGAGTCGGCGGTGGCGACCCCGGCGCCGGCGACGCTCAGCCCGGCCGCGACGACGGCTCCGCCGGTGGCGGCGGCCACCTTCGGCGCAACAGTGACCGACCGGAAGTAGACGGCGTTCCCGTCGGCGCGGTGGGTGGGAAGGCGGCGGGGTGCGGGCATTGTGGACTCCTGGGGAAAGGGATGGTCACGACGCGGAGAGCACGAGATCGTCGATTTCGTCGCGCACGACGGACGCCCCCGTTACAGGCTCGTGACCTGCGTTTCCGCTCTGGGCTGGCTTCACTGTGCCCCGTCGGCACCCGCGACAGAAGGCGAGCAGACCACATCCGGCCCGAGATTTTGTCAATCTTTTACCAAGAATCACCGAATGCCGAATGACACGCACGGAATTACTGCCTACAAAGCGCAGGTCGGACGCCCCGTGGCGCGGCGCGGATCCGACGCCCCATGCCGGGGCGCCGGTCCATCAGATCACGGAGCGGCCGCCGTCGATCCGGACGTCCTCGCCGGTGATCATCGCGGACTCCTCGCTCGCGAGGAAGCCGACCAGGGAGGAGATCTCCTCGGGGGCCACGAAGCGTCCGGCAGGGATCATCGCACGGGCGGTCTCGCCCTTCTCCCCCACCCAGATCTCGCGGGCCAGCGCGGTATCGGCGATGGTCGGGGAGACGGTGTTGATCGTGACGCCGCGGCCCGCCCACTCGACGGCGAGCACCCGGGTGAACCCCAGGACGCCCGCCTTGCTGGCGGAGTAGGCGGCGTGCTCGGCCAGGCCGATCTCCGCGGCCTGGGAGGCGATGGTGACGATGCGTCCGTAACCGGACTTCAGCATCACCCGTCCGGCGGCCTGGGCCATGAAGAAGCTGCCGGAGAGGTTCACGGCCAGGGTGGAGCCCCAGTCCTTCTCGGCGAGATCCTCGCCGGGGGCGAAGCGCCCGATGCCGGCGGAGTTGACGAGGATCCGCGGGGTGCCGAGCTCGGCTTCGACGCGGGAGATCGCGGCGGAGGCCTCGGTGGCGTCGGCGATGTTCGCGCTGACGGCGAGGTGGCCCTCACCGGGCAGTTCGGCGACCGCGTCGGCGAGGGTGGGGGCGATGTCGACGCCGGCGATCCGGGCGCCGCACTCGGCGAGATGGGTGGCGATGGCCTGGCCGATCCCGGCGGCCGCACCGGTGACGACGGCGATCTGTCCCGTGAAGTCCGTGCTCATGCTGATCTCCTTCTCTCGTGGTCCTGCGACGCGATGGTCATGGCTGGCAGCGTCCAGTGTCCCCCGCCCGCGCCCGGACCGTCTCGCGCTCTGCGCGCCGCAGTGCCCTCCTCGTCGCTCACGACGCCCTGCGCCCACGGTGAACGGGCCGCGGGCGGCCCGAAATCCCCTAGCCACGCGCTGCCCGCGATGCCTACTGTTCTCCGGTGCACAACAACACCCCCGACTCCGAGCACACCGGGACGACCCCCGCCGAGACGACCCCACCGCCCCGCACCCGCGAGCCGGGCGCCCCCGCGCCGGCCCACACCGCCGGTGCCATCGCCCCGCGCGACCGCAGCGTCATCATCCTGCTGCTGGTCAGCGCGTTCGTGGTGATCCTCAACGAGACGATCCTGTCGGTCGCGCTGCCGCCGATCATGGACGACCTGGACCTGACCGAGACCACCGCACAGTGGCTGACCACCGGGTTCATGCTCACCATGGCCGTGATCATCCCGATCACCGGGTACCTGATGGGGCGAATGTCCACCCGGCAGGTGTTCACGCTCGCGATGACGACGTTCACCGTCGGCACGCTGATCTGCGCCCTCTCCCCCACCTTCCTGCCGCTGCTGCTGGGCCGCATCGTGCAGGCCTCCGGCACCGCGATCATGATGCCGCTGCTGATGACCACGGTGATGAACCTGGTGCCGCCGGCGAAGCACGGCCTGGTGATGGGCAACATCTCCATCGTCATCTCGGTGGCGCCGGCCCTGGGGCCGACGATCTCGGGGCTGGTGCTGTCCGTCGCCCCGTGGCGGGCGCTGTTCCTGCTGGTGCTGCCGATCGCGGTGTTCGCGCTGATCTTCGGGCTGCGCCGCATCGAGAACGTCAGCGACGGGAACGCCCAGAGCGCCGATCCGGTCTCCGTGGTGCTGTCCGGACTCGGCTTCGGCACCTTGGTGTACGGCCTGACCGGCATCTCCGGCGGTCAGGGCGGCTCCGGAGCGGCCGACGCCGCCTCGGGCTCCGCACCCACCGCCGCGATCGTGTGCCTGCTCATCGGCGTGGTCTCGCTGACGCTGTTCGTGCGGCGCCAGCTGACCCTGCAGAAGGCCGACCGGCCGCTGCTGGACCTGCGCACCTTCGCCCTGCGGAACTTCACGGTCGCGGTCGCGCTGATGGTGGTCATGATGGGCGCGATGTTCGGCGTGGTCGTGCTGCTGCCGATCTTCCTCCAGCGGGTGCTGGAGCTGTCCACCCTGTCGGTGGGACTGATGATGCTGCCCGGCGGGCTCGCGATGGGGCTGCTGGCCCCGCTGGTGGGCCGACTGTTCGACAAGGTCGGGCCGCGACCGCTGCTGGTGCCCGGGCTGTCCGCCGTGGTGGTCGGCATCGGGATCATGTCCCGGGTGCCGGATCAGGCATGGCTGATCGTGCTCGGCCACGTGGTGATGTCGCTGGGACTGGCCTTCGTGTTCACGCCGCTGATGACCACCGCGCTGGGCTCGCTGCCCCGGCGCCTGTACCCGCACGGCTCGGCGATCGTCGGCACCGTGCAGCAGGTGGCCGGCGCCGCCGGCGCCGCCCTGCTGGTCTCGATCATGGCACGGGTCTCCGGCCTGACCATGGCCGGCGGCGGCACGGAAGCTCAGGGGATCTCCGACGGCACCTCGGTGGCGTTCACGATCTCCGCCGCCCTCGCCGTGCTGACCGTCGTGATCGCGCTGTTCATCCGCCGCAATCCGGCCGACGCCGGCGACGCCCCGGTGCCATCGGCCGAGACGACGGAGACGATCGGGACGACAGAGACGACCGGGACGACCGGGACGACCGAAGACGTCGACGCCGCCTCCTGAGAGCCCTCACCTGCCGTCCTCGCAGTCGAGCTGGGCGTCGGGATCGACCGCGACGTACTGCGGCATGCCGCCGACGTCCATCGGGGTCGAGCAGACCACCACGGTGAAGCTGCCGGGCGGATCGACCAGGTCCGTGCGGAGGGAGTCGTCGGGCAGCACCTGCGTGAACGCCTCGACCGCGAAGGGCACCTGCTCGCTCTCGGACTCCGGGCCTGCGGGCGTGAACTCGGCGACGCCCCCGCTGCCGGAGACGCTCCACAGGCCGAACTGCCAGGCGCTGGTCGTCACCTCCGGCATGGCGGTCAGCGCCCAGGTGCCCCGGACCGGCTGCCGCGGCCAGGAATCATCCGCCGACGGTGCCGCGAAGGGACAGTCCTCGGGGCGCGCCGTGGTGGCGCGGGCGCAGTCGGCGAGCAGGTCCTCGAGCTGACCGGCGGCCACGGCCCGCCCCGTCTCGCTGAGCTCGTAGTGCACGGGGGTGGCCGTGGAGCGGCTGTGGCCCAGGTACAGCGGCACGGTGATCTCGCTGCTGATCGCCTCGAGCAGCGGCCCGGCGCCCGGCAGCGTGATCTCGTAGGTGCCGGGCAGCAGCTGCAGGGCGACGGTGGGCAGGTGGAAGGTCACCTTGGCCACGTCCTCCTCCAGCGTGACCAGCACCCCGTTGATGATGATCTGCTCGGTGCCGAACGGCAGGGACACCTCCATCTCCGGCACCGCGATCCGGTCCAGCTGCCAGCTCACCGGGGCGAAGGAGCTGCCGGCCACCGCATGGAGGGTCAAGGTCAGCGGGCGCTGCTCGTGGCCGTCGTCGAGCAGCGCGGTGACCCTCGCACCCTCCCCGTCGCGCTCGACGTCCTCGATCGCGTAGGAGGTGACGCGGTTCTCGGCGGCCTGCAGGATCTCGTCCCTCAGGGCGAGGTCCGTGGCGTCGCCCGGATGCTCGAGGTGCTGACGGAGCACGGCGGCGTCGCCGGCGACCAGAGCGTCGAGGAACGCGCGAGCCGCCGTGTCGGGGCCGTCCTCCGTCGTCAGCACTCGCGGCACCACCAGCACCAGGGCGAGCACCAGGACGACGGCGCCGAGGATCCCGACCAGCCGACGTCGGCCGCCGCGGGCCGGGCGCTGCCCCTCCGGCGCGCCCGGGCGTGCGCCCTCGGCCGCCGGCCCGTCGCGGAGCGCGTCCTCCCCCGTCGGCTCCCCGCGAAGCCCACCACCGGCACCCCCGGCGGGGTCCTGCTGATCCCAGCCCATCGGGATGGTCCTCCCGGCCCCGGAGGGGCGCCGCGGGCTCATGACCGCCCCGGGACGGGAGCACGAGGGGACGGGGGCAGCGACGACAGGGGCAGCGGAGAGGGAGTCCGCGGAGACGGGGTCATCCGCGGCACGCTTCCCGTGCGGTGGTCATCGCGCCGTTCTCCACGTGGACGAACCCGGTGGGCTCCCTCGTGTCGGGATCCGTGCACAGCGTGATGGTGACGGACTCGTCCGGTCGCAGCACCACCCCCAGATCCCCGTCGAAGGCGAGATGGACGAACCCGCGCACCTCGACGGGGACGAGCTGCACCGCGGAGGACCCTGCCGCGGTCGCGGGGGTGAACGCGGCCCTCCCGGGAACCCCGGCCACCGACCACAGCATCGCCGAACTGGGCTGCACCTCGACCTCAGGGGGCACCCGGACGTCCCACGTCCCCTGGAGCGACGGATCGCCGGCCCGGGCGTCCGAGACCTCCGGCAGCCGGAAGGGGCACCGGTGCGGAGCCGGCGAGGTGCTGGCCTCACAGCTGCCCAAGTGCTCGTCGACCTGTCGGCGGACCTCCTCGTGCCCGGCCTCGCTGAGGTCGTAGCCGAGGTCGGCGAATCCGGTCCAGCTGCCCAGGACGGGCGGGATCTCGACGGTGATCACCTGGGACTCCCGCCACGGGCCCGCCTCCGGGAGCGCGAACTCATAGGTACCGGGCAGGAGCTGGACCAGCAGCGCACGTTCGACGCCGTCGAAGGAGGTGTAGGACTCCCGAGCGGTCAGCGAGATGCCGTTGATCGTGAAGTCCTCGATCCCGAGGGGCAGGTGCACCCGCACCTCGGGGACCTCCACCGCCTGGAGCTCCCAGCTGACCGGCGCGAAGGCGCTGGTGGAGTCGGCCCGGAGCATCAGCGTCGTCTCGATCGTCTCCTCACCGTTGGCCAGGCGGACCGTGACCTCCGCCGTCCCGGATCCGCGCTGGATGTGCGCGACCTCGGCATCACGCACCCGATCCGCCGCCGATTGCAGGATCTCTGCCGTGAGCGCGGCGTCGCTGGTGTCCGGGCTGTCCTGCACGTGCTCGCGGACCTGGTCGATGTCGCCGTCGACCAGGTCCTGGAGGAAGTCCTCGGCCACCTGCTCCGGGCCCTCACCGTTGGGCAGCAGTCGCGGCAGGCCGACGGCCAGCACCCCGACCAGCAGGAGCGCGGCGATGGTCCCGGCCGTCCGACGCCACCGGATGGTGCGGGGGTGCCGCCTCGGCGCAGGTCCCGCCCGGTCCGGAGGCCCGTCGGCCGAGTCCGGAGCCCTGCTGGTCGCAGCGGCCACGTCCCCGGCGGGGACCGCTGCCTCACCTCCTGCTGCCTCACCCCCTGCCGCCCCACCCGGGGGATGCCGGTTCGCCGACGGGGCGATGGCCGGATCGGGGTCCTCGCCCCAGCCCGCCTCGAGCGATCGGCCCTCGGCGCGTGCGGGAACGCGGCGCCGCCTGCGGTCCTGCTCCCGCGCATCCACGTGGCACGCTCCTGGGTCGAGGGGCTACAGCGCCCCCGGGTTCGCCTTCTCGCGGGCACGATCTGCGAAGCTCACGGCCATCGCCGCCAGCGTCAGCGCCATGATGATCGCGATCGCGATGACGAAGGCCTCGAACCAGGCGTGCCCGCCTTCGGTGAGGGAGAAGATGATACCGGGGATCATCGCCGTTCCGACAGCGGCACCGGTGCGCTGGCCCAGCTGCAGGATCCCCCCGGCGACGCCGCCGAAGCGGGGATCGACCGAGTTCAGGGTGAGGGTCTGGTTCGGCGAGATGGTCATGCCCTGGCTGAGACCCATCAGCGTCAGCGGCGCGGCCAGCCACCAGAAGGCGACCACCTCGTTCTCCACGAACCCGGCCAGCAGCGCGGTGCCGCCCAGACCGCAGAAGGCGATCGCGAAGCCGATGATCACCATGCGTCGGCCCAGGGTGAGCACGTACCGCCCGGCGATCTGCGAGGAGATCGCCGCCGCGATCGAGGAGGGCACACCCATCAGCGAGGCCTCGAAGGCGGTGTGCTGCAGGTGCATCTGCAGGTACAGCGGCACGATGATCCACACGCTGGTGACGCCGAGGAAGTACACCGAGACGATGAGGATGCCGTTGCGGAAGGCGTGATTGGAGAAGATCGCGGTGTCCACCATCGGGGGCCGGCCGGAGCGCTTGTAGCGCTGCTCCCACACCCACCACCCGCCCAGCACGGCCAGCCCGACGGGGAAGGACAGCCACACCAGGGCGCCGCCGCCGCGCTCGAGGAAGGGCAGCATGACGCCGAGGATCGCCAGGCACAGCAGGATCGTGCCGATCGGGTCGAGGTCGGGGCGGGTCCGGCCGCGGGCCTTGTCATCGGGGATGAACCGGAAGGCGCCGACGATGGCGACCAGCCCGATCGGGATGTTCATCAGGAAGATCCAGCGCCATCCCTGGTCCGGCCCGAGGATCTCGATCAGCAGGCCGCCGAAGACGGGTCCGGCGGCGGTGGCGACCGCGGCCGTGGTGGCCAGCAGGGCGAAGGCACGGGCCCGCTCATGCCCACGGAAGTGCTGCTGGATCAGGGCGACGGTCTGCGGGTTGAACAGGCCGGAGCCGACGCCCTGCAGGATGCGGGCGAGGTTGAGGGTCTCGACGGTGGGGGCGAGGCCGCTGAGCAGCGAGCCCAGCGTGAACACGCCGACGCCGATGACGAACATGCGGCGGCGCCCGGTGGCATCGCCGGTCCGCCCGGCGGGGACCAGCAGCATCCCGAAAGCCAGCGCGTACCCGGAGATCACCCATTGCAGGCCGCCGGAGTCCGCGTCGAGGCTCTCGCCGATGGCCGTCAGCGCCACGTTGATGACGCTCACGGCGATCAGGGCCATGAACAGCGGGGCGAGGAGGACGGCGAGCAGGGGCTTGCGACGCACCGGAGGAGCCGGTGCGCTGGGATCGGGTATCACCCCGGCAGGATATGCATCAGATGCAGGTTTGTCGGCCCCCGGGTGACCGGTAGGACAGCCGGGCCGGACGGGCAGCAGCCGGGCGCGCGCCGGCCCCGGGCGGACCCGAGCCGAGGATCGGCCGAGGACCCGCCGAGGATCAGCGCCGGCGCGGGGTCAGCCCCGCGGCGGCTGTGCCGGCGGTCCCTGCTGCCCCGGCGGGGCGAAGGGGCTCTCCCCACCGCCGGCCTGCGATCCGCGGGCATCGTCCCGGTACGGGCCGGCGGGGATGGCGTAGGTGGTGCGCTGCGACAGCAGCGGCGCAGAGGTCTGGATCGCGCGCAGCGGAGGCCGCTCCGAGTAGTCGATCCCGGAGAAGCGACCGAACTGCCCGGAGGCGCCGGCGGGGCGCACCCGGTCGGCGGCCTCGAGCATCGCCAGCGCGTCGCCCGGCGTGGGGAATCGCGAGGACCACACGTGGCCCGGGGGCAGCGGCGAGGTGTAGAGCGCCCCGGAGGGCCGGATCCACAGGGACCCGGGCTTGGAGCGGTCCCTCAGCGCGTGAGCGCGCCAGGTGGTCACCGGGTGGGAGGCGGTCCAGTTCGCCCAGTGGATGAAGAAGCTCGGGTCGGTCGCCGCACGGTCGGCGAGCTCGTTGACGTTCACCTCGGCGCCCAGGTACTTGCCGCCGGAGAGCAGCCCCATCACGCCGGGTGCCCCGGGGGCGGCGATGCTGTATCCGAAGTTGTCCGCGGTGTACTCCTGGGAGCGGGAGAAGGCGGGGCCGAGGATCGGGATCATCGAGATGACGTTGGTGAACACGAGACGGAAGTAGGAGACGTGGCCGGCGGCGAGGTGCCCCACCTCGTGGGAGATCACGAAGCGCAGCGCCTCCGGATCACGGCTCTGGCCGCCGACCTCGAACAGATCGGAGTTGATGACGACGAAGCGGCGGAAGCCGTGCCCCGAGGCGAAGGCGTTGACCACGCCGTTGCCCATCTGCACGTACGCATCGGGGACCCGGCGCATCCCGAACTGCTGGGCGGCCTCGACCACCATCCGGTACCCCTCCGGGAACTGCGTGGGGCTCATGCGCACCGACATCGCCCGCTTGCGCGCATACATCATCGCGCGGGCCCACCACACCAGCACCGGGAACAGCGGCAGGATCAGCACCAGCTGGATGACGAAGGGCAGGATCCCGACGTACCGCCAGAGGCTGTCGACCGTCTGCTGGCCCTCGGTGACCCGCAGGACGACGGTGGAGAGCATGAGAACCGTCCAGCCGATGTAGGCGAGGATCGTCAGCACCACGCCCGTCCACAGCAGCGGGAGCTCTCCCGGGTGGCGGATCGCCTTGCGACCCATGATCCCGTGGGACGTGGCGCCGTTGATGAGATTCGGGTCGCCGGGGCGTCCGGGCGGGCCCGACGGCGGCGGCCCGCCCGGCCCACCCGGGCCGCTCGGGCCCGCAGGCGATCCCGGACCGGAAGGGACGCCGCCCGAGGGAGGCCCGCCGGATGGTGGCCCGGCGAACGACGGTGGAGGACCGGACGGTGGCGGGCCGCCGGTGGGCGGGCCGGTCGGTGGCGGCGGGCCGAAGGACGGCAGGCCGCCCCCGGGGCCGGATCCGGGCGGCTGGGCGCCGGGATGCTGGGGAGGGCCAGAGGGCGGTTGCGTCACGTTCGAGTGCTCCTTCGATCCGTCGGCCGTCGCCGGGTCAGTGATGACGATATCGTCGCCGGCCCGTCGATGCGGTGCCGGAGCTCTGATTGTGGATGATGCGGCCCGCGGCGCCGGGGCGGACCGCGCCCGCGGAGCGGCTGCTCCGGCGGAACGGCCGCGCTCAGCAGAACGGTCGCGTGCTCAGCGGAACAGCCGCGTCAGCAGCGCCCGCTTCGCCCGGGTGTACGGCGGGTAGATGATCCGCAGGGTGTCCGGGGTGAGCGCCTTGCGGACGATGGGCTTGGCGTGGGTGAACGTCTCGACGCCGACGCGGCCGTGGTAGGCGCCGGTCCCGGACCCTCCCACCCCGCCGAACGGCATCGTCGGGGTGCCGACGTGGGCGAGGGTCAAGCCCACGGCGAGCGAGCCGGAGGAGGTCTCGGTCGCGAAGCGCTCCTCGATCGCCGCCCGGTCGGTGAACACGTAGGCGGTCAGCGGTTTCTCCCGCTCGCGGATGCGCGCGATCGCCTCGTCGGGTCCGTCGACGGCGAGCAGCGGGAGCACGGGCCCGAAGATCTCCTCGGCCATCACCGGGTCCTCCCAGCGGACCCCGGTCATGATCGTCGGCGGGAGATAGCGCTCCTCGCGGTCCGCCTCCTCGGTGCCGCCGAGGACGGTCTTCTCGTCGTCGATCAGACCCCGCACCCGCTCGAAGTGCTTGAGGTCGACCATGCGCCCGTAGTCCCGGCTGCGCCGCGGATCCCTGCCGTACATCTCCCGCGCGGCCCGGCGCAGGTGCGGGACGAGCTTCTCGAGAGTGGACGGGGTGGCCATCAGGTAGTCGGGCGCGACGCAGGTCTGCCCGGTGTTGGTGAACTTCCCCCACACGATGCGGCGCGCGGCGACGGCGAGGTCCACCCCCTCGTCGACGAACACCGGGGACTTCCCGCCCAGCTCGAGCACCGTCGGGGTGAGGTGCTCGGCGGCCGCCCGCGCCACGATCCGGCCGACGGCGGCGCTGCCCGTGTAGAAGATGAGGTCGAAGCGCTGCTGGAGCAGGACCGTGGTCTCCTCGACCGCGCCCTCGACCACCCGCACCCAGCCGGGATCGAGCCAGGTGCGCAGGAGGTGCGTCAGCGCGGCGGAGGTCGCCGGTGCCACCTCGCTGGGTTTGACGATCACGGTGTTGCCGCCGGCGATCGCCGCGACCAGCGGGGCGAGCGTGAGGTTCAGCGGGTAGTTCCACGGCGCGATGATCAGCGCGAGGCCGAGCGGTTCGCGGCGCACGTGAGCCGAGGACGGGGCCAGCAGCGGACCCAGGGACAGCGACGACGGGTGCAGCCAGGAGCGCAGGTGCCGCCGCACGTGCGCGATCTCCTGGGTGACCACGCCGATCTCGGTGATCGCGGCCTCGGTGCCGTTCTTGCCCAGGTCCTGGGCGAGCGCCCTGGTCAGACGCCGGTGCTCGCGGCGCAGACCGGTGCGCAGGGCCTCCAGCTGGGCGAGGCGGGCGCTCACATCGCGGGTGGTGCCGGCGTCGAAGGAGGCACGCAGCGCGGCGACGTCGGCGGTGATCGCGGTGCGCATCGCGCTCTCCGCTCCATCGCCGTGCTCGGGGGCGGGCAGAGCTGGGGTGTTCGCGTCGGTCGGCATGGCCCCAGGGTAGGACCCGTTCCCGGGCGGCGCCCGGGCGGCGTCCGAGTGCCGCCCGGGGGCGTCGTCGCACAGCCCGCCCCGATCCCGGACAATGGAGGCGATGACGGCCCGCGGCCGGGCCGACGAGGGAGTGATTCGACGATGAGCGTGCTGATCGCGGCACCGATCCTGCTGACCCTGACGCTGCTGTTCTCCGGACTGGCGAAGCTCGGGGCACGGCAGGGCACCGAGGACGCGATGACGTCCCTGCGGCTGCCCCTGCGGCCGCTCCACCCCGTCATCGCCTCGGTGCTGCCGGCGGCGGAGATCGTGCTGGCGCTGGTGGTGTGGGTGCCGCTGGTGCCGCTGCAGGTCGTCGTCACGGTGCTCACCGCGGCGCTGATGTTCGGCTACCTCGGGATCATCGCCCGGGCCCTGACCTGGGAGGAGGCGGTGGAGTGCTCCTGCTTCGGCACGCTGGCCTCGCCGACCGTCTCGCGCACGACGCTCGCCCGCAACATCCTGCTGTCGATCCTGGCGGTGCTGGGGGTCCTCGCCGCCGGGTCCGGGCAGATGACCCTGGCCCTGGTCCAGCATCCCCTGACCCTGGTGACCTACGGCGGTGTGCTGCTGGTGACCGTGGCCCTGACGGCGCTGGCGATCGGGACGTCGTCAGCGGCGAGCACGGCGTCGACCTCCGCGACCGCGGGTGCCCCGTCGACCTCGTCGGCCACCGCCTCGGGGCCAGTCGCCACCACCCCGGGGAGCTCCGCGGACGTCGAGGAGCTCGAGGGCGAGGAGGAGATCCTGGACTACGAGCGCACCGCGATCCCGGCGGGCGTGCTGCAGCGTCCGGGCGGGACGCTGGTCACCCTGCGACAGCTCAGCGCCCAGCAGGCGGTGCTGCTGGTGTTCGTCAGCGAGGGCTGCGGCCCCTGCGAGCGCGTGCTCGACGAGGTCCCGGCCTGGATCGAGGAGCTCTCGGGCTTCCTCCAGGTCCGACCGGTGCTCTCCCGACCCCTGGACCAGCTGCGTGAGCGGACCCTCGATCGGGTGGGCGCGCACGCCCTGCACGATCTGCAGTTCAGCGCGCGGGAGGCCCTCGGCGGACGCGGGGCGCCCGCGGCGGTGCTGCTGGGGGCCGACGGACTCCTCGCCGGCGGGCCGGTCAGCGGCGGCAGCGCGGTCATCGAGTTCGTCGAGGACATCCGCACGGAGCTGCGCAGCGCGCAGGAGGACGGGGAGCTGCCGACCCCGGCGGAATGACCCGCCGCGCGGGCAGCCGGCTGCGGCGAGGTGCCGGCTCGGGGACGCGCCGCCCCTGGGAAGTGCCGCCCCTGGGAGGTGCCGGCTCGGGTGCGGGACGGGCTCCGGTGCCGTGCGGGCTCCGGCGCGATGCCGGCTCAGGGAACGCTGGCCTGGGCGAACCGTCCGTGCCCGTGGGCGCGCAGGGTCCCCTCGGCGGCCGGCACGAAGACGGCCTGCCCGGCGGCCAGGGCGTGGGTGCCCGATCCCGTGCTCAACGTCATCTCCCCCTCCAGGCCCAGCACGATCCGCGGCCCGCTGCCCGGGATCCGCACCGGCTCGTCCCCGGACCCCTCCGGCGCCCCGGTCGCCCCGGAAGCCCCGGTCGCTTCGGGCGCCCCGGATGCCATGCTCTCCCCGGACTCGGCCGTGCCCGGGAGCTCGGTCAGGGCGAGCTCGAAGTCGTCGACCGGGGCGTAGTAGGCGATGGAGGTCGCCGACTGCCGCTCGGGGGCGACCCGCAGCGGCGGGGCGGCGGTGACGCTGACGCACTGGAGCACCTCGTCGGCGTCGACCTTCTTCGGCGTCAGGCCGGCGCGCAGCACGTTGTCGCTGGCGGCCATCACCTCCAGGCCCATGCCGTGGATGTAGGCGTGCAGCGCGCCCGCGGGCACGTACATCGCCTCCCCTGCGTCCAGGGTGACGGGGTTCAGCAGCAGCGCGGCGACCACGCCGGGGTCCCCGGGATGATCCTCGGCCAGCAGCGAGACGAAGCGGTCGATGCGCGGTGAGGGCGAGGTGCCTGCACGGGTGCGGGCCCGGCACGCCTCGACCACCTCGCCCACCGCCTGGGCCGTCGGCCGCATCGAGGTGGAGACCAGGGTGCGGAAGGCGGCCCGCATCCCGTGCGCGGTGGGGTTGTCGACCAGCAGGCGGTGGAGGCGGTCGGTGAGGTCGGTGCCCAGGCCCTCCAGGATGACGGCCGCCCGGCGCGGGGTGCGGAACCCGCACAGCGCCGTGAATCGGGTCAGGGCGATGAGCATCTCCGGCTTGTGGTTGGCGTCGCGGTAGGTGCGCAGCGGGGAGTCCAGGGCGAGGCCGGCGGCGTTCTCGGCGGCGAAGGACTCCGCGGCGTGCTCGCGGGTGGGGTGGACCTGCAGCGACAGCGGGCGCTCCGGCGCGATCACCTTCAGCAGGTAGGGCAGACGGTCGCCGAAGGCGCGGCCGACGTCGGCCCCCAGCATCCGGGCGGGATCGGCGGCGATCACGTCGTCCAGGCGGCGCCCCCCGGGCGCGGTGGCGGGCGCGAGCGGGTGTGCTCCGAACCAGACCTCGGCCCATGCCCTGCCGTCGCTCTCGCGGCCCAGGAACTGCGGCAGGGCCGTGGTCGATCCCCAGGAGTAGTGCTGCAGATGCCCGTCGAGCGCGAGCATGCTCACGCAGTGCCCTCGAGGATCTGGGCGATCAGGCGGGCGGGCTCGTCGGCGTCCTGCGGTGGGGCCGGGGTGGGCTCCGCGCCGGTGCGGCGCATCCCGTATCGCTCCCACTGCTCGTGGATCCAGGTCGGCATCCGCGGACCGTGCACCCAGGCGGGCAGGCCGCGCACGGCGGCCTCGAGGACGTCGGCGGAGTACACGGCCACCACGGGCCGTTCCTGATCGGCCACCGGCAGCGGGGGGACCTGGAGGTCGACGCCGCGGCGGCGCAGCAGCGCGTGCGCGGCGCGGGAGAAGCGGTCGGTCTCCTCATCTCCCGGCTGGTAGAGCGCGTCGGTGAAGCGGCAGTAGGAGTGGGCGGCGCCGAACGTGTACCGCCGGGGCAGTTCGATGGAGGCGAGCTGGCCCAGGAAAACGGGCCGGTCCCCGCGGACCCCGGAGCCCCCAGGTTCTTCGTGGCCGGCCTGCCACAGGCGCTGGGACCCGACCACCCGCACCTCGACGTCGTCCCGTCCGGCGCGCTGGAAGTCGCCGTCGGCCGCGGACCAGGCCAGGAAGGTGGTGTGGGGCGGCAGCGGGGGCGCGAACGGGGACAGCACGTCGTGCTGGACGACGGCGCTGGGGACGTCGGCGGCCAGCGCCCACTCGTGGACCAGGCGGCCGACGTCCCGGTGCCAGCCGAGCGTGAGCGCCGAGGAGACGCCGAGCTCGCCGAGAGCGGGGCGGGGGTCGTCGAGGCGGCGGTGGTCCCAGTCGGGGCCGGTCAGCTCGGGCAGCTCCAGCCCGGCGGGCGTGAGCACCGCGGCGGTGCCGTGCAGGTAGGTCAGCGCCACCAGCAGTCCGCCGCGGGTGGTGTCCGAGGTGGTGTCCACGCCCAGCAGGACGGGGGCCGAGCCGTCCCCGGCACGGGTGTGCAGCACGTAGCCGCTCGGCAGGGCCGACTCGCCCGATCCGGCGGCGCGGCGCAACCGCGGGGGCACGGCGCGATGGATGCCGATGGCGCGACGCCGCGAACTGCGCCACTCCTGCCAGCGCTCCAGGCTGCGCGGATGGATCAGGGCCATGGAACGGCAACCTCCGTGAGATGCGATGGGACTGCGAGTGCCAGCATTCCACACGGAGCCTCAGGGACCCGGCTGGTTCTCGTCCTCATCGGGGCATGTTGCGCAGGTTGGAGGCGGCCATGTCGATCATCTTGCCCACGCCGCCGCCGAGGACGATCTTGGTCGACGCGGTCGCGAAGCCGCGGATCTGCTGCGCGGAGATCTTCGGGGGCATCGACAGCGCGTCAGGGTCGGTGACCACGTCGATCAGCACCGGTCCCTTCGTGGCCAGCGCTTCGGCCAGCTGCTTCTTCAGCTTCCTGGGATCGGTGATCCGCACCGCGTGGATCCCCACGCCCTGCGCGATCGCGGCGTAGTCGACGTCCTCGTGGTCGGTGCCGTGGTCCGGCAGGCCCTCGACCAGCATCTCGAGCTTGACCATGCCGAGGCTGGAGTTGTTGAACACGACGATCTTGGTGTTCAGCTCGTGCAGCTTCACGGTCAGCAGCTCGCCCATCAGCATCCCCAGGCCGCCGTCGCCGCTCATCGAGATCACCTGGCGGTCCGGGAACGCCAGGGAGGCGCCGATGGCCTGCGGCAGGGCGTTGGCCATGGAGCCGTGGTGCCAGGAGCCGAACACGCGCCGTCGGCCGTTGGGGGTGATGTAGCGGGCGCCCCACACGTTGCACATGCCGGTGTCCACGGTGAACACCGCGTCGTCCTCGGCGAGGTCGTCGAGCACGTCGGCGGCGAACTCCGGGTGGATCGGCCGCATCCGCTCCACGTTCTTGGTGTACGCGGCGACGGCCCCGGTGAGCGCCTTGTGGTGGGCCTTCAGCATGCGGTGCAGGAAGCGGGCGCTCTTGGCGCTGGTCAGCAGCGGGAGCACGGCCTGCAGGGTGAGGGCGATGTCGCCGTGGATCGCGAGGTCCAGCGGGACGCGGCGGCCCAGGCGGGAGGCCTCGGCGTCGATCTGGACGATCTGAGGCGGGTTCTTCGCCCCCGGACGACCGGGGAGGAACTCGGGATAGGGGAAGTCGGTGCCCAGCAGGATGACGAGGTCGGCCTCGTGCATGGCGTCGTAGCAGGCTCCGTAGCCGAGCAGGCCGCTCATGCCGACGTCATAGGGGTTGTCGTACTGCATCCACTCCTTGCCGCCGAAGGCGTGGCCGATCGGGGACTTGACCCGTTCGGCGAGCTCGAGCACCTCCTCGCGGGCGTCGCGCACCCCGGCGCCGGTGAACAGGGTGACGGAGTCGGCCGCGTCGATCATCTCGGCGAGGCGGCCGACGGGGGCCGCGGCGGGCTGGACCCGACCGAACTCGGTGGCCAGCTCGCGGGTCAGCGGGCCGTCGACCTCCTGGTCGGCGACGTCGCCGGGCAGCACGAGCACGGAGACGCCGCGCTTGGCGATCGCGGTCTGCACGGCGATGTGGAGCATCGCGGTGCCGTGCTCGCCGGAGTTGACCATCTCGCAGAAGTGGGAGCACTCGCGGAACAGGATCTCCGGGTGGGTCTCCTGGAAGAACCCGGTGCCGATCTTCTCGCTGGGGATGTGGGAGGCGATCGCGAGCACCGGGGCGCCGTCGCGGTGGGCGTCGAACAGGCCCTGGATGAGGTGGGTGTTGCCCGGCCCGCAGGAGCCGGTGCAGACGGCGAGCTTGCCGGTCAGCCGTGCTTCGGCGCCGGCGGCGAAGGCTCCGGCCTCCTCATTGCGCACGTGGATCCAGTCGATGCCCTCGGTGGTGCGGACGGCGTCCACCACCGGGTTCAGGGAGTCGCCGACGACGCCGTAGATGCGCTCGACGCCGAGGTCGCGGAGCTGGGTGACGAGGAGCTGGGCGAACGACGTACGGGCCATGGGGTGCCTCCTGGGATGATGCGTCCGGGTGGGCACCGGCCCGCAGGCGCGGTGCCCGTCCCGGCCAGCCTAGCGGGGTCGGGTCGGCCGACGGCCGATACGCTCCGCCCGACGACCGTCCGGTCAGCGCGCCGACTCTGCGGGACGCAGCCGTTCGTACGCCTCGAGGGTCTCGTCCAGACCCGGGTGGAGCAGGTCGCCGCTGAGGTCGAGCCGCTCGCCGGGCAGCTGCACGGACAGCCGAGCCGGGACGCCGGCGGAGCTCGGGGCGACGCGCTGCAGGGACACGTCGGCGTAGGGGATCTCCGCCGGCGGCCCGTCCCCCGCAGTGCGGCGCACGCCGTGCTCGGTCAGCACGAGCAGGGAGTCGTCGCGGGACGTCGGCACCTCGGCCTGCTCGCGGACCGCGCGCAGCAGGATCGACGGGAGGTAGAACAGCGCCAGGACGCCGTCGACGACCCCGAACGCGATGACGATGTAGCTCACGGGCGGGTCGAGGAAGATCAGGCCGACCAGGATGATGACGACGGCGCCGAGGGTCATGGAGACCCGGATGATGCCCACGGAGCGGGTCGTCCGCTCGAGCCGCTCCTGGGCCTTCTCGCGGTGGAAGTGCACGGTCAGCTCGCGGTCGCCGCTGCCGCCCTGGATGTCGTCGCCTTCACTCATGCCAGAGAGTATGCCAGCGCGACCCGACTCTCCGGACGTCTGGGATCAGGACGTCTCCTGCGGCTCCGGGGGCGCCGAGGGAGCGGGCACGAAGCGCACCGTCTGGACCCGTCGTTCGTCGACCTCGACCACCTCGAGACGGCCGCCGTCGACCGTGACCACGTCACCGACCTCGGGGATGCGGCCCAGCCGCGCCATGACGAACCCGCCGACGGTCTCGTAGCCGCCGTTGTCCGGCAGCGCGACCTCGGTGGCGGCCTCGAACTCCTGCAGGATCAGGCCACCCTCGATGGTGCCGTCGGCCTCCACGATCCGGTCGAGGCCGCCGGGTGCGGGCCAGGACTCGCGGTCGAACTCGTCGTAGATCTCGCCGACCAGCTCCTCCAACAGATCCTCGAGGGTGACGATGCCGTCGGTGCCGCCGTACTCATCGACCACCACGGCGATCTGCCGGGCGTGGGAGCGCATGCGGTTCAGGGCCTGCAGCACCTCGACGGTGCCGGGGATGTGCTCGATGGGCCGGGCGAGGTCCGCCATCCGGGTGGCGGCGGGATCATCGACCAGCAGCAGGTCGCGCACGTGGGCGAAGCCGAGCACGTCGTCGACGTCCTCCCCGGTCACCGGGTAACGCGAGTAGCCGGTGTCGCGGATCTCCTCGCGGACGTCGGCCACGGTGTCGCTGCCGTCCAGGAAGTGCACCTGGTGACGGGGCCGCATCACCTCGACGACGGTGCGCTCGGAGGCGTCGAAGACGTCGGCCAGCACGCGGGACTCGGCCTGGTCCAGGGCCTCGGAGTTGCGCACCATGGACCGGATCTCCTCGGCGGAGACGGATTCGCGGTTGGCGTGCGGGTCGCCGCCCATCAGTCGCACCACGATGTTGGTCGACGTCGACAGCAGCCAGATCACCGGGCGCATGGCCTTGCCGAAGATGCTCAGGGGCGGGCCGACGACCCGCGCCACCCCCAGCGCGTTCTGCATCGCGAGGCGTTTGGGGGCGAGCTCGCCGAGGACCAGGGAGAGATAGGCGATGACCAGCGTCATCCCGATCAGCGCGGCGGTGCTCGCCGTCGCCTCGGGGAGTCCCGCCTGCACCAGCAGCGGTGCCAGGGACGGGGCGATCGTGGACGCGCCGTAGGCGGAGGAGAAGAACCCGGCGACGGTCACGCCGATCTGCACGGCCGAGAGGAACTGGTTGGGGTCGCGCACCAGCGTCGCGGTGCGCTCCCCGCGGGCGCCGGAGTCCTCCAGCTGCTTGATCTGCGATTCGCGCAGGTTGACGATCGCCATCTCCGTACCGGCGAACAGACCGCCGACGAGCACGAAGAGCAGCACGAGGGCGAGATTTCCGATCACGGACCAGTCCATGGCCCCACGCTACTGGGTGGAGGAGCTGATTACCCTGGAAGGGCAACCGCACCGCACGGTGCACCGTCGCGCGGGGAGGGGCTTCATGGCAGGTGTCATCTTCACGGCAGTCGCCTGCATCGCCGGTTCCCTGTGGGGCCGGCGCATGGGGCTGAGAGCCAAGAAAGTCCAGGACGCCTTCGACCGGAAGATCCGCGGTCAGTCCGACCGGTCGTCCGACACGCCCTGCGACACACCCTGAAAGCTGCCACCGCGTCGGCCGCTCGTGAGCGGGCCCCTCGAACCCCCATCGAGCGGGGCCCTCGAACCCCCATCGAGCGGGGCCCCTCGACGCCCCATGCAGTACCCGCAGCAGCGTGGCCTGCAAACTTTCGTTCCTCTGCGTGACCTCATGGCCATATCGGCTGTGAGGTCACGCCTGGCGACGAAAGTTCGCAGCCGACCATTCGCATCCGACCAGGTGGCGCCGGCCGGGCGCCGGTGCCCAGGCGGTGGTGACCGGACACACCCGACCGGGTGGCAGGCCCGCTCACAGCAGCGGCAGCAGCTCCTCCCACACGGCCCGCATGATCTCGTCGGAGCCGCGCCCCTCGAGATGGGAGGTGAGGGTGACGACGGCGTCCTGCTCCGGGAGGACGAGCACGAGCTGGCCGTAGGCACCGTCGGCCCGCCACGCCCCGTCGATCGAGCAGCGCCAGACGCCGTAGCCGTACCGGGTGGATTCGGGCTCGACCTCGCCGGTGGCCACCCAGGTGTCCTCGGCGTGCATCGCATCGATCCAGGCGGCGGGGACCAGCTGGGTCCCCTCGTGCTCGCCGCGCTGCAGCAGCAGGCGGCCGATGCGGGCCAGCTGACCCGACTTCAGGTGCAGGCCGGTCGCGCCCCAGCTGTGGCCGTCCCGGGTGGTGTGCCACTGCGGGTTCAGGATCCCCAGCGGCTCGAACAGGCGCGGCAGCAGCCAGTCGCGCAGGCTCTGCCCCGTGCGCTCGCTGATGACCCGCGAGAGCAGGAAGATCGACCCGTTGGAGTACTCCCACCGCCGGCCCGGGTCGGCGATCAGGTCGGTGCCGAGGATCAGGGCGGTGAGGTCCTCGTGGTCGCGCTCCTCCTCGAGGAAGCCCAGCACGGGCGAACCGGAGGTCATGGTCAGCAGGTGGCGCAGCCGCACCTGGTCGATGCCCCGGCCGTAGCCGCCCGCCGGGGCGGGCAGGTGGTCGACCAGGCGGTCCTCGACCTCGAGCAGACCCTCGCTCGCGGCGATCCCCACGGCGAGCGCGGTGACCGTCTTGGAGCAGGAGTAGATGTTCTCCGCGGTGTCCTCGACGAAGCGGTGGGAGACCTCGTCCCGACCGCCGCGGTGGACGTGGATCGCCCGCACCCCGAGGTCGCGTTCGACGATCCGTTGGCGGAGCGGGAACAGCAGCAACGGGTCCGGCACGGTGCCCGCGCCGCCGGCGGGGGCGGCTCCGGGCGCGGCCTCCGTGGCGGACGCGGCGGCGGCACGCGGCGGGGCGGCGGTGATCGGGTCGGTCGTGGTGGACCGGGCGGCGTCGGCGGGGCTCATGGTCAAAACGTACCGACTTCGCACTCCGGTGCGCATCTCCTGCCGCACCTCGATACGTGTCGGCGGGTCGGCGGGTCGCCCGGAGCAGGGGTGCTCAGAAGGGGACGGGCTCCGGCACCGGTTCGGCGGCAGGGCGGCCGACGGGCTGAAGCAGACGCAGGCCCTCCCGCCGGCTGACCACGACCATGATCACGACGGTCAGCGCCAGAAGAGCGACCGCGCTGACCACTCCGCCTGCCCATGCCGCCGCGGCCTCCGGGGCGGCGAGGGCGGCAGCGGACGTGCCCGGAGCCGCGACGGCGGCGCCCAGGGCGCTCACCCCGGTCCCGGCGCCCGTGCCTGCGGTCAGGGCGGAGACGATCATCGCGGCGACCGTGAGCGTGAGGGTGAGGAGGATCGGCAGCTCGAGACCGCCGGTCTTCCAGGCGAGCACCGCCGCGGCCAGCGCCACGGCGAGCGCCGGGATCACCACGGCCGGGGTCAGCTGGCGGCCGATGAGCGCGAAGGCCGCGGTGACGAGGATCGGGACGACCGGGCTGCGCAGCCACGTGCCGAGGGCCTGCAGGACCACGCCCCGCAGCGTCAGCTCGAGTCCGAGCGCCTGGAGCGGGGCCAGCACCAGCACCAGCAGGATCACCAGGAGCCGTGAGAGGACGCCGGCGCCCCCGTCGGCCGCAGGATCCGGCGCTGCGCCGGGCCCGGCGAGCAGGCCGGCGAGGGCGGCGAGAGCGACGACGACGAGCCCGCCGATCATCACGTGCGCCGTCATCGACCGCAGCAGCTCACGCCGCACGCGTGCGGCGACCGACCAGGTCAGGCGGGGCGGACGCCAGCCACCGACCCGCACCCCGATCAGTCCGGCCGGCCACCACAGCGCACCCATCGCCAGGGCGAGCCCGACGTCGAGGGGGCTGGTGGGGTCGCCGCTGGTCACACCGATCGCAACGTTCACGCCGGGGGCGAGCGCGAGGACGAGGATCGTGAGGACCAGCAGCACGGAGGCGAGCACCACGTAGGCGATGAACGCCGCGGCGAGGGTCAGCAGCGGCTTGGGCCAGGACGACCAGGCCGGGCGGAGCGTGGCCAGGCGGTGATACGCGGCGGGGCGAGCGGCTTCGGTCGCGCTCATCGGGCGGCGTTCCCGTCCGGGCCCGTCGGTCCGGCGGCGCTCTCGGGGCCCGCGGCGCTCTCGGGGCCCGCGTGACCCTCGGCGAGGTGGTGGCGGCGCTCGGTCTGGGCACGCTCCTGGGCGGCGTGGGCCTGGGACGCGGCCGCCGAGAGCCCGAGATCATCGATGCTCAGCGCCTGCGCGAGCGGCCCGAAGGGGTGCTCGCTGGTCAGCGCGCCCTCGGCGTCCAGGCGCACCAGTTCCCCGGAGCCCATCAGGCGCCAGGCCGGGTCATCGTCCATCGGTTCGCTGGCGATGACGACCGAGCGCACGCCGCGCAGGTCCTCGCTGCGGGCGCGCAGCGAGTCGGACGACTGCTCCAAGGCCTCGCGCGGGTGCTTGTCGGTGGCGGAGCGTTCCAGGACCCACAGCTCGTTGGTGGCGGGAAGACGCACGGCGATCAGCTCGTCGCGGTTCATGACCAGGATGTTCACGGAATAGACGGGCACGTGCGCGCCGATCCAGCGCAGCGCGGCGACCACCCCGGCGTGCAGGTCCCCGTCGTGCACGGCGACCTCTCCCGTGATCAGCGCGGCCATCCATTCGCTGTCGGTGGTGCCGTGGACGTGGTGCTCCGTGCCGAGCTCGGCGACGCGTCGGCGCATCTCGTCGGTGACCTCGAGGACCCCGTTGTGGGCGGTGATGATGCCGTCCTGCAGGAAGGGGTGGGTGTTGTCGTCGCTGTGACCGGCTCCGGAGGAGAGCCGGATGTGGGCGATCATCGAGCTCGAGCGCAGCGTGGCGGCGGCGTGGGCGAAGGCCTCGGACTCGTAGGCGGCGACGGGCCGCTTGCGGATCCGGGCGGACCCGGTCTCGTCGATCCAGCCGAATCCGGTCCCGTCAGCGTTGAAGTGGGACTGGTTCAGCAGCGAGTAGGGGGCATCGAGCAGCCAGAATTCGGCGGTCACGGGCTGATCGGATCGGAGAGCGAAGAGTCGACACATGGCGTGACCACTCTAGAACGCCGCCGCTGGACGCCGCGGTGCCGGACGACCATCTGCGGGGCACCGCACAAGAGACCATCTGCGAGGCACCACACAAGTGCGGGGCTCCCGAGACCGTTCCCGGCATGGCTCCGGATCGAGATCGTCGTCCCGGGCGCCTCACCACCATCGGAGGCGCCGAGGATGACGTTCTCGATCCAAGCGCCGCGGCGAGCTCGATCCGGATGCAGCCGCCAGCGCTCGACCCACGCCCAGGAACCGGGCCGGGGCAGCCGATGTGACCGATGTGGCCGATGTGGCCGATGGCGGCGATGTCCACGACGGCGACGACCCCGACGGCGATGTCGACGACGACCGCGACGACGACCCCGACGGCGACGGCGATGGCGATGGCGATGGCGATGGCGATGGCGATGGCGATGGCGATGGCGACGATGGCAATGTGACGGTCGTCGATGGGGAGGAACGGTCCGTCGACCCCGGGCCAGCGCATTGGGGACGAGCCGAGCGGACCCGTGCGAGTGCCCCCATGCTGTCCGCATGCCTGTGCGCCCCAGCAATCTGCCCCCGGACTTCGAGCATCGGGTCTTCACGGCCGACGAAGCGATGCGAGCCGGCATCACGCGTGACCGGCTCCGTCGCCGTGACCTGGTGCAAATCGTCCCAGGGCTGTATCGCCGGCGCGGATGCACCATCAGAGAGGAGGACATCGTCGCCGCGTACCAGCGACGTGTCCCGGGCTCCTTCGCCACCGGGCTGACGGCGGCCCGGGCATGGGGCCTCCCGCTGCCCGGGGCCCTCGCGGAACCGATCGTGGAGCCATCGCTGCGCGCTCCCCGCCGGCCCCGGCTCCGGACCCCGTACCGAGCCCGCCGTTCCGGGCCCGATCCTCGCGTCCACCTGGCGACCGTCGACTCCGTCCGACGGTCCACGTCGCTCGTGCGGTGGAGTCGCGTGCGTCCCGAGGAGCCGACGGCGGAGGCCGCGGGCATTCGTCTGACGACGCGACAGGATACGTTTCTGCGGCTGGGAGCATCCGTGTCCCTGGATGGACTGGTCGCGATCGGCGATCACCTCGTCCGTCGGCCGCGTCCGGCGTTCGAGGACAGAGCCGATCCGTTCACGACCATCGACGAGCTGAAGGCCGCCGCGGCCGGATTCGCCGGGCGCGGCACCGTCCGGGTCCGCGAGTCGCTCGACCTGGTGCGGGTCGGCGCCGACTCGCCGCCGGAGACCACGCTGCGTCTGGCCTTCGTGCGAGCGGGCCTGCCGGAGCCTCTGCCCAACGTGCGAGCGTTCCAGGATGGCGTCGATCTCGGAGAGCCGGACCTCCACTGGCCACGGTGGCACGTGATCGTGGAGTACGAGGGGCCCACCCATCGCAGTCCCGAGCAGCGACGGAGGGACGCGCGCCGCGACGAACGGCGACGACTCGCCGGCTGGGTGGATCTGCCGATGATCGCCGCTGACCTCGCCGCCGGCTGCGCCTCGGCCATCACCCGGGTGAGGACGGCGCTGCGCGCCCGCGGCTGGAGGGGATGAGCTCCCGACGCCGACATGACCGTTCCGGTCCGACCGATCCGGTCAAACCTGACCGGTCAGACCCGACCGGTCAGACCCGACCGGTCAGACCCGACCGGTCAGACCCGACCGGCGCGACGCCGCTGTCGGGAAGTCGCCAGAACCTTCAGGATCTTCGACGCCCGGCAGCTCGTCGGCCCCTCGCAACCCGTCGGCCCCTGCAACCCGTCGGCCCCCTTCACATCGACAGTGTCATCGAGGGCGCCTCAGGTACGACCGAAGCGCCCGGAACGACACTCTCGATCCAGCCCGTCACCGCGGCGGGGGCGCTCCTCGGCGCGGTTCCCACGCCCCGAGGCCCTCGCGCCGCGAGAACCACCCCCAGATCCCGGCCGAGAGCAGGAGCATCGGCACCGTCGCGAGCAGGAACCCGGCAACGGTCACCTCGCCCTGCTCGGTGAATCCTGGGATCAGCGGGGCGAGGGCGAACAGGGTCGTGTTGTTCACCGCGTGCAGCAGCACCGGGATCTCGATGCCGCCCGTCTTCCAGGCCAGCAGCCCCATCGTGAGGGCGAACAGGGCGATGTCGACCTGGCCGAGCCAGTCATAGCCGTGCCCCAGCACGAACAGCGGCACGGGCAGCAGGATCCCGACCACGGGCCAGCGCAACCAGGTCCCCAGCGCCTGCAGCGGCAGCGCCCGGAAGACGTACTCCTCCGCGGCGGACTGCAGCGGGGCCAGGAGGAGCGCGATCGCCCAGGCCGCCAGCACCGTCGCATCCAGGGCCGGCACCACGAGGTCGTTCCGGGCCAGCAGCAGGTTCACCCCGACGTTGATCAGCAGATAGACCGGGACCACCACGATCGCGACCCGGCCCAGCAGGCCCCAGCGGAAGCGCCCGATCACGGAGTGGGCGATGCCGGCGCGGCCGTAGCCCGCCAGGGTGCCGAGGAGGACCGCCGGCAGCCCCAGGGCGAGCATGCCGAGGGAGATGAACTGATCCAACGGGTTCAGCGGATCGGTCATCTCGGCGCTGATGTCCAGACCCGGCCACACCGCAGGGGTCACCAGGCTCACCACGATCAGGAGGAGGAACATCGCCAGGTAGGTCACCGCGGCCACCGCCACGGCCACCAGCGGCCGCCACCAGTACCCACGATGCGGGATCGCCCGCGGGAGGCGGTGGAAGGCGACGGGGAGCGGGGCGCCCGGCCGGCGCGGCGCAGCGCTCGCACCGTCGCCCTCCAAGTCGTGCCCGGGCAGCGAGCCCGAGATGGCCTGCGGGTCTGCCGCATCGACATGCCGTGTCGCGGGATCAGGAGGCGGGGTGACGGAGGTGGTTCCTGCTGTCATGCCTCGATCCTGGTCGAAGTCTCCCTGGTCGCACATCGACCGCACGGCTCTCCTCGGAACCGCCGGGAGGCTCGGCGATCCGCCGATCGGTCATCGGCCGCGCGGCGGATCCGTCGGCCGTCGGACCTTCCTACGCTGTCCTCATGACCGTCACCGCGCCCACCGTCTCGGCGCCGCCCTCCGTGCGCAATCTGCGCGAGTGGCTGATCGCGCTCGCCCAGTCCCTCGGCGGCTGCGGTCTGGGCCTGCTGATCTTCCTGATCGTCTTCGGGTCGCTGCTGATGGAATTCGACGACGACCCGCCGGGCGCTCTGGTCGCCCTGTCCGCGGCCGATGCACTGCTGGGTGCCCTGGTCACCCTGGTGATCGGACCGCTGCGTTTCCTGCGGCCCGGACGGCTCCACAACGTGCTGCATCTGACGGTGGCGATGACCGCCGGACTGAGCACCTTCGCACTGGTGGCCTCGGCGATCGCTCTGTACCGGCTGGGCACGCGGCGGCGCCCGTGGCTGGACGGTCTCGCGATCCTGCTGGTCACCGTCGCATCCCTGTTGACGCTGGGCATCGACGCGTCCGTGCGCGGAGAGGTCGACGCACTGCTCCTGGTCACCACCGTCGGCGTGATGATCGTCGCCGCATTGGTCCCGCTGCTGATCGGGCATGTGGTCGGCACCCGCCACGAGCTCGTGGCCACGCTGCGGGACCGGGCCGCCTCCGCGGACCGCGAGCGGGAGACCGCCCAGCGGGAACGCGAGGCCGCCGAGCGGGAAGCGGCGGCTCTGGTGCGCGAGCGCGACGCCGAGACCGCCCGGGTGCGCGCCGAGGAGCGCGCCGCCCTGGCCCGCGACATGCACGACAGCATCTCCCACCACCTCGCGGCGATCGCCATGCACGCCGGCGCCATGTCCTACCGCGAGGATCTCGCGCCGGAGGATCTGCGGCGCTCCGCCGCGACCGTGCGCGAGGCCGCCCAGCAGGCCAATGGGGAGCTGCGCACCGTGCTGATGACCCTGCGCACCGCCGACGGCGACGCCCCGCTGGCCACCGCACCCACCCTCACCGAGATCATCGAGCGCGCCCGTGCCGACGGTCAGGACGTGCAGCTGACCTGGCAGGGCATCGAGCCCGATGACCTGACCGGACGCGACCGCGGCACCGTGGTGACCCTGGCGCGGATCCTCACCGAGATCACGGCCAATGCGGCCAAGCATGCCCCCGGTGCACCGCTGCGCGTGACGCTCTCCCGCGACGACGAGCACCTGGTGCTCACCGCCCGCAATCCGCTGTCCGCCACCGCGGCCGGTGCGACGATCTCCACCGGGCACGGGCTGCTCGGGGTGCAGGAGCGGGTGCGGCTGCTGGGCGGGGACGCCCGCTGCGGAGCCGACGGCGGGACCTTCGAGGTGGAAGCATGGATGCCGTGGTGAACGAGACGGAACCCGGGCAGCGCCGGGTGCGGGTGCTGCTGGTCGACGACGAGGCGCTGATGCGCACGGGGCTGCGCCTGATGATCGACGGCAGCCACGGGATCGAGGTGGTCGGGGAGGCCTCCGACGGGCACCAGGCGCTCGAGCGCACCCGGGAGCTCACCCCCGATGTGGTGCTCATGGACATCCGGATGCCGTCCATGACCGGCCTGGAGGCGCTGCGCATTCTGCGGGACGAGGGCGCTGCGGCGCGGGTGGTCATGCTGACCGCCTTCGACACCGATGAGTTCCTGCTGCGGGCGCTGCGCGCGGGCGCGGTCTCGTTCCTGCTGAAGGACTCCCCGCCGGAGGAGGTCGTCGGCGCCGTGCTCGAAGCCGCCGAGGATCGTCCCCGCTTCTCCCCCGAGGTGCTCTCCCGCCTGGTGCGGCTCGCCGCCGACGACGGGACGGCACCTGCCCCTGCCGGGGCGGATCCGCGCGCCGCGAGTGACGGGGCAGGTGCCACCGGCGCCGAGGCGGACCACGACGGTGCCGGCGGCGCCGAGCAGACCCCGTCGGCCGCACCGGCCCCCGCGGGGATCACCGACCGGGAGTGGGAGGTGGGCCGACTGGTGGCCCAGGGGCTGGCGAACCCGGAGGTCGGCGCGCAGCTGTTCATGTCCGTCGCGACCGTCAAGACCCACCTGGGCAGGCTCTATCACAAGCTGCAGGTCACCAACCGGGTCCAGCTGGCGATCCGGGTGCTCGAGCTGGGCGGCTGAGGCGCCAGGTCGCCGCTCGGAGGCCTGCTCCGTCCTCCTCTCGCGGCCTGCTCGAACGCCTGCGTCGGCGGTCCTGCGGGCTCTTTGATAGCGTTCCGAGCATGTCTGCAGCATCTTTCTCGGCCGCGTGCGCGGCAGTGACCCGGGCGTCCCGCTAGCGGCGGGCGTTCCGAGCCACCACTCAGCACTTCTTCACCTGGAACGTCCAGCCGCTTCGTGATCAGTCCGGAGCGGCACTTCGGTGCTGCTCAGAAACTTTCCTGAGCGGAGCACTCGATGCTTTCAGACATCTTTCCTTCTCGCGGGCACGCCCCGTCTGCGACGCGCGCATGGCTGGTGCTGTGCGCGATGTCCATGCTGCAGTTCTTCATCGCGATCGACGTGACCGTGGTGACCATCGCGCTGCCCTCGATCGGAGCCGATCTCGACGTCGGCGATCGCGCCCTGACCTGGGTCGTGGTCGGTTACACCATCACCGGCGGCGGACTGCTGATGCTCGGCGGCCGCCTGGGCGATCTGTTCGGTCGCCGCCGGGTGCTGGTGGCCGGGACCTCCCTGTTCGGCGTGGCCTCCCTCCTGGCGGGCCTGGCCCCTTCGTTCCCCGTTCTCGTGCTGGCGCGCCTGGCGCAGGGTGCCGGTGAGGCGATCGCCCTGCCGGCGGCGATGGCCACCATCGTGCTGATGTTCCCCGAGGGGCCGCGCAGGTCACGAGCGCTGAGCGTGTGGGCCGCGGTCGCCAGCTGCGGGCTGGTGCTCGGCTTCGTGCTGTCGGGGATCATCACCGCGCATCTGGGCTGGCGATGGGTCTTCCTGATCTCGGTGCCGTTCCTCCTGGTCGTGATCGTGGCGTCCCTGCTGCTGGTCCGGGTCGACCGTCCGGCCGCGAGCGGATCCGCCCCGCTGGATGTGCCCGGTGCACTGCTGCTGATCGCGTGCCCGCTGCTGTTCACCTATGGCGTGGTCGAGGCCGGCGAGCCCGGCACGAGCGGCTGCGTGAGCGTGGCGGCACTGGCCGGTGCTGCGCTGGCCGGATTCGCGTTCGTGCGGGTCGAAGCGCGCTCGGCTCATCCGTTGGTGCCGCTGGGCTTCTTCGCCGATCGTGCCCGGGTCACGGCGAACCTGACCACGATGCTGCTCAGCGGGGCGCTGTCCACGTCGTTCCTGCTGTTCACGTTCTACCTGCAGGACGTCCTCGGGCTCGGCCCGCTGGAAGCGGGGCTGACGATGCTTCCCCTGGCGGTCTCGCTGGTGCTGGCCTCGCTCCTCGTCCCCCGGCTGCTCGGCCGCTGGGGAGCGCGCGTGTGCGTGCTGTTCGGTCTGGGCTTCACCATGGGCGCGATGGTCACCATCGCGCTGGTCGCGGCCCTCGACGCCGGTTCGCTGTGGCTCATCCCGGCGATGGTGCTGATCGCTGCCGGGATGGGCTTCGGCCTGGTGGGGCTGCAGTACATCGCGGTCAGCGGTGCGACCGAGGACGACGCCGGGATCGCCTCCGGGGTGCAGCGAGCGGCCGACCAGCTCGGCGGAGCCGCCGGGGTGGCGATCTACGTGGGCGTCGGCTTCGCGCCCGTCCTGCGCCCGGCGGACCCGTTCCTGATAGCCGCCGTCCTCGCGATCGTCGGACTGCTCGTCGGGGCCCTGGTCATCCGGCGCGCGCCGATCGCAGCACAGCGGGTACCGGCCACGTGACCGTCACGGTCCGGGGTCTCGGCTACCGCCTGCGGGCGCCGCCGTCCCGCCGGTCCCTGAGCCCCGCGCCCCATAATCCCTGGAGCGCGGGGCGGGAGCCCCCGTACTCTCGCGCCATGGATGACCTGGCCGAACCCGCCGCGCTCGATGCGCTGCGCACCGTCGCGACGCACCATGACGCCGAGCAGCTGCTCAGCGCGGCCGACTGGACGCCATGCGGCGCCGGTGACTGGGCCTTCGCCCGGGCCGCGCCCGATGCGGACGTCGTCGCCCGGATCGCCCCCTTCGATCCCGTCGGCCCCTACACCGCGCGGCTCTACAGGGAGGCCGCCTCGACCGGGCTGGTCCCCCGCCTGCTCCTGCACCGGCGCCTGGATGGCGGCGGCGACCTCCAGGTGATGCAGCGGTTGGAGGACGCGTCGGAGCCTGAAGCCGCGGCCTTCCTCGGCCGACTCGCGCTGCCGGCGCCCGAGCTCATGGAGCTCGCGCAGATCGTGGGCCGAATCCACGCCGACGCGCAGCGGGAACTGCCCTGGTGCGGTCCACTGGACGACAATCCCTCCAACGTCATGCGCACTCGGGACGGCAGACTCCTGCTGACCGATCCGTACTACGCCGACGGCCCGAACCTCTATGCCGCCGCGGAACGGGACCCGGAACGCTTCGTCGGGACCATCCCCGAGGACCGACGTCGCGGCATGACACAGATCCCGCTGGCCTGCTCCGGCCCGTGGTCAGCCGAGGACCGGGAGGCACTGCGCCTGGGAATCCAGCGCGCCGACGAACTCGCGACAGCGCGAGGACGCCGGAGGGCGTCACCGTGCTGATCTCCTGCCACCGGCCACCCCACTGACCTCATGACCGCCCCGCCGCCGACGAGAGGATCGCCCCGCATGGTTCCGCAACCGGCTCCCCCACCCCTGGTGCTCATCGCCGGCCCGATCGCCGCCGGGAAGAGCACCGTCTCCCGCCGCCTCGCCGAGGAGCTTCGCGCCACCGGAAAGCAGCTCGCCCTGGTCGAGCTCGATGCGATCGCCGACATGGCGCGGCCGGCGCTGCCCGACTGGGCGTACGCGCATCGGATCTTCGCCGCCGTGACGGGTCAGTGGCTGGGCACCGGACTGGATCTGGTGATCGCCGAGTCCGTCAGCGATCGCGCCGAGCTCGCAGACCTCCTCCGACACGTTCCCGCGGGAACGCCTGTCCTGACCGTCGTGGTCACCTGCCCGGTCGAGGTCGCGCTGGAGCGGGCCCTGGCCGATCCGACGCGCGGCATCTCCCGCGAGAGGGATTTCCTGCACGACGTGCACGCGCGGTGGGCCGACGAGATGCCTCTGATCAGCGCCGATCTCGTGCTCGACACCGCGACCATGAACCTCGGCGACGGTGTGCAGCGGATCCGGGCTGCGCTGGGGATGCCGTCGGCCGCGCTCTGACCTGACCGGCCGAGGACGGAGACGGGCCGCCGGCGACCGCCGGGCGGATCACAGAGCGGTCAGCACCGCGGCGACCGCGACCAGGAGGCCGGCGGAGCTGAGGTAGATCACCCAGCGGGAGACTCCCCGGCTCTTCCTGAACGTCACGTTCGACAGATACAGGGAGACCAGGGCCGTCAGCAGCAGGATGCCGGCCACGATGAACAGTACGGTCGTGAGGCCGCTCATGAGACGCCTCGGTCGACGGAGAGCATCGGAGTCATCCTGCTCCTTTCGCGTCCCAAGACGGTCATGCGCGGGAAGGTCTCCGCAGCTACGATTCCGGTCCGAGCCCGCGAGCGATCATGGTCCTGGTGCGGCCGGCGATGCCCAGGGATCCGCGGGCGATTCCTCGCCTCGCTTCTGGCCAGAGCCTACCGTCCCGCGATCCAGCACCTGCCGGGATGTCGAGTGCTGCACAGGGTGGTGGACCGCGCGGCGAATTCACCTGGCCCCTGCGGACGTCGGACGCCACGATGGGTCCTATGCGCACCGCTCAGGAACTGATCACCGAGGCCACGACCGCCGACGTCGACGGGTGGGGCTTCGGCTTCCTCGACGGTCGCGCCACTGAGGAGCGCCCGACCTGGGGATACGCGGGGCAGCTCGCGCGAGCCGTGGCGGCCGCTGAGGTGGCGATCGACCTCGACACCGGCGGCGGGGAGGTGCTCGCGCGGTGCCCGCAGCTGGCCACCGAACAGCACGCCACCGAGGGGTGGCCGCCCAACGCCGCGCGGGCCCGGCATCTGCTGGGCCCGCGCGGCGTGGAGGTCCACGAAGTCCTGACCGGGACGCCGATCCCGTTGCCGGACGGCGCCGCGGATCTCGTCACCTCACGGCATCCGGTGCGTCCCGACTGGGCGGAGATCGCCCGCGTGTTGGCACCCGGCGGGCAGTACCTGGCCCAGCACGTCGGCCCCGAGTCCGCCTTCTCGCTGATCGAGCGGTTCGTCGGCCCGACTACCGACCAGCAGCGGCGGGGCCGCCACCCGGACGACGAGGTGTCCGCCGCGGAGGCAGCCGGGCTCGAGGTCGTCGAGCTGCGCACGGCACGGCTGCGGATGGAGTTCTTCGACGTCGGTGCGGTCGTATGGATCCTGCGCAAGTGCGTGTGGTGGGTGCCGGGTTTCGAGATCGACCGCTATCGGGAGCAGCTGCTGGCGCTGGACGAGATCATCCGCCGCGAGGGCGCATTCGTCGCCCACTCCACGCGACACCTGATCCGGGCCCGGCGCCGCTGAGCAGCGATCAGTCGTCCGAGACGCTGACGGTGACCTCGATGTTGCCGCGGGTCGCATTGGAGTACGGGCACACCTCGTGCGCGGCATCGGCGAGCTCCTGAGCCGTCTGCTGAGGCAGGTTCGGGATCACGACCTCGAGCTCGACGGCCAGCTGGAAGCCACCCGTGTCGTCGGGCCCGATGTGCACGCGGGCTCCGACGGTGGAATCGGTGACGTCGGCTTTCGCCCGGCCCGCCACCAGGGTCAGTGCGGAGTGGAAGCAGGCGGCGTAGCCGGCCGCGAACAGCTGCTCGGGGTTGGCGCCGCCGCCGGAGCCGCCCATCGCCGTCGGCGTCGCCATGTCGAGGTCGACGGCGCCTTCCACGGTGCGCACATGACCATCGCGGCCGGAGCCGGTGGAGAGGGATTCTGCGGTGTAGAGAGTCTTCATGATGTCTCCTTCGCTGGCGCCGACGAGGGTCGGCCGGTGGCCCCGGCGGGTCCGCCGGGGAGGTCGGGTGGGACGACCGCATGCATCGTGCGGGTGAGCTCCTGCAGGGTGGCGATCAGCTCGCGGGCCGCCTCGATGTCGCGGAGCCCGGTGCCGTCCGCGATGCAGGCAGGAACGTGCGAGAGCTGCTCGCGCAGCTGATCGCCGTGCTCGGTGAGCGAGACGGTCACCACGCGCTCGTCCGTGCCGCCGCGACGACGCTCGACCACCTCGGCCCGCTCCATCCGTCGCAGCATCGGGGACAGGGTGCCGGAGTCCAGCTGAAGAGCTTCCCCCAGCGCCGAGACGCTCTGCTCGCCCTCGCCCCACAGCACCACCAGCACGAGGTACTGGCCGTAGGTGAGGCCCCAGGGCTCCAGCAACGCCCGGTACGCCTGGGTGGTGGCACGCGAGGCGGCGTAGAGGGAGAAGCACACCATCTCGTCCGTGGTCGTCATGGTGTCATCATGCCACACAATATGATTGTGCCCAACTCTGTTGTGCACATCTTTTATCAGATGTCGCACCGGCCGTCACGACCTGGGCCTTCGCCGTGCTCGACGCCTACGTCGCTGCGGGAGGCAACTTCATCGACACGGCCGACGGCTACTCGGCCTGCGTCGAGGGGCACTCCGGCGGCGAGTCGGAGACGGTCCTGGGCGAGTGGATGGCCGAGCGCGGGAACCGCGATCAGCTGGTCATCGCCACGAAGGTGGGGTCGAAGCCGGACCGGAGGGGATTGGAGGCCGCGACCGTGGAGGCCGCACTGTCGGAGTCGCTGCAACGCCTGCAGACCGATCTGATCGACCTGTACTACCTGCATTTCGATGACGAGTCCGTGGCGATCGCCGATCAGGTGCGCACCGCCGACGGACTCGTCGCTTCCGACCGTGTGCGCCACATCGCCCTGTCGAACTTCTCCCCGGAACGCATGCGCGAATGGTTCGAGACCGCACGGCGCGGAGATCACCAGCGTGGCCCTGGCGTGGTTGCTCGCCAAGGGCGTCACAGCATCGATCGCCTCCGGTGCCGAGCAGGTGCCCGCGCTGATCGCCGCGCCGTCCCTCGTGCTGTCCGCCGCGGAGATCACCGTCCTCGACGAGGTCTCCCGACCCTTCGCCTGAACAGCGGCTCCCCTGCGTGCCGCGCCGGGCCGCGGAGCGCCGGGCCGCGGAGCGCAGGGCTGCGGAGCGAAGGGCTGCGGAGCGCGCTCAGCGAGGCCTTGTCGTGGAATGCGTCCCGACCGTCGACTCCCCCGGTCAGGCCGCGCCGACCACGCGGTGCGGGACATAAGGAGCCTCGAGCGCGGTGAGCTCCTCACCGGTCAGCTCGAGATCGAGCGCGCCGAGGGCGGCGTCGATGTGGCCGGTCTTCGTGGCGCCGACGATCGGGGAGACCACCGGATCCTTCGCGAGCAGCCAGGCCAGGGCCACCTGCACGCGCTCCACGCCGCGCTGCTCGGCGATGCGGGCGACCTGCCGGACGATCTCCCGGTCGGTGTCCTGGGTGGAGTCGTATTTCGCCGTCGCGGTGCGGTCGGTGCGGGCCCACTCGGTGTCGGCCTCCCAGTCGCGGGTCAGGCGACCGGCGGCGAGCGGGCTGTACGGGGTCGAGGCGACGCCGAGCTCGCGCAGCAGCGGCATCATCTCGCGCTCCTCCTCGCGGTACAGGAGGTTGTAGTGGTTCTGCATGGAGACGAACGTCGTCCAGCCGTTGACCTCGGCGACGTGCTGGGCCTGGAGGAACTGCCACGCGAACATGGCCGAGGCGCCGATGTAGCGCACCTTGCCCGAGCGCACCACATCGTCCAGCGCCCGCATCGTCTCCTCGATCGGGACCGAATAGTCCCAGCGGTGGATGATGTAGAGGTCGATGTAGTCGGTGCCCAGGCGGCGCAGGCTGTCCTCGACCTCCGCCAGGATCGCCTTGCGGGACAGTCCCTGGCCGTTGGGGCCATCATGCATGCGGCCGTGCACCTTGGTGGCCAGCACGATCTCCTCGCGCCGGGCGTAGTCGACCAGGGCCTTGCCGACGATCTCCTCGCTGCGTCCCAGCGAATACACGTTCGCGGTGTCGAAGAAGTTGATGCCCGCGTCGAGAGCGTGCTTGATGACCGGTCGGGACGCGCCCTCGTCGAGGACCCACTGATGGATCCACCGCTCACGGTCGCCGAACCCCATCGTTCCCAGGCAGAGCCGCGAGACATCAAGTCCGGTGCCGCCGAGCTTCACATAGTCCATGGGACGTTCCTCCTGGCGTCGGGGCTCGGGCGATCATCGCCCGCCCCGGCCATCCTCGCACCGGCCCGGCCGGGGAGGGACGCCCTGTCAGTGCCCCTCTCTCCTCGGGGCATTTCGGAAGCTCTCGTTCTGCCGGCAGCCATGACAGGCTGACGCCATCCCGCTCCCGACGACGAAAGCACTCCCGACGATGCCCACGCCCCGCGATCTGCCGTCCGCCCTGAGCCGCGCCCACATGCTGTGCGCGCTGCTCGCCGCGCCCAAGCTCCGCCGGGGGCTGGGGGCGATGCTCTCCGGCTCCGGGGCGTCGGAGGATCCGGCGGTGCGCGGGCCGCTCTCGCGCCTGGACTGGATCGACGACGACGGGGAGGTCGACGCGGCCGCGCTGCGCGACAGCGCCGAGGTGCTGGCCCTGCTGCGCTCCGGAGAGGCGATCCTGGAGGTGCCTCGGCTCCCGGAGATCCCGCAGAAGACCGAGGAGAGCCGCGAGGTCTGCGGCCGCATCGCGCGCCTGGTCTTCGAGCGCGCGGGTCGCGGACGCACGCTCAGCGAAGCGGAGTTGAACGCGGCGATCGCGATGTTCGCGCGGGATGTCGCCCTGGTGCGGCGGGATGCGGTCGATGCCGGGGTGCTCACGCGGTCGGCCGACGGCTCGACGTACCGCCTCGCCGACGCCGACTGAGAAGCAGCGTGATCCGAGAGTGCAGTTTCGGGCGCCTCACGTGCTGTTGAGGCGCCCGAAACAGCACTCTCGATCAGGAAAACACGGCCAGCGGGCGCGGGACCCGGTGCAGCGGGGCCGGCGGACCCCGCCTCAGCGCTGTCCGCCGCCCCGGAAGGCGCGAGCCGCCCGGCTGACCAGCGGGATGGCGCCGAAGATGAGGAGCCACAAGACGTCGATCCCCACCTGGTAGGCGACGACCACGGCGATGATCAGGCCGACGAGCGAGCCCAGCACGCCGAGGATCTTCGCCCCGATCCCCTTGCTGGATCCGCCACCTCCCTCTGACTCCTCCGTCCCGGGGGAACCGGAGGCGAAGTCGACTTCCTGGTCACCGCCGCGACCGTTCGCTCCCTCACCGCGGCCGTCCCCGAACCGCGGTGCCTGGTAGCTGGGCGCTTCTGTTCCGGCGTCGCCGCCGGACCGCGTGCCGTCCCCGACGTCCGAGCCGCCCCCGACATCCGAGCCGCCGCCGAAGTCCGAATCCGTGCGGGATCCGCCGTCGGATGTGCCCTGCGCCGCGGAGTCCTCCGCGCCGAAGTCGGAGGACCAGTTCGTCCCGCTCGACCCGTCACGGTCCGTGCCGCCCAGCCAGGACGGGTCCCCACCCGGGCCGCGGCCGTCCTTCCCCCCGAAGATGCTCATGGGTATCTCCTATGTCAAGCGGCTTGCCGGACGCAAGTCGTTGAGGTGGGGTTCAGTGGAATCGGGGTGTTGGCGAGGGCTTCGGCGTGGGCGTGGGTGAGAGTGCGCCAGATGCGGCGGGCGATGGCATTCTTGAGACAGCGGAGTGCTTCCATCACGGTCTTTCCCTGTTCTCGGAGTCGTTCGTAGTAGTCCTTGCCGGGCCCCTCGAGGCGAATCTGGGTCAAGGCGATACGGTGAATCGCGCAGTTCAACTGACGATTCCCGCCCCTGTTCAGACGGACCCTTCCCTCGGTCTTGCCTGACCAGACCGGGATCGGAGCGCAGCCGGCGAACATCGCGTACTTCCCGTCGTTCGCGAACCGTTCGATCCCCGCGGTCTCGGCGATGATCTTCGCGGCCGACAACTCCGCGCAGCCAGGGATCTCCAGTAGGACCGGCTCCACCTCCCGGACCATGGCACGCAGCCGCGCATCGAGCTCGCTGATCGAGTGGCAGAGCCGTTCAAGATCGGCAAGGACCATGCCTGCGATCTCCGCGACGATCCCCTCGCTCGTCTCGATCACGCCCCGCACCTGTTCCTGGGCCGGTCGATGAGTCAGCGCGCGCGGTGCCGGATCGACTTCAGGATCAAGTTCGTGCAGGTGCCAGCGCAGGCGGTTGATCACCCGGGTCCGCTCCGCGACCAGGTCCTCACGACGGGCCAGGACCAGCTTGATCTCTCGTGCCTGCTCATCGGTGAACGCGATGGGAAGATCCTCTTCCCTGGCCAGCGCACGAGCGACGGCGAGAGCATCGATCGGGTCGGACTTCCCGCGGGTGCGCGCTGCGGCGCGTTGGCGAGCCATCAGCTTCGCCGGAACTCTGACCACGGGCTCTGCGTGGGCGAGGAGGTCGCGTTCGAGCAGACCGGTGAGGTGGCGGCAATCCTCCAGCCCCCACCGACGATCCTGCTCGATGAAGCTCTTCCGGGCCCAGCGATATGCGTTCTCGTGACCGCTGTGAGTCGCGCGGACCGTGATCTGCCCGATCTGCTTGCCCGCCGCGTCGACCGCGACGAAGGTGTGCGAGTTCTTGTGGACGTCAGCGCCGATCAGGACCACCATGGCGACTGCCTCCCTTGTATTCGAGTGGGGTCGAACGGTCGGGCCGGTCGGCGGACAAACCTCAGTGGGGCAGCTGCACGCTCCTATCAAGTCACGCCGGCCGGTCCTTCCCACCCGGCGACGGCAATACCCATGCAGGCCAGCTCAACACGGAGCGGCAGCCAGGCTAAGAGCCAATCACCGGATGGAAAGGATCCAACCACCGCGACACCCGCGGCACCACCAAGCCTCACACTGACTCCAGGGTAGACGCGCCGGGCCGCAACCGCCCTGCACTTCACCCGATCCGGCATCGCCGGCGTTCACCCCACCCGCACCAGCTCCCGGCGACGCTCGTGGAGCTCCGTGCGGGTTCTCCAGCCGGCGAACAGTCCCGCGCCGGGCTCGACATGGCGGCCGTCGGCGAGGGAGCCGATCATCTCCCCGTCGTACCCGAGCCGGTGCAGCAGAACGCCGACGGCCTCGGCCGCGAGAGGATCGTCCGCGGCCACTGCCACGGCTCGTCGTCCGGGGTCCCCGCTGCCCCGGCCCTGGTCCTCGACGTCGTGGTACCCGATGTGGTTGAGCGTCTTTACCACCCGGGAGGCGTCGAGGTGCGCGGCGACCAGCTCGCTCGTGGACAGGGCGCCGCGCTGATCACCCAGGGCGATGCGCGCCTCGGCGATCGCCGCCGCGTCCTCCTCGCCCCACGGGTTGGTGGCATCGACGACGATCGCGCCGCGCAGGGCCTGCGGGTCGAGCTGGAGCGCCACGTGCAGCGGCACCGTGAGCAGAACGATGTCGCAGTCCGCCGCGAGATCCGCCGGCGCGGCCGGCGCGGCTCCGGGCAGCTTCGCGGCGAGCACGGGCGCCGGGGCGCGTCCGGCGACCCGTACCTCCATCCCCGCGCGGAGTGCGGTCCGGGCGAGTGCGCTGCCGATCCTGCCGGGCCCGAGGACCCCGAGGCGCAGCGCCCGCGCCGCGTGGCGCGGGCCCGGCTCCCTGCCCGCGGGCGCCCCGTGCCAGGAGCGCGCCGCTGCCGCGCTCCCGTCGGTCGTCCCCTCAGCCCCGTCGTGCTCGCGACCGACGCCGACGGGGCGACGGGACGCCTCCCACCGGGTGAGGGCGCTCTCCAGCACGTCCCGGGCGAGGGCGTCGTTGCGCCGGTGGCAGGGCGCGTTGGTGCGGGGCCGGGCGAAGGCGCCGATCGGCAGCTCGGAGGTCCAAGGGCCGACGGCCCACAGCGTGTCGTGGATCGTGCCGTCGGGGGCGATCACGCGGGATCCGGCGTCGATCTCGAGCTTGCCTGCGGCAGCCGCCGATTCCCGCCCCACCGCGGCCGCTCCCCCGGCGACGAGATGGCGCAGCAGCGGGTTGGTGGACTCCGCCAGCGAGGATTCGGGCAGGAAGGCGTCGACCAGCGCCGTGGCCTCGACCTCGGTGCCGACGCCCCCGCGGGCGACGAAGCGACCGGTGGCGTCGTCGGCCGTCACCACCGTGCGGGGCCCGAGGAAGGAGACCACCCCGGCGCGCTCGAGGGCGAGCAGCTGGTGCAGGCGATGTGGGGGCGGGCCCGAGTCGACGAAGCTGAACAGCGAATGCCACCAGCGCGGGTGGTCGCCGCGGGAGCTCTCGCGCAGCCGCGTGGTGGGCAGCTGGTCGACGAGGACCCCGTGCAGGCGCAGCAGCAGCTGGAACAGCATCCGGGCGGAGGTGACATCTCCCTGGGTGCGCTCGCGCAGGTCGTCCTCGATGTGGCGGACGACTGCATCTCGGGCCGCCTGCGATGCGGCGTCAGGGTCGAGCGATGCCCGCGAGTCGGCCAGCCCGGCGAGAGGGTCGTCCAGCCAGGCCAGCGGCTCCTGGCCGGGTGCGGCGACGGGCGCGTCGGGGACCCAGTGGGCGATCTCGGCGGCGATCAGGGGCACGACGTCGGTGCGGAGGTCGAGGCGACCGTCCGAGTCCTCGCGCTCCCGCAGCGCCGAGGCGGTGACGTGGACGAGCTCGCCCAGGGACGTGGGCTCCCCCTCGTCGCGCACCTTGGAGTGGTAGGGCACGCCGCGGCGGGAGCCGACGTGCAGGTGGGGTTCGCGACCGGAGGGGAGGTAGCGCAGGCGGTCGGTCTCCCCGGGCAGCGGATCGGTCTCGAAGCTGCCGCCGCGGCCCTCGGTGAGCAGGGCCATGAGATCGATGAAGCCCAGCCCCATGCCGCGCACGATGGTCTCCTGGCCCGCGGCGAGCTGGTCGAGGTGGGCGTCGCCGGCCTGCGAGGGCGGAAGATATGCGCCGCCGTGGCGACGGGCGAAGGCTGCCAGCTCGTGGCGGGCGGGCGAGGGGCGGGCGTCGGTGTGTCCGGCGGCCAGGACCAGCAGGTCCGCCGGCAGGGGCGCGCGGTCGTCGAGCTCGACGCTCCATCCCGCGCTGTCGTCGGCGCGGGGCACGGTGGTGGCGGCGGCGCGATGCGTGGCGGCGGTGGCGTCGGGGGCGCTATGCACGGCAGTGGCGGTGGTGCGGTGCACGGCAGTGGCGGTGGCGCGATGCACGGCAGTGGCGGTGGTGCGGTGCACGGTGACGGTGACCGTCGCGGGCAGGGCGGCGAGCACCTGGCCGAGGAACCATTCGAGGTAGAGGGCCTGGACGCGGCGGCCGGCGAAGCTGGTGGGCCCGATCGCCTCGATCTCCGCCAGACGGGCGGTGCCGGCGGTGGGGGCGGTGAGAGTGCCCTCCCGGATCCCGGCGGCCCATTCGGCGAGCGAGGGGCCGGCGACGACGGGGCCGTCGATCTCCACGGTGTCGTCGGTGAAGATCGAGACGTCGGCGGCGCGGGAGTTCATCAGCAGCAGGGGGCTCTCGACGGCGCGCCAGATCCTCCCGGCACCCGGCATGTGCGGGTCGACGATGTCCACGTGCAGCGGAGCACCCTCCAGACGAGCGGCCTGTTCGGGCAGGGCGGCACGGGCGGCGAGGCGTTCGAGCACGCCGATCGCGCGCGGCCCTCCGCCGACGATGACGAGACGGGTGCCCGCGGTCCTGACCGGGAAGTTCATCCGGTGGATCCCTTCTGACGAGATTCTGTGTCGCACTGTGACCGCCCATAGCGTCCACCTTGCATCTTCATTAGCTTCGCTTATACCGTCGGGCCGTGCAAGCCGGGACCGCCCCGGCGTTCATGCACTGTCACGGAAGGCATCGCCCATGACCCCCTCCGCCGTCTCCACCGAGACCGCACGCCACGTGCCCCCGGCCGCTCCGGCCCCCGAGCACGCCTCGGCGACGGGAGCCGCCGCGATGCCGTGCCCGCCCTCGACCGCCGAGCGGGAGGACCTCTCCCGGCTGCGGGTGGTGCCGGCCCGGCACCCCGGTCGTACAGTGCTCGCCGTGGTCGTGGGCCTGGTCGTCGCCGCGGTCGCCTACTCCTTCGTGACCAACCCGCGCTGGGAGTGGGGCGTGGTGGCCCAGTGGTTCCTGGCCGAATCGATCCTCCGCGGCCTGCTGGAGACGCTGAAGCTCACCGCGCTCTCCGGTGTGCTCGGCTTCTCCCTGGGCCTCGTCCTCGCCCTGATGCGCCTGTCCCCCTCCGGGCTGATCTCGGGGGTGAGCTGGACGTTCTCCTGGATCTTCCGCTCCACGCCCCTGCTGGTGCAGCTGCTGCTGTGGTACAACCTCGGCTACCTCTACGAGCGCATCACGCTCGGCATCCCGCTGACGGACGTGACCCTGCTCGACGCCCGCACCAGCACTCTGATGACCCCGATGCTGGCGGCGACCCTGGGCCTGGGACTGCACCAGGCGGCCTACGCGGCGGAGCTGATCCGCGGCGGGATCCTGTCGGTGGACCAGGGGCAGCTGGAGGCCGCCAGCGCCCTGGGCATCCCGGCCCGCGACCGATCCCTGCGGATCGTGATGCCGCAGGCGATGCGGGCGATCCTGCCCACCGCGTTCAACGAGATCATCGGCCTGGTCAAGGGCACCTCGATCGTGTACGTGCTCGCCCACGCGGAGCTGTTCTTCACCGTCCAGCTGATCTATGGGCGCACCCAGCAGGTGCTGCCGATGCTGCTGGTCGCGACCCTCTGGTACGTCGTGATCACCTCGCTGCTCTCGATCGGGCAGTACTACATCGAGCGCCACTACGCCAAGGGCGCCGTGCGGAATCTGCCGCCGACGCCGCTGCAGAGCCTGCGCGCCCGCCTGACCCGTCACCGCCCCACCCCGAAGGGAGCCCTCGCATGACCCTCCTGGATTCCCTGCGCCGCACCGTCGGTCGCAGCAGCAGCCCGGCGGAGCCCCCGGAGCCCCGCCCGCCCGCGGCCCCCGGGAAGCGAGATCCGTCCAGATCCCCGGATGCTTCCGGATCCGCGGATGCTTCGGGTTCCCCGCACGATTCGAGGTCCCCGCACGATGCGGGACCCCCGGACGCTTCCGGAGCACCCGAGAGCCTCGGACCGGCGACGCACACGCGCCCGCCGCGCGCCGGGCTGGTCGAGATCCGCGACGTGCACAAGTCCTTCGGCGACCTCGAGGTGCTGCGCGGGATCGATCTGACCCTCCGCCCCGGCTCGGTCACCGCGATCCTGGGCCCCTCCGGCTCCGGCAAGTCGACGCTGCTGCGCACGATCAACCATCTCGAACCCGTCGGCCGCGGACTCATCAGCGTGGACGGCGAGGTGATCGGGTACCGCCGCGACGGCGACCTGCTGCACGAGCTGCCCGAGCGCGAAGTGCTGCAGCAGCGCACCACGATCGGCATGGTCTTCCAGGCCTTCAACCTGTTCGGGCACATGACGGCGCTGCAGAACGTCGCGGAGGCCCCGCGCCGCGCGCTGGGCACGCCTCGGCGCCGGGCCGAGGCCCGGGCCCGGGAGCTGCTCGAGCTGGTGGGACTGGCCGAGAAGGCCGGCGCCTATCCTCGCCAGCTCTCCGGCGGTCAGCAGCAGCGCGTGGCGATCGCCCGGGCGCTGGCGCTGGACCCGACGGTGCTGCTGTTCGACGAGCCCACCAGCGCCCTGGACCCCGAGCTGGTCGAGGAGGTGCTCGCGGTGATCCGATCACTCGCCCGGGCCGGCACGACGCTGGTGATCGTCACCCACGAGGTCTCCTTCGCCCGCGACGTCGCCGACACGGTCGTGTTCATGGACCACGGCGTGATCGTCGAGCAGGGTCCGCCCGCCCAGGTCATCGACCACCCCGCCCAGGAGCGCACCCGCACCTTCCTCCAGCGCGTGCGCCCCGGAGGGCCGACGCCGTCGCCCAGCATCTCGCCCGACGACGCGACGGCGCCCGACCACGTCCGTGCCGCAGCGGCACCGCCCACCGAGGGGAGGGCCGCCGCGGCGGCGCCCGACGCGACCGATTCGTCGACCGTCCCGTCGGCCCGTCCCGCGCCCGCCCCGTCGGCCGCCCCCTTCCCGCCCAGCACTCTTCTCGAGGACCCCCGATGACCCCACGCCTGCTCACTCGCCGCACCCTGACGGCCTCCGGCCTGCTGCTGCCCGCCTCCCTGCTCGCCGCCTGCTCCGACCCGGTCCCCGCGGCCTCCGCAGACGGATCCGGGGCCTCCGACGGCGGGGGCGATGACGGTCCCGCCCTGGACACCTCCGGCGATCAGGAGCTCATCCGCGCGGAGAAGAACGAGGAGGTCGCCGCCCTGCTGCCGGCCGAGATCGCCGAGTCCGGTGTGCTGCGGGTGGGCATCAACGGCACCAGTTCAGCGCCGCTGTCGTTCCTGGCGGACGACAACGAGACCTACATCGGCTCCGAGATCGACATCGCCCGGATCGTGGCCGACACCCTCGGCCTCGAGTTCCAGCTCAAGCTGACCACCTGGGAGAACTGGCCGATGAAGCTCGAAGCCGGGGACTTCGACGTGGTCCACGCCAATATCGGCATCAACGCTCAGCGCCTGAAGAAGTTCGACTTCGCCTCCTATCGCGCCGCGTACATGGCGTTCCTGGCGCAGGCGGACGCCGACTTCTACCTGGAGGACGCCGACTCGCTCAGCGGCCGGATCATCGCCGTCGGCAACGCGACCAATCAGGAACAGATCCTCATCGACTGGAACGCCGAGCTGGAGGCCGCCGGCAAGGAGCCGGCCCAGCTGAAGAACTACTCCACCAACGCCGACACGCTGCTGGCTCTCGGGGCCGGTCGGGTGGACGGCTACCTCTCCCCCTTCCCCTCGCTGTCGTTCATCACCGCACGCCGAGACGACGTCGAGGTGCAGGGCAAGATCAACGCCGGCTGGCCCGACGAGACGCTGGTCGCCGCCACCTTCCCCGCCGGCAGCGGCCTCGTCGGCCCCTACGCCGCGGCGCTGAACGCCCTGATCGACAACGGCGTCTACGGCCAGGTCCTCGAGCGCTGGAACCTGACCGAGGAAGCCCTCCCCGCATCCCGCGCCCACACCCAGGAGAATCCGTGAGCACCACGACATCCCACTCCGCCGCGTCGACCCCGCCGGTGCTTGCGGTCGACCTGGTCACGGACCCCGCCCTGCTGGCCGGCCTCGCCGATCTCGCCCAGGGGCTCGAAGCCGCCGGCATCGGCGCCCTGACCCTCAGCGACGGCGGGCTGCACCCGATCCACGTCGCCTCCCACCTGGCGCCGGTGACCGACGACATCGCTCTGCTGCCCCGCACCGACGCCGTCTACGTCGAACCGTTCCACCTGGCCACGCAGCTGATGAGCCTCGATCACCTCTCCCACGGCCGCGCCGGCTGGCTGCTGACGGCCGAGACCGACCCCGCCGTGCCGGCGGCCGTCGGGCGCTCCACCCTCGGCCTGCAGGCCACCGCCCGCGAGGCGGCCGACGTGCTCGAGGCCTCCCGCCTGCTCTGGGACTCCTGGGCGCCCGACGCGGTGGTGCGCGACGTCGAGCACGGCGTGTACGTCGACGCCGCCCGCCTGCAGTACGCCGACTTCACCGGCGAGACCTTCGCCGTGCGCGGGCCCGCGATCACCCCGCGCTCCCCGCAGGGCCTGCTCCCGGTGCTCGTGGCCGACACCGACCGGGCAGCGGCCGGCGAGCGCGCCGCCACCGAGCTGGCCGACGGGCGTGCCCTGGACCTCGACATCTCCGGCGGCGCCCGCCCCGAACAGCTGGCCGCACGGATCCGCGAGGCCACCAGCGAGGCGGGCGTCGTCGGCGGGAGCAGGGCCGTGCGCCTCGTGCGGCTGGTGGGACTGGATCTCGAGACCGACCCGCTGGGCACGGTCGCCGAGCTCGCCGCCGGCCTGCACACACAGGGCCTGATCGCCCCCGCCCCGCAGCCCGGGACCAGCCTGCGCGAGCGGTTCGGCCTCGCACCCGCCCTCTTCGACCTCGACCCGGCGCGCCGCTCCGATCGCGCGCGCCTGAGCAGCAAGGAGCCCGCATGAGTTCCACCTCGACCCCGGCCCTCCCCGACGCCGCGCTCTCCGCCGAGGCGGCCGCACTGGCGACCGGGCCCGCCGCACACCCGATCCACCCCGACCACACCCCCACCGGGCAGCTCGCCTTCGGCGCCTTCTTCCAGGGCGTGAACTCCTCGACCATCTGGCGCCTGCCGGACAGCGGCGACCAGGTGGCCTGGGAGTCCTTCGACTCCCTGGTCCGCACCGCCGAGCGCGGGAAGTTCGCGGCCTTCTTCCTGGGTGAGGGCCTGCGGCTGCGCGAGCACCGCGGAGTGCCCTTCGAGCTCGACGTGGCCGGACGTCCCGATGCCCAGACCCTGCTCGCGGCGCTGGCAGCGGTCACCGAGAAGATCGGGCTGGTGGCCACGCAGAACACCACCTACAACGACCCGGTGGATCTCGCCCGCCGCCTGCAGACCCTCGACCTGCTCTCCGCCGGCCGCGCCGGGTGGAACATCGTGACCACCGACAACGCCTGGACCGGGGAGAACTTCCGCCGCGGCGGCTACCTCGACCACGCCGACAGGTACGTCCACGCCGAGGCCTTCGTGCGCGTGGCCGAGCAGTACTGGGGCGGAGAGACGATCGACCACGACGGCGCCCACTACTCGGTGCGGGCACAGGGCGATCTGCCCCGCTCGGCGCAGGGCCGGCCGGTGCTGTTCCAGGCCGGGGCCTCCCCCGCAGGGCAGGACTTCGCCGCCCGCACGGCCGACGTCGTCTTCTCCCCGCACGGCACCCTCGAGGCGGCGGTCGATTTCCGCCGCAGCGTGACCGGGCGCGTGGTCGCCGCAGGTCGCGACCCGGCCGCCGTGAAGATCCTGCCCGGAGCGGAGATCATCCTCGCCCCCACCGAGGCGGAGGCCGAGGAGAAGGTGCGATGGGTGCGGGACCTGCAGGTCGGCCCCGAGCAGGCGATCGCCCTGCTCGAGCAGTACTGGGGCCGGGACCTCTCCGCCTTCGACCCCGACGGGCCGCTGCCGGACGTGGCCCCGGAGGTGTCCGAATCCGGGGTGACCCGCGGGGCCGGGTTCCAGTTCGCGAAGGCCGAGGAGCTCACCCGCGCCTGGCGGGAGGAGGCCGCCGCGAAGGGGCAGTCGATCCTGGAGTTCGCCCGGGTCAAGGCCGGGGCGCGCCGGGGCACCTTCACCGGCAGCTACGACGCGGTCGCCGATCGCCTCGTGGAGTTCGCGCGTCTGGGGGCGATCGACGGCTTGAACATCACCCCGTGGCTGATCCCCTCGGGGCTCGACGACATCGTCGATCACCTCGTCCCCCGCCTGCAGGAACGCGGCGCCTATCCCGCCGACTACGCGGGTTCCACCCTGCGGGAGAACCTGGGGCTGGATCCGGCCTGAGGGCGGGGGCCCGGCGCGCCGGGCGGCCCGGGGGTCGACAGCCCCTTGCCGTTCACGGGGACCGGCGTGATCCTGGGACGGTGAGCGATCATGCCGCGCGGCCCGCCACGCTCGAGTTCGCGAGAGTGGCGCCCGGTGCGATGCCCGGTCTCCGCAGCGGATCCGCCTACCGTGCCCGAGGCCTGGAACCGGGCGTGCACCACGGCCTGCCGAGCACCACCCTCACCATGATCGTCAGCCTCGACGGACCCGTCTTCGGCGCCTGGGAGGAGGGCGCACTGGGGTCGCCGGCCGGATTCCGCGCCGACCTGGTCCTGGCGGGCATGCACACCGCGCCGATCCTCATCGAGCAGCCCACCCGCCAGGAAGGCATCCAGCTGCAGGTCGATCCGCTCGCGGCACGGGCCCTGTTCGGGGTGCGCGCGGCGGATCTCGTCGGCGGATTCGACGGCACCGAGGTGCTCGGTCGATCCGGACGTGACCTGTGGGAGCAGGTCGGGGAGTCCTCCGGGTGGCCGGAGCGCGCCGAGCGGATCGCCCGCACATTCCGCTCCTGGTGCGCCGCCCCGTCCTCGGGCGCCGGGCACGTCCGCGCTGAGGTGGCCGAGGCGTGGCGCCTCGTGCTCGCCAGCGAGGGACGGATCCAAATGGACGCTCTCGCGGGCCACGTGGCGCTGTCCCCGCGGCAACTGCGCACCGAGTTCACCGGGGAGTTCGGGCTCGGAGTGAAGAGCGCGGCCCGACTGGCCCGCTTCGAGGCGGCGCTCGCGACGATCGCCGGGACCGTCCACGCGGATCGCACCCCTGATCTCGCCGGCATCGCCGCCGATGCCGGATATGCCGATCACGCCCATCTCACCCGAGAGTTCCGGCGATTCACGGGAGCAGCCCCCAGCGCGTGGATCCGGGAGGAACGCCGAAACCTTCAAGCGGGAGGGCACGGCACCGCGCAGGATTGAGGCATGGACATCACGACCGGCCCCACGCCTTCGACCCGCGTCTACGTCGCCTTCCAGGCCCACGACGCCCGCGCCGAGATCCGCTTCCTGTGCGACGTGCTCGGCTTCGTCGAGACCCTCGTCGTCCCCGGGGAGGGCGACACGATCGCGCACGCCCAGCTGGACTGGCCCGGCGGCGGCGCCGTCATGCTCGGGACCCATCGGCCGGGCGCGGAGTACCAGCGCGAGCCCGGGACGCTGGGCGCCTACCTGGTCCTCGACGACGCCGGCCTCGACGCCCTGCTGACCCGCGCCCAGGCAGAGCGCTCGGGAGCCCGGATCGTCCAGCCGCTGCAGAACAGGGACCACGGCGGGCGGGAGCTCACCCTCGCTGATCCGGAGGGGAACCTGTGGTCCCTCGGCACCTATCCGGGCGAGCCGGCCGCGGCAGGGCGCTGATTCCCGACCCCTCGGGCTCCTCTGGCTCCTCGCGCTCCGTCCTGGGTCCTGAGGATCTGGACCGTCCAGGTCCAGGGGATCTGAGCAGGGTGTCCCAACCCATAAGCAGGGCTTGCCACCGGCGTCTAGAATGGACGGCATGGATCCTCGTCGACTTCTCATCTTCCGCACCGTGGTGCGCAACGGCTCGATCGGTGCCGGCGCCCGCGAGCTGGGATGGACCCAGCCCGCGGTGTCCCAGCACCTCGCCGCGCTGGAGAAGGAGGTCGGCACCCAGCTGCTGCTGCGCTCCTCCTCCGGGATCACCCCCACCGAGGCCGGCGGCCGCCTCGCCGCGCACGCCGAGGCGATCGCGGCCCAGATGCACGCGGCCGAGGAGGAGCTGGCGGACCTCACGGCGCTGCGCCGCGGCACCGTGAAGTTCGGGACGTTCCCCTCCGCCGCCGCGGTGCTGCTGCCGCCGGTGCTCGCGCGCCTGACCGAGACCGCCCCCGACCTCGAGGTCACCTTCGACGAGCTCGAGCCGCCGGACGCGGTCCCGGCCGTCCGCGAAGGGGACCTCGATCTCGCCCTGGTGTTCCGCTACCCCTGCAGCGACATCGGCGACGAGGGCACCCTGGAGTGGACCCCGCTGATGGAGGACCGGGTGATGGCGGTGCTGCCGCGCGATCACCCGCGGGCCCACGATCCGTCCCTGACCCTCGGCGATCTCGCGGAGGAGTCGTGGATCGCGGGCTGCGAACGCTGCCGGGCGAACCTGCTCAGCAGCGCCCGACGGGCCGGCTTCGTGCCGAAGGTGCGCCACTCGACCGACGACTCGATCGTCGTCCAGCGGCTGATCCTGCACGGCGGCGGCGTCGCCCTGATGCCGGAGACCACGCTCGAGGCCGCCCCCATCGCGGACGTGGTGGTGCGCGAGCTGCCGGACCTCGACAACCGCATGATCGGGCTGCTCAACCGGCGCGGCGCGCAGTCGATCCCGGCGGTCGCCGCCCTGCGCGATGCCCTGGTGGCCGAGACGAACACCCGCCTCACCACCGCCGCGATGATCTGAGGACGCCCAGCCGACCCTCGTATCCTGGCACCATGACCAGCCCTGACACCCCCGGATCGCCCGGGCCCCGCCGCGGCGGTGCGCCCTTGCGGGCGTGGACGCGCTCGGTCCTGCTGCTGCTCGGCGGTGCGCTCGCCACGGTGCTGCTGGTGCTGGCCGATCAGCTGATCGCCGCGATCGCCGTGGCCGTGTTCTCGCTGTTCATGGCCTACTGGACCAGCCCGCTGCGCAGCGGGCCGCATGCCCCGCTCGAGACCGCCCTCGCGCGGCGCGCCGATGACGTGGTGATCATCCTGTGGGCACCGGGAAATCCGCTCTCCGCACGGCTGCAGACCGCGATCCGCGGCGAGCGCGACGACGTGGTCTGGGTGAACGTGTACCAGGATCCGCGGGCCCAGCAGCTGCTCGCCGAGCACGGCGGTGCGGCGGCGGCACCGCTGGTGATCGTCGGCGACCAGATGACGGCCGCGGCGACCGTCGCCCAGCTCCTGGAGCTGCAGGAGGCCGGGCGCCGACGCGCCGCCGGCGACGGCTGACCCGCACCGATGGCCCAGGGCGAGAGCACTCGAACACCCCGCCCCGCGCACGCCATTGACCCCGCCCCGCGCACGCCGTTGCGCGCCCCACTTCCACGCACGGAAGCACAGCGCACAATGGCGCCGAGACACGAGCCGGGGAGGCGGACCGGCCGGCGAGGCGAGCACCGCTCCATCCGCCATTGCGCGCCACACTTCCACGAACGGAAGCACAGCGCACAATGGCGCCGAGACACGAGCCGGAGAAGCGGACCGACCGGCGAGGCGAGCACCGGGCTACCGGGGGCAGCCACCGAACTCACCCCGGGCTCAGGCCACCGAACTCAGGCACCGGGGACCTCGCCGATCACGACGGTCCACTCCCGGGCCACGCGGTCGATGATCACGCCCTCGCGCTTGAAGGGGTCGCCGTCGAGCTTGGCCAGGGCGTCCTCCTCGGAATCCGCCGTCACGATCAGCAGGCCGCCCGGGCCGCCGCCGAGCGGGCCGGACAGCAGCAGCGTGCCCTCGCGGTGCAGTTCGCTGAGGTGCTCGCGGTGCTCGGGGCGGTAGATGGCGACCCGGTCGGCATCGTCGGTGTAGGTGTACTGGACGGCGAAGAGGGCCACGGTCGCTCCTGGGTGCTCGAGGGATGACGGGACCGGGCGGCCAGGCCGACGATGGCCGACCACCCGGCAGATCCGTGCCCATCGTGCCGCATGCGCGCCGCGACCCGGCGCACGGTCCAGAACGGATCATCGTTCCGCCGTCCCGTTGTTCCGTTATTCCGTACTTCCGGATATGCTGATTCCATGATGGCGCCCGAGGACCCCTCTCCCGACGAGCTGCTCGCACGCGTCAGCGCGCTCGAGGAGCGGGTCGCCGCGATGGAGGCGGGCTCCCCCGGCGCCGACGGGGAACGCACCCCGGGCACCGCCTCCGACGGCTCTGCCCCGACCGCGGCGTCCGGTGCCCCTGTCACCCCGCCAGCCTCCTCCGCGCCGACTCCACCGACCGACGAAGAGGACCCGTTCTGGGCCCTGACCTCCCTGAAAGCACATGCCCCCACCCCTGGGGCGGTGGTCTTCGCCGGTGCGGTCGACGTCGGCGCCGGGCACCTCGAGTACCAGTGGGGCCGCCCCACCGAGCACCTGCTGGGCACGGACTGGGCCGAGCACGCCGAATCGGTCGCGGCGCTCGGCCACCCGCTGCGTCTGGCGATGCTGCGGCGCCTGCTGGACGGGGAGCACACCGTCGCCCAGCTCGTCGACGAGCTCGAGCTGGGCTCGACCGGCGTCGCCTACCACCATCTCTCCGCCCTGCAGAGCGGCGGCTGGGTGACCACCCCGCGCCGTGGCAGCTGGGCCCTCGCGACCCCGCGCGTGGTGCCTCTGCTGGCCATCATCACCGCACTCGAGAAGGGCTGAGCATGGCCGAGCATCCGCGGCCACCGGGCCCCGAGGACTCCGATGACGCCGGCGCCGACGCTCCGGGGTCCACGAGCCCAGGACTCGAGCAGCCCCCGTCGTCGGCCCCCGAGTGCCCGGCGCACACCCCTCCGCGCCCCGCGCGCCGCACCGTGCTGGCCGCGGGCGTGCCCGGGGCGGCGGCCGTGATCGGGCTGACCGCCCTGACCGGTCCGCGGCCCGCCCGGCTCGCAGACCCCACCGGCGACCCGCAGCTGACCACTGCCCTTGCCCCGCACCTTGCGGGCCACCGCCACGTCGCGGTCGCCGTCCTGGACGGCAGCGGCACCACCCGCTTCGGCGGGTTCGGGGCCACCGCGACCCGCGAGTTCGAGATCGGCTCGGTCACCAAGACGTTCACGGGTGCCCTGTTGGCCGAGGCCGTCGCGCGGGGTGAGGCCACCGTGGACACCACGGTCGCCGAGGTGCTGGGCGCGCAGGCCGACGCCAGCGCGATCGCGGACGTGACCTTCGCCGAGCTCACCACCCACACCTCGGGCCTGCCGCGCCTGTCCCCGGACATGATGCTCGCCGGCTGGCTGGCGGCGCTGCGCCGCAAAGACCCCTACGCCGGACGCGACGGGGACGACGTGATCGAGGCGGCGCTCGCGACGACCCCGAGCGGACGCGGCGAGCGCTCCTACTCCAATTTCGGCGTCGCCCTCCAGGGCCAGCTGCTGGCCCGCCTCGCCAACACCGACTACGCCACCCTCCTCGCCCGGCGCGTCCTCGAACCCCTGGACCTGGGCGACACCTACGCCCCGATCACCCCCGCCGGTCTCCGCGCGGATGCCCCGCACGGGCATACTCCGACGGGCCTGCGAGCAGCGCCCTGGACCATGGGCGGCAGCGCCCCCGCGGGCGGGATCCGCTCGACCTCGAGGGACCTGGCGACCTATCTCGCGGCCGTGGCCGACGGCTCCGCCCCCGGCGCCGCCGCCGCGACCGAGGTGCTGCTGAAGGGCGAGGACGGCGAGCGCACCTCGATGAACTGGTTCCATGAGGACTTCGCCGGCGACGGCTCGCGGATCACGTGGCACAACGGCATGACCGGCGGTTTCGCAGCGTTCGTGGGTTTCGATCCCGCTGATGGACGAGGCATAGCCGTCCTGACCGACACCGCCCGGAGCGTCGATGAGCTCGGCGTCGGCGTGCTGACCGGGGAGGTGGTCCTGTGACCGAGCTGCTCCGCTTCGCGCCGCTGCTGGCCGCCGCGGTGGTGGTCGCGGTCGTGCTGGTCTCGACCCTCACGCTCTTCAGGCGCCACCTGCACCCGCTGGAGGTGCTCGTGCGCGCTGTCAGCGCCGCCAGCATGATCGGGATCCTCGGACTGATCGGGATCGTCCCGCCGACGCTGTGGTGGCTGCCGTGGCTGCTCGCACTCGGTGTCGTGGGTGGGACGGCGCTGGCCTGTCGTCGCCTGCTGACCAGCGATCCGCCCGCTGAGCCGACGCGACGGGAAGCCCGACATCTGACCCGGCCCGGCATCATGAACGTCCTCGCGGAGGCAGTCATCTACCTCGCGCTGGTGATCTTCGCAGTGACAGCGGGCTGACCGGGGCGACCTTCGTCTCCATCGGCCCCCTCGGCCGGTTGCCCCGTCACCCCGTCACCCCGTCACCCCGTCACCTCGTGCCATGCTCGGCCGGCCGTCGCGGCGAGATCCGGAATGCGGGACTCATGCGTACGGCCACGCCGTATGGGGGATCGGCAGGTCGAGGACGTCCCATGAATCATCCCGGGCCGATGCACCGTCGTGGCGTCGGACACCGTCAGGCGGTGCATTCGCCCCGGCCCGTCGACCCCGGGTCATCCCCTGGTCGGCCCCTGGTCAGCCCCGCAGCGGCAGCCAGTCCAGGACGTCCTGGATGCCCTGGTCCCAGAACTCCCAGCTGTGGTCGCCGGGGCGCAGGCGCGAGGTCAGGTCGACGCTCGCGGTCTCGGCGGTCTCGATGAACCGACGGTTCTGCTCGAGAAGAGCATCCTCGGTGCCGCAGTCCAGGAACAGCGCCGGCAGCGAGAGCGGGTCCGCGGTGGCGAACCTGCCCAGCAGGTCATCGGCGGTGCCCGCGAGGTCGCGTCCGCCCCAGACGCGCTCGGCGAGATGGCCGGTGTTGTGCTCGAGCCCGAGCGAGGCCGGATCCAGCGCTCCGGACAGGCTGGCCGCGGCCGCGAAGCGCTCCGGATGGTTCAGCGCCAGCTTGAACGCGCCGAAGCCGCCCATCGAGAGCCCGGCGACGAAGGTGTCCTCCCGGGCGGTGGAGATCCGGAAGGTGCGCGCGACCAGCTCCGGCAGCTCCTCGGCGACGAAGGTCCAGTACCTCTCCCCCACCGCCTCATCGCTGTAGAAGGAGCGGCGAACCTCGGGCATGACCACGGCGATGCCCTTCCCGGTCGCGTAGCGCTCGATCGAGGTGCGCCGCTCCCAGATCGTGCAGTCGTCGCTGAGCCCGTGCAGCAGGTAGAGGACCGGCACGCCCGGCGCCGAGGCGCTGCTCCCGTCGGCGGCACCCCCGGAGACGGCACCTCCGTCGGCGGCTCCCCCGGCGGCGTTCCCGACGGTCGCGCCGTGGTCCCCGCCCCTCGAAGGCTCGTCGGCTCCCTCCATGCCGATGCCGGAGGCGGCCTGCGGCATCAGCACCACCATCGAGGTGCCCATGCCGAGGGACTCGGAGAAGAAATCGGTGCGCATGCGGATCATCGGTGAGGTCTCCTGGAATGGTCGGCGCCCGGCGGCGCGTCGGATCGTGCGGCCGGTCCCCATTGAACACCGCACACCCTGGATCACGGCACGCCCCGGAACACCGCACACGCTGGATCACGGCACGCTCGGGATCACCGCACGCTCGGGAGCACCGCACGCCCCGGAGCACCGCACGCCTACGATGGCGGCATGAACACCACGGCGCCGTCCTCCCCCTCCTGGATCCGGGATGCGATCTGCTGGCAGGTCTATCCCCTGGGCTTCTGCGGCGCGCCCCCGCACCGCGAGGACCTCGAGGGCGAGGGGTACGGCGGGGCGGCGGGCGAGAACGTCGTCCACCGCCTGCCGCGTCTGCTGGGCTGGCTCGATCATCTCGTCGGCCTCGGCGCGAACGTGCTGCTGCTGAACCCGATCTTCGACTCCGTCTCCCACGGCTACGACACCCTCGACCACCGCCGGCTCGACCCCCGGCTCGGCAGCGACGAGGACCTCGACGCGCTGATCGCCGCGTGCCACGAACGCGGCGTTCGCGTCGTGCTCGACGGCGTCTTCAACCATGTCTCGGACCGCCACCCGGTGGCGCGCCGCGCGATCTCCGTCGGCCCGCACGCCCCCGAGAGCGCGCACATCCGCTGGGCGGGCGAGCAGCCCTACGGCTTCGAGGGCAATGCCGACCTGGTCGAGCTGGAGCTGCGCGATTCCGTGGTCCAGGACTCGGTCGTGGACGTCATGACGGGCTGGCTGGACCGCGGGATCGACGGCTGGCGGCTGGATGCCATGTACTCCGCGGGTGCCGAGGCCTGGGCGCCCATCCTCGAGCGGGTCCGCGCCGCGCATCCCCAGGCGTGGCTGCTCGGCGAGGTCATCCATGGCGAGTACCCGGCCTTCGCCGCCGACTCGGGCGCGGACTCGATCACCCAGTACGAGCTGTGGAAGGCGATCTGGTCGGCGCTGCTCGACCAGAACCTCTTCGAGCTGGCCCATGCCCTGGGCCGTCACCAGGAGTTCCTCGAGACCGACGGTGGCGCCCACCCGCTGACGTTCGTCGGCAACCACGACACCACGCGCATCGCCTCGCAGCTGGAGGACGGCCGCGATCTGGCCGCCGCGTACGCGCTGCTGGCGCTGCTGCCGGGTATCCCCGCGGTGTATGCGGGCGATGAGTTCGGGGCGGTCGGCATCAAGGAGGAGCGCGCCGGCGGGGACCACGCGGTGCGGCCCGCGTTCCCGGACGATCCGGCCGACGCCGCCGACGGCAGCCATCTCGCGGTGCTCCACCCCGCGGCCGCCCCGCGGATCCTCGAGGTGCATCAGCGCCTGTTCTCCCTGCGTCGCCGCGAACCCTGGCTGGCCGAGGCCGAGGTCACGGTGCGCGAGGAGACCCTCGAGAACACCTACGCCGAGATCGTGCTGACTCCGCACCCCTCCGACGGGGCCGCCGCGCCGCTGACCATGGTGCTGAACCTCGGCGAGGAGGACCGGCCTGCTCCCGGTGAGGTCGTCGAGACGGTCAGCGGCGCCGACATGCTCGACGCCGTCGGCCCGGCCGCGGCCGGCGTGGTGCCCGCCCACGGGATCGCCGTGGTGCGGTGAAGGGCGTCTGCTGAGGGGATCCCCCACGCTGCGGGGAGGGCGTCGACGGCGCGCCGTGGACCTCGCTGCCGGCGATCATCCGGGACGAGGCGCGACCTCAGCCTGGATCCGCCGGTCGGGTAGGCGGGTCGTGACAGCCAAATGCTCCTGTGGCCAGCGATAATGGGACTGTTCGAAGGTTCCATGACGCTGAGCAACAGGAGCACTGGTAGTGCGAGTATCCCATGATTTCTCTGCCGAGTTCGATGATGACAATCTGGTTGGTCGGGCGGGGCTGGTGCCGGTGATGGCGCTCGCGGAGTCGGCGGGCCTGCCGGGCCTGGTCGCCGAGCACGTCACGGTGCCGGGCAGCATCGGTTCCAACGCCGATGTGAAGGTCCCCTCCCTGGTCGCGGGAATGCTCGCTGGCGCCGACAGCATCTCGGACATGGACGTTCTGCGTCATGGCGGGATGGGCCGGGCGTTTACCGCGCGGCGGGCACCCACGACGCTGGGCACCCACCTGCGCGGATACACCTTCGGGCACGTGCGCCAGCTCGACGCAGTCGCCTCCAGGGTCCTGACCGGGCTGGCGGCCCGGGTGCCGGGCCTGTTGAGCGGTGGCGACCGGGTCGCGTTCGTCGATATCGATGACACGATCCGGGCCACCCACGGCTACGCGAAGCAGGGCGCCGGCTACGGCTACAGCGGGGTGAAGGGTTTGAACGCCCAGGTCGCGACCCTCTCCACGCTGCAGGCCGTGCCGGTGATCGCCGGGATCCGGCTGCGTCGGGGCGCGGCGGCCTCGGCCCACGGCACCGCGGCGATGATCGGCAGCGCGTTGGCCACTGCGAAGCGCGCCGGCGTCTCCGGGATGGTGACCGTGCGTGCGGATTCGGCCTACTTCCAGCACGCCACGGTGGCCGCGGCCCGCCGGGGCGGGGCCCACTTCTCGCTCACCGCGAGGATGAACCCGTCCGTGGTCGGGGCGATCTCTCGCATCCCCGAGGACGCATGGACGCCGATCAAGTATCCGCAGGCGATCTGGGAGGAGGCCGAGCAGCGGTGGATCTCCGATGCCGAGGTCGCCGAGGTCGAGTACACCGCGTTCACCTCCCGCAAGCAGGCCGAGCACGTCACGGCCCGGTTGATCGTGCGTCGCGTGAAACGCCTGAACCCACGCCACGGGCACAGTGAGCAGGGCGGGCTGCTGGATGCGTATCGCCACCACGCGGTGTTCACCGACTCACCGCTTTCGATGCTGGCCGCGGAGGCCTCCCACCGAGACCACGCGATCGTCGAGCAGGTCATCGCCGACCTCAAGGGCGGGCCGCTGGCTCACTGCCCCTCCGGGGTGTTCACCGCCAACAGTGCCTGGACCGTGCTGGCCGCGATCGCGTTCAACCTCGCCCGCGCTGCCGGGGTGCTGGCCTCGAGCTTCCATGCCCGCGCCCGCTGGCAGACCCTGGTCGATCATCTGATCGCGGTGCCCGCCCGGATCGCGAACCGCGCCCGCTCCTGGCGACTGCACCTACCGCGGAACTGGCCCTGGCACACGGCCTGGGAGAACCTCTTCGACACCACCCGGGTGATGATGACCTGACCAGCAGCGATCTGTCCCTACGAGAAGGAACCGAAGTGGAAATGCCGGGCAGACCGGCAGCACCCGCACGCCCTCACGCCGGCATCAGGGTCACTGCTCGACCGCAACCATCGAAAAGCACCCCGGAAACCCGATCGGCGCATCGAGGCTCAGAGAACACACACGAGCCCGGCGTAGCCTTCGGGCCATGAGCACCGCGATCAAACCCGCCGAGTCCGTGAACACCGCCTCCGTCGTCACCGCGGGGCTGATCGGCGGCTGGTTGACCGCCCGCGAGACCGGCATCCGCCCGCTCGGCGGGGTCGTGCTCGCCGCCGCCGGGGTCTACGCCGGCCGCACCTGGCTGGCCCGCCGCGGACCCGCCACCACCGCCGTGCTCGGCGCCACCTACGTGGTCGGCTTCGGGCTCTCGCACCCGCTGGCGAAGAAGATCGGCTCCTGGCCGGCGGTGCTCGCCGTGACCGCTGCGACCGCCGGCGCCGCGGCGCTGCTGTCCGACGCCGCCTACGGCGAGTGGACCCCCGCCGAGCCCGACGCCTGAGCCGACCCGCGGCGGCCGCGGCGACGACTTGCGCCACCTCCTGTCGCGAAGATCCGCCCGCCCAGCGATGCACGGCAGCGACCGCTGCCGACGGGAACGTCGGTCGCCGACGTGCCTGACGCATCGACGACGCGGCGCTGAAGCGCTATCCATCGTGGGAATAGTTGACTAGGCTAAGGCTTCGTTCCCGACCGCCGGGACCGCGCAATTCCCACTGAGGTTCCCTTTCCCCATGCTCGGCACCATGAGCCGCCTCTGGCAGACGGTCCGCCCCATCCGATTCCGCCTCTATCTGGGTCTGTTCAGCGCCCTCACCGCCTCCCTCGTGGCGCTGATGATCCCGCAGGTCCTCGAGTTCATCGTCAACCGCCTGGAGACCGACGCCGTCGCCTCGACCATCTGGACCGGGGGCGCGATCGTGCTGGCCCTCGGTCTGATCGAGGCGATGCTGATCTGGATGCGGCGCACCTTCGCCGTGGCCCCCTCGACCACGGTCGAGAAGCAGATCCGCGTGAACTTCTACGAGAAGCTCCAGCACATGCCCGTGTCCTTCCACGACGGATGGGGCTCCGGCCAGCTGCTCTCGCGCATGCTCACCGACATCAACCAGATCCGCCGCTGGATCGCCTTCGGCATGATCATGGTGGTGACCAGCTCGGTCACCATCGTGGTGGGCATGTGCCTGCTCTGGCGCTCCTCCGGCATCCTCGCGATCATCTTCTTCCTGGCCGCGGTGCCGGTCTCGGTGATCGCCTATCGCTTCAACCGCAGCTTCTCCGTGCTCTCGCGCCGCGCCCAGGACCAGAACGGCGATCTGGCCACCACCATCGAGCAGTCGGTGCAGGGCATCCGCGTGCTGAAGGCCTTCGGGCGCGGCCCCAACGCTCTCGACGACTTCACGGACCAGGCCGACGAGCTGCGCCGCACCGAGGTGCGCAAGGCCACCGCGATCGCTCGCTTCGACATGTCGATGTTCATGCTCCCCGAGCTCGCCCTCGGCATCGCACTGCTGGCGGGGCTGTACCTGACCGCGGACGGTTCGATCACCACCGGCCAGCTGGCCTCCTACTTCGCGACCGCCACCTTGGTGGTGGGCCCGGTGCGTCAGCTCGGCTCGCTGCTGGGCCAGGCCGTCAACGCGACGACGGCCCTGGACCGCCACTACGAGGTGATGGACGAGGCCAACTCGATCACCTCGCCCCCGGATCCGACCCCCGTCGACCCCGCCCGCGCCGTCGGCGCCGTGCGCCTGGAGGGCATCCACTTCCGGTACCAGGACGCCCCGGGGCACGTCGGCGACGTGCTGGACGGCGTGGACCTCGAGATCCGTCCCGGCGAGACCATGGCGCTGGTGGGCGTGACCGGCAGCGGCAAGTCCACGCTGCTGCAGCTGGTGCCCCGCCTGTACGAGGTGACCGAGGGCTCGCTCACCATCGACGGCGTCGACGTGCGCGCCATGGACCTGATCACCCTGCGCACCCTGACCGCCTTCGCCTTCGAGGACGCCACCTTGTTCTCCGACTCGGTGCGCGAGAACGTGCTGCTGGGCGCGAACCCCGCACTGTCCGATGCGGAGCGCGAACAGCTGCTGGACCTCGCGCTGCGCACGGCCGACGCCACCTTCGCCTTCGACCTGCCCGAGGGCGTGGACACCCCGATCGGGGAGGAGGGCATGAGCCTGTCCGGCGGCCAGCGTCAGCGTCTCGCCCTGGCCCGTGCGATCGCGGCCAAGCCGGCGGTGCTGCTGCTGGACGATCCGCTGTCCGCGCTGGACACCAAGACGGAGGAGACGGTCACCACGCGCCTGCGCGAGGTGCTCGAGGGCACGACGACGCTGATCGTCGCCCACCGCACCTCCACCGTGGCCCTGGCCGATCGCGTCGCGATGCTGGACCACGGCCGCGTGGTCGCCGTCGGCACCCACACCGAGCTGCTGAAGTCCTCGGCGCGCTACCGCTGGGTGATCGCCAACCAGGCCGAGGAGGCCCGCCGCGACCAGGACATCGAGACCCTCACCGGGGAGCTCGAACTGGCCGCGATCCAGCAGGCCGCCGGGGACGAATCGCCGACCGCGGGCCCGGACGGGGCCCCGTCGACCGCCCCACCGGGCGAGCCCGCCGACGCGGACCGCGAACGGACCGTGACCGCCGGGAATCCCGCCGTCGGGGGCCGACGGCCCGAGCGCGAGGACGGGGAGGAGCAGCGATGACCACCACCGTCGAGAACAACCGCGACGACGAGCAGCACACGCCCGACGCCGCCGAGGTCAAAGCCTCCCGCCAGCGCTCCTTCGCCCTGCTCGGGGAGCTGATCTCCCCGGTCAAGGGCCAGTTCGTGGTCATGGGCATCATGGTGGTGTTCGCCCAGCTCGCGGTCGTCGCCGGCCCCGCGATCATCGGCTGGGGCATCAACACCGGCCTGCCGGCGCTCCAGGCCGGGGATCCCGGCCGCGCCATCCAGGCCGCGGCGCTGACCGTCGCCGCGGCGGTCGTCGGCGGCGTGCTGACCTTCGGCTACGTGCGCCAGTCGGTGGTGGTCGGCCAGCGCATGCTGCTGGCGCTGCGCCGGAGGGTCTTCCGCTTCACCCAGCGCCAGGATCTGGAGTTCCACGAGTCCTACACCTCGGGACGCATCGTCTCGCGGCAGACCTCCGACATGGAGGCGCTGCGCCAGCTGCTGGACTCGGGCGTGAACGTCATGGTCGGCGCGTCGCTGTCGATGGTGTTCACGATCGTGCTGATCGTCTGGAGCGACTGGGTGACCGGTGTCGTGATGCTCCTGATGCTGATCCCCTGCGTGCTGCTGACGATCTGGTTCCAGAAGCGCTCGAGCATCGAGTACCGCGCGATCCGCACCCACTCGGCGCGGCTCATCGTCCACTTCGTCGAGGCCATGGCCGGCATCCGCGCCGTCAAGGCGTTCCGCAAGGAGGATCGCAACCAGAAGGAGTTCGACACCCTCGCCCAGGACTACCGCGACGCCTCGCTGCGGTCCGTCAACGTGTTCGGCATCTACCAGCCCGCGCTGCGCATCCTGGCGAACGTCACCATCGCCGCCGTGCTGGTCGTCGGCGGGTTCCGCGCGCTCAACGGGGACCTGGAGGTCGGCACCCTGGTGGCGCTGGTGCTGTACGCGCGGCGCTTCTTCCAGCCGGTCGACGAGATCGCGAACTTCTACAACGCCTTCCAGTCCGCGGTCTCGGCGCTCGAGAAGATCGCGAACCTGCTGGCCGTGCAGCCGCACGTGCAGGAGGCGACCGAGCCCACACCGCTGCCCGCCTCCAGCGGAAAGATCGATTTCGAGGACGTCTCCTTCCGCTACACGGCCGACGGGCCGCTGGTGCTGCAGCCGATGGACCTGCACATCCCCGCCGGACAGACGATCGCCCTGGTGGGCCAGACCGGTGCCGGCAAGTCCACGGTCGCCAAGCTCATCTCCCGCTTCTACGACGCGACCGAGGGCAGCGTGCAGCTGGACGACGTGGACCTGCGGGACATCTCCATGGAGGACCTGACCCGCAACATCGTCATGGTCACCCAGGAGGCCTACCTGTTCTCCGGGACCGTCGCGGACAACATCGCGCTCGGCAAGCCGGGGGCGAGCCGCGAGGAGATCGAGGCCGCGGCCGAGGCCATCGGCGCTGACTCCTTCATCGAGCAGCTCCCCTACGGCTACGACACCGATGTGAACAAGCGCGGCGGGCGCGTCTCGGCCGGCCAGCGCCAGCTGATCTCCTTCGCCCGCGCCTTCCTCGCCGATCCCCGCGTGCTGATCCTCGACGAGGCGACCAGCTCGCTGGACATCCCGTCGGAGCGGATGGTGCAGGAGGGGCTGACGAAACTGCTGGGGCACCGCACCTCGCTGATCATCGCGCACCGCCTGACCACGGTCATGATCGCCGACCGGGTGCTCGTGGTCCACGGCGGCGAGGTCGTCGAGGACGGCTCCCCGGCCGAGCTGGTCGCCGCCGGCGGTCGCTTCGCCGCGCTCTACCAAGCGTGGCAGGAGTCGATGTGAGCCACTGACCAGGGGCGGCGCGGGAACCGCTGGCCAGGGGCAGTACGGGAACCACTGGCGCTCGGCGAGCACGCAGCCCCTCATGCGGCCCTGCGTGCTCGCTAGGCGCCAGTGGATGCGATCGCGTGGCGATGACTCGCGATGACCCACCCCCTCAGGCGCCGAGCAGCTCCCGCAGCTCCGCGGTGAGGCCCTCGACCTCCACCGGCACCTCCGGTCGCCGGAACCGCTCGGGGGTGAGCAGGAAACGCTGCTGGAGCACGGCCGGGCCGGGCTCGGTGGACATCTGGGTGCCGTTGTCCGCGTAGCCGCAGCGGCGCGAGACGGCGAACGAGGCGTCGTTGCCCATCACCGCGGCCGACTCGGCGCGCTGCGCTCCGAGGTGGTCGAACGCGAAGGTCAGCATCGCCTGGCGCATGAGCGTGCCGTAGCCCGCCCCGTGCACGTCCCGCGTGAGCCAGGAGCCGGAGGTGACAGTGCGACGCTCGGCGAAACGGTGCGCGGCGATGTCCTGGCAGCCGATGAGGCGCCCGTCGGACCAGATCCCGAGCGGCATCGTCCACTGCTCGGTGGTCAGCTCGGCGCGCAGTCGCCACTGGAAGCGCAGCGCCTCCCGGACCCGGGTGGCAGGGTCGTTGCGGTACCAGGCGAACACGTGCGGGGAGTCGGGATCGGCGAAGATCGGCCGACGGATCAGCGCGGCGTACTCCGGCAGGTCCGGATCGGCGAGCGGACGCAGGGTGAGCTCCCCGGCCGTGATGACGAGGCCGAAGGGCGGGTGGAGCGCGGTGAGCGGGCAGAAGGCGGTCATCACCCCAGGGTAGGGAGCAGGCTCGCTGCGAGCACGCGGTTTTCCTCGGCCCACCCGCACGAGCGGAGGGGCCGGCCGCCGTGGCGGCCGACCCCTCCGGTCGGTGCGGCGCTCCGCTGGTGCGGAGCGCGGCGGTCAGGCCCCGGCAGCGACCGGGACGCGCGATCCGGCATCCTCGGATGTCGCGGACGCCTCTGGTGCTTCCTGCTGCTCGCCGTCCGACGCCGTGTGCTCGGCGTGGGAGACGGCGATCTTGCGGGGCTTGGCCTCCTCGGCCATCGGGATGCTCAGTCGCAGCACGCCGCCGGTGTAGCTCGCGTCGATCTTGTCGAGCGCGACGCGGCTGCCGAGGGTGAGCTGACGGGCGAAGGTGCCCGACGGGCGCTCCCGGGTGAGCCAGGCGCGCTCCCCGTCGGCGGCGGTGGCCGCGCGCTCGGCGCGGATGGTCAAGGTGCGGTCCTCGACGTCGACGTCGATGCTCGACGGGTCGACGCCCGGCAGGTCGATCTCCGCCGTGAAGGCATCGCCGTCACGGTAGAGGTCCATCGGCATGCCGACCGAGGCCGGGGTGCGGGTGAGGTCCGAGAAGAGTCGGTCGACCTCGTGGAAGGGGCTGAGGGTGCGAGCCATGGTTGTCCTCCTGGTGTGCTCGGGAAAGGCGCCGTCGAGGCGCCGACACTCCCTCCAACACCTTGAGCCGAGGTCTTATTCCATAGTTGAGCGTCCCCGACTCATGTCGGGTGCGTCACGGGATCATGGTGCCGCCTCTACAGTTGAGCCCATGGCGATCGATGTGCTGCTGACCGGCTTCGAGCCCTTCGCGGGGGCGGCGGCCAACGAGTCCTGGGAGGCCGTGCGGGGTGCGGTGCCGCGGTTGCGCGAGCAGGGGCTCGAGGTGGCCGCGGAGGAGCTGCCGGTCGAGTTCGGCTCCGCCGGGGACCTGCTCGCGACAGCGGTGCGGGAGCATCGCCCACGCCTCGTCGTCGCTGTCGGGCTCGCCGCCGGGCGCCACGGCATCACTCCCGAGCGGGTGGCGATCAATGTGCGCGATGCACGGATCCCCGACAACGCCGGCACCGCTCCGGTCGACGACCCCGTGATCGCGGGCGGCCCGGTCGGACACTTCACCTCGTTGCCGATCAAGGCGATGGTCGCCGCACTGGCCGACGACGGCATCCCGGGCTCGGTCTCGCAGACGGCGGGCACCTACGTCTGCAACGACGTCTTCTACCGTCTCCAGCACCTGCTCGCGACCGATGCGAGCCTGGTCGGCATCCGGGGCGGGTTCGTCCATGTGCCCGAGGCCGCGGTGGTCGATGCCGTCACCGCCTCCCGGGCGCTGACGCGCATGGTGCTGGTCGCGCTGGACACCCCGACGGATCTTCAGCGGCCCGGCGGCGCGGAACAGTGATGCCGACGGACGCGTCGCCCGCCATGGCGAGCGCGTCGACAACACCGACGCCCACCCGCCACATCCGCCACATCCGCCACATCCGCCACATCCGCCACATCGGGGCGTAGCAGACTCCGGCGCATTCGTCCACGGGGTGCACGAGCGCCGTGCACATCAGTCCCGGAGATACCCCGGATCTCCTGCGTCAGCACCGTCGCCACGCCTGGATGCAGACGTTATCCACAACGTTATCCACAGACGTGGACGAATGACAGGCTTGTAGTTCCGCAGGTACCAGCGATGTCGACGGCGTGTCGGACATCCACGGCACCGAGCGATCGATGACCGCGGGGTCACCGTCATCGACGACGACACCGGATCCCGGAGATTTTCACCATCACCCCAGGTCACGAAAGTTTCGTTCCGCCTGCTCCCGGGTCAGCCCGTAGCCGCGCGCCGGGTCGCACTGAACAGATCCGCTGGCCAGCAGCCGGAGGGCGACGGGAGGCCGGACGTGTGGTACGTCGGACCGTCCGTGCACCGCGCCCACCTTCTGTCCACAACGCATCCTCGGTTATCCACAATGCGTCCCGGAAAGTCCCCCGCCGTTCCACGTTCGTCCCCAATTCCGTCCACAACTGGGGATAGTCACACCGGTGTCATTCACCCGGCGACGGTCCGCGGGAGCGCAGACGGGACCGGAGCGGCCACGTCGCAGGCTCGGGCCCGACGACGCGGGGCGCAGGCCCGACGTCACACGCCGCGGCCGCGGCGTCTCAGGACGGAATCGTCAGGGTCTTGATGATGATCAGGACCACGCACAGCAGCACCATCGCCACGATGACTGCAGCGTGCAGCAGGGCCGAGCGCTTGGCCAGGGCCTGCCGATCGGCTCCGGGGCCGGCCTGGGGACGCAGGGCGAACAGGGCTGCCGTCAGCGCGCCGCCGACCACGAGCCCGCCCAAGTGCCCCTGCCAGGAGATGTTGGGGACGGTGAAGGTGATGACGAGGTTCAGGCCGATCAGCACGAGGATCTGCGCCGTCTGCCCGCCCAGGCGTCTGTTGACGACGAACATCGCCGCGAACAGGCCGAACACGCCACCGCTGGCGCCGAGAGTGCCGGAGTACCAGGCCTGGCTCATGGGATCGGCGATCAGGTAGACGGCGGTGTGCCCGCCCAGCAGCGAGGCGAAGTAGACGCCGGCGAACCGCGCATGGCCCATCGTCGGTTCGAGGTACTGGCCCACGATGTACAGCGCGTACATGTTCAGCAGCAGGTGCATGATCCCGCCGTGCAGGAAGCCCGCGGTCAGGAAGGTCCAGGGCATGACCAGTGCATAGCCCGGCACGAACAGGCCCAGCCCGTAGACGATCGCGGGCACGGCCATCTGGCCGAGGTAGGCGAGCACGCACAGGCCCATCACCGTGTAGGTGACCACGGGCTTTCCGCGGCCCATGCCGCCGCCCATCGCGTTGCGCGGGCGCGAGGCGGCCTGCTGCTTGCTGATCTCCCGTTCGCAGTCCACGCACAGCACACCCACGGAGGTGGGCCGCTGGCAGTCCGGGCAGGCCGGACGGTCGCAGCGCTTGCAGCGCACGTAGCTCACCCGGTCGGGGTGCCGGGGGCAGACGGGGGATGCCTGCTGCTCCGGATGGTCCTCGGCGCTGTAGCCGTAGCTGGGGCGTTCCATGGGTGCCATTCCACCACGGGGACCTGGGCCGGCGCCGAGTCCCGGGTGGTCGGCGGACCGCGAAGCCGGCGCCGAGTCCCGCGACGAGCGCCGGGTCCCGGACGGGCCCAGGACCCTGCGGCCGGCGGCATCGATCGCGTCCCTGCGCTCAGGGCACGGTGTACGGGAACGCGGCGAAGAGCTTCTCGAACCGTCGACGCTGCGGATCGCTGATCGGCCGTTCCGCGGTCAGGTCGAGCCGGCGTCGCCCCGCCGCTCCCACGCGGGTCCAGACGCCGACCATCTCACCGCGACGGATCGCAGAGCGCTTGAAGACCCCGTTGTTGCCGGGAACGAGCGCGCGGTGGCGTGCGTCGTCCATCAGGTAGAACCGGTCGCGGTAGCCGAGCACGAGCTCGTCGAACCCGGGCAGCAGCAGCTCGGTCATGGTCTCCTTCTCGGCGGTGGCGTACTCCTCGAGGAGCCCTGGTCGCCACCACAGCTGCTCGCCGTCGCCGCCGCGGGCGGCGGCGGCCGTGGTGTGGAGCCGGCCGTCGCGGTCGGCGTACCCGGTCTCGAACTGGTCGGCGATCTGCGGCAGCGCGGCGCGGATCCGCCCCAGCGGCAGCTTGGACCACCAGGCGAGGTCCCGCTCCCCCGCCGGTCCGTGGCTGAGGAAGTACCGTCGGCCGAGTTCGGCGGCCGCCGCGGTCCCGTCCCCGCCGAAGGCCCCTTCGAGGTCGCTGCCCGCCGGCAGCCAGCTGCGCGCCAGCACGACCGCGGTCTCCCCCTCCCGCCACGGCCCGTAGGCGGCGACGCCGAAGGAGATCAGCTCGCTGAGCAGGTGATAGCCGCGGCCCTGCCGGGTGTCGACCCCCGCCGCCTCCCACGCGGCGAGCAGGTCCTTGCGCAGCACCCCGCGGCCGACGCCCGGTCCCGAATGCTCCGCAGCGATCTCCTCGAGCACCTCCTGCGCTCGGCCCACATGGTGCTCGGCGAGGTCGAGCTGCCCGCGGCGGGAGATCGCCGCCCGCAGCGGACCGGCGGCACACAGCTCGGTGAGCCAGGCGAGGGTGTCGGCGGCGACGGCGAAGACGGTGCCGCGCATGGGGTAGCCCCGCACGATCTCCCCGCGGTCGAAAGCCGCGAGCACATCCTCGATGTCTCCGCCGGTGCGCAGCGCCAGGGAGGCCATCACTCCGGCCAGGTCCTGGCCCTGGTGCGCGCCGAAGGCTCGGGCGGCCTCCGTCGGGCCCGCGAAGCGGGGCGGCCCGACGAGGCCCTGGGCGAGGATCCGGGCACCGGCGAGATGTCGCTGCGTCATGGACCGAGCGTAGCGAGCACCACCCACGCCCCACCGGCGAATACATCGATCGGTTGATCCGGGGACGACCCCGCGTCCATAGCGTGGGAACCACCCCGACCCGGGGACCGCATCCCCCGCCGCCACCAGCGGTTATCTCATGAAGGACTCACCGTGCCTGCACCCACACACACCACCGGTCGTCACCGGGCCGGCGATCCCGCTCCCACCGACCCGTCGGCCGACGGTCGCCGCGAGGACGTCGCCCCTGCTGCATCCGGCTCCGGAGACCGCACCGGTCCCCTCGGCCATCTCGGCACCCGGATCTCCGGCGCCCTGACCGGACGCCGCTCGGCCTGGGTGATGCTCGCCGTATTCGTCGCGCTGCTGGTCGCCATGGCCGGCGGCCTGCGCGGCGCCGGCCCGGCCGCCGGCATGGATGCGCTGCCCGACAGCTCGGAGTCCTCCCGTGCCGCCGCGATCGCGGACACCATGGAGGGCAACCGCTACCAGCCGGTGTTCGCCGTGGTCACCCGCGACGACGGCGGCGAGCTGACGGCCGACGACACCGCCGCGATCGAGTCGCTGCGCGCGGACCTCGCCGAGGTCTCCGGCCGGGACGCCGTCGGCCCCATGCCCGCCGAGGACGGCGAGGCCGACCTGGTGATGACCACCGTCGACTCCGAGGCCGACGACGACACGATCGACGCGATGATCGACGATCTGCGCACCGCGGCCGACGAGTCCGCCCCGGAGCAGCTGACCGTGTCGGTCACGGGCGGTCCCGCGGTCGGCTCCGACATCCGCGGTGCCTTCGCCGGCGCGAACTTCACGCTGCTGGCCGTGACCATCGCCGTGGTCGCCGTGCTGCTCCTGCTGACCTACCGCTCCCCCATCCTGTGGCTGATGCCGCTGTCGATCGTCGCGCTCGCCGACGGCGCCGCCGGCGCCCTGACCTCGATGCTCGGCGAGCAGTTCGCCCTGGCCTTCGACTCCGGTGTGATCAGCGTGCTGGTGTTCGGCGCGGGCACCAACTACGCCCTGCTGCTGATCTCCCGGTATCGCGAGGAGCTGCACGCCACCGACGACCATCGCGCCGCCCTGGCCACCGCCTGGAAGCGCACCGCGCCCGCGATCATCGCCTCCAACGTGACCGTGGTGCTGGCACTGATGACCCTGCTGTTCGCGGTCATGCCCGCCACCCGCGGACTCGGGATCGCCGCCGCGGCCGGCCTGCTCGTCGCCCTCGTCGCCGTGCTCTTCCCGCTCACCGCGCTGCTCGCCGTCGTGGGACGCAAGGTCTTCTGGCCCTTCGTCCCGAAGCCGGAGGACGCCGCCACCCGTCGGGACGACGCCGAGCACGGGCCGTTCGCGGCCGTCGCCCGCACCGTCACCCGTCGCCCCGCCGTCGCCGCCATCACCTCCGTCGTCCTGCTGGGAGTGCTGGCCACGGGCCTGATCGGCACCCGCGTGGGCCTCTCGCAGGACGAGCAGTTCGCCTCCGCCAACGAATCCTCCACCGGCTTCGTCGCGATGGCCGAGCACTACGGCGCCGGGGAGAGCGCCCCGCACCAGATCGTCGTGCACGAGGACGCCGCCGAGGCCGCGGTGGAGACCGCGGAGTCGGTGCCCGGCATCGACCGGGCCTCCGTCACCGGCACCACGCCGGACGGCTGGGCCGTGCTCTCCGCCATCGGCACCGCCGAACCGGAGTCCCCCGCCGCGATCGACGAGGCCGAGGGGCTGCGCGATTCCCTGCACGCGCTCGACGGGGCCGACGCCCTGGTGGGCGGGACCACGGCGAGCGCCATGGACGTCCGCGCCGACTCCCTCCGCGACCTGCTGGTGGTGGCGCCGATGATCCTCGCGGTGGTGCTGCTCGTGCTGATCGGCCTGCTGCGGGCCGTGGTCGCGCCCCTGGTGCTGCTGACGGTGAACGTCGCCAGCTCCGTCGCCGCGATCGGCCTGGGCCTGTGGGCCGGTCGGCTCCTGTTCGACATCCCCGCGCTGGACGTGACGGTGCCGCTGCTGGCCTTCCTGTTCCTGGTGGCCCTCGGTGTGGACTACACGATCTTCCTGGTCCACCGCGCTCGTCATGAGGCCGCGACCCACGGGACGACGCAGGGCATGGTGCGGGCCGTCGGGTCCACCGGTGTGGTGATCACCAGTGCCGGCGTGGTGCTGGCCGCCGTGTTCGCCGCTCTCGGGGTGCTGCCCCTCGTGGTGCTGGGCCAGCTGGGGCTGATCGTGGGCCTCGGCGTGCTGCTGGACACGCTGGTGGTGCGCACCGTGCTGGTGCCGGCGCTGTTCGCCCTGATCGGGGACCGCATGTGGTGGCCCTCGCGTCCGGCCGCCGCACAGCACGGCTGACCGCCGGAGACCGCCGGATGCAGAACCGCCCGCCCTTCGATCGAAGGGCGGGCGGTTCTGCATCCGACGCCGGCCGGCTCGCTCAGCGCGAGCGGGGCCGGAGCGGGATCACTTCTCGATGGAGACCTTCTCGATGACGATGTCCTCGAGGGGACGGTCGCGCATGTCGGTCTTGGCGGCGCCGATCTCGTCGACGACCTTCTTGGAGTCCTCGTCGACGACCCGGCCGAAGACAGTGTGCTTGCCCTGCAGGTGCGGGGTGGGGCCGACCGTGATGAAGAACTGCGACCCGTTGGTGCCCGAGGGCTGGCCGGTGATCGCGTTCATGCGCTTGCCGGCATTGGCCATGGCCAGCACATAGGGCTCGTTGAAGTTCTTCTCGGAGATCTCGTCGTCGAAGGAGTAGCCGGGGCCGCCGGTGCCGGTGCCCAGCGGATCACCGGTCTGGAGCATGAAGCCGGCGATCACGCGGTGGAAGACCACGCCGTCGTAGAACGGGCGGGTGACCTTCTCGCCGCTCTCGACGTCGGTGAACTCGCGGGTGCCCTCGGCGAGGCCCACGAAGTTGTCGACGGTCTTGGGGGCATGGTCGGGGAACAGCTCGAGACGGATGTCCCCGTGGTTGGTGTGCAGAGTTGCGAACATGGCGCAATCTTCGCACAGACGCCCGCGCGCACGGCATCCGCGCCGGTGACGCGGTTGCTCCCAGGTTCCACCCCGAGGACGGCATCTCCCCGGGGGCCCGCCGCGCCCCGGAGGACGACCGGCCCGCGGCAGGCCCGTCGGCCGGAGCCGACCGTTCGGCAGGGAGCGAACCTGACCATTGCCCGAGGAGGACCCGTACTCTGTCGCGTTAGAGTTGTCCCACACGGGTCGCGTCATCCTCCGGGATGCCCCGGCCCAGGGACCACCGTCGGCCCGACCCGGCGGATTCGACCGAAAGGGGAACCTCATGGCGCTGACCTCCAAGCGTGAGACCAAGAAGGCCAAGAAGCAGGCCGAGAAGACCGCCGAGGCTGCCGGTTCGACCGCGCAGCGTGCCGAGAAGGCCGTGGAGGAGCTGCAGAAGCTCGCCGCGACCGTCGGTCCGGTCGTCTCCGAGGGTGCTCGCGAGGCCCGTTCGCGCGCGAACGATCTGGTCGACCAGTACGGCCCGGGCGTCGAGGAGCGCTTCCGTCAGCAGAGCGAGAAGCTCTCCGAGCTGTCCTCGTCCTTCGGCCCGCGTGCCGACAAGTTCAAGCAGGACGTGCAGGACGATTACATCCCGCGCGCCCGCAAGACGGCGGAGACCACCGGTTCCGTCCTGAAGGCCGCCGTCGACGCGGCCCGCCAGGAGCTCGACAAGGGCCAGGGCGACATCAAGGCCGCCGCCCTGCAGCCGGAGCCGGCCAAGAAGAAGGGTCGCGCCGGGAAGGTGCTGCTCGTCCTCGGTCTGGCCGCCGCCGGTGCTGCCGCGGGCTACATCGCCTGGCAGAAGACCCGCCCGGTCGAGGATCCGTGGGCACCGCCCGCGGACTTCGCCCGTGCGCACTACCCGGCCTCCGCCTCCTCCGACGCGGACTCCTCCACCGTCTCCGACACCGTCGGCTCGGCCGATGCCGGAGACGTGGCCCAGTCGCTGAAGGGCGAGGACCGCGCCTCGGACACGGAGCCCAAGGAGGTCAAGGTCGACTCCGATGCGGACGAGAGCATCGAGAGCGACGACGAGAAGCGCGGCACCCACCGCGGCGACGCCTGAGCTCCGTCACGGCGCTCTGAGCACGCAGCATCCCGTGCACGGCGCGGCGATCCCGTCCTTCGACGGTGATCGCCGCGCCGTTCGTCCGTCCGCCGTCTCCCCGGTGCGCACGCCTCGGCTCCATCTGGCCCCGGTCTGCTCGAACGACCTCGAGGAGCTGTTCGCGCTGCATGCGGATCCCTGCGCCTTCGCCGAGGACCTCACCGAGCCGCTGACCGAGGTCGCGCAGATGCGCTGGGTGCTCGGGCGGTGGCTCGAGAGCTGGGAGCGTCACGGGACCGGGTATCTCACGGTGCGCCCCCGGGCGGAGGACGGGTCGGCCCACGGCAGCACGGACGACGGCGCCTCGCGAGCAGGAGCGCGGCGCGACGGGCCCCTGCTGGGCGTCGTCGGGATCACCCCGCTCGAGGACGAGCGGGCCCTCAGCGCGTACTGGCGCCTGGATCCCGCGGCGACCGGTCACGGCCTCGCCACCGAGGCGATGAGCGCCGTGCTCGCCCACCCCGCGCTCGGAGCCCGCCATCACGAGGTGCTCGCCGTGACGGCCGCCGCGAACCGTCCCTCCCGCGCCCTCGCCGCCCGGCTGGGCTTCTCCCCCGCCCCGTCAGGCCGGCCGGTCCCCGGCGACCGGTCGGACGACATCCTGCTCATCCGCCCGCCCGACGCCCCGCTGTCACGGCGGAGCACCATCTAGACTCCTGCACCATGGACACCCCGTCCCCGCCACCCCCTTCCCCGAGTGTCGGTGCCGGACGCTACGCACCTTCTCCCAGTGGTGACCTGCACCTGGGGAATCTGCGCACCGCGATCCTCGCCTGGGCGCTGGCCCGCCGCACCGGACGCACCTTCCACCTGCGCATCGAGGACCTCGATCGGGTGCGGGAGGGCTCGGAGGAACGGCAGCAGGCGGATCTCGCCGCCCTCGGCCTGGACTGGGACGGCGAGGTGGTGCGGCAGTCCGATCGCGGCGCGGCCCATGACGCGGCGATCGAACGGCTGGTCGGGCGCGGCCTGGTGTTCGAGTGCTACTGCACCCGCCGCGAGATCCAGGAGGCGCCGAGCGCCCCGCACGCCCCGCCGGGCGCCTACCCCGGCACCTGCCGGGATCTCACCTCCTCCCAGCGCGCCGCCGGCCGGGCGCGGATGCGCGAGCTGCAGCGGGAACCGGCCCTGCGCCTGCGCGCCGACGTCTCCGAGTGGGCCGTCGAGGACCTGTGGGCGGGCACGGTCACGGGCGCGGTCGACGATCTGGTGCTGCGCCGGGGCGACGGGGTGGTGGCCTACAACCTCGCGGTCGTCGTCGACGATGCCGCCGCCGGGGTGGACCAGGTGACCCGGGCCGACGACCTGCTCAGCTCCGCACCCCGCCAGGCGCACCTGGCGCACCTGCTGGGACTGCCCGAACCCGGCTACGCCCATGTCCCCCTCGCGGTGAACACCGCCGGGGCACGACTGGCCAAGCGGGACGGCGCGGTCACGCTGCGGGACCGGCTCGAGCGCGGCGAGCCCGTCGCGGCGGTCGTCGCGCGCATCGGGGACTCGCTGGGACTGCCGGGATGCCGGACCGCCGCCGACGTGCTGGAGCGCTGGGAGCCCTCGACCCTGTCTCCGCAGGCCTGGGTCGTGCAGCCCTGGATCGTGCAGCCGAGCGGGTAGCGTCGGCACTGCTCCCGCCCGGGGCACCGGAGGCCGATGTGCCCGTGGCGTTCGACGCGCCACATTTTGTAACTCACCGGTAACAATCTCAATACACGAATGTATCGTAAGGTCCGTGATGGGAATCCTCCGTGCACTCCTGACCGCCCTCTCCTCCGTGCTCCGCGCCGTCCGGTCCGGGCTCGGTGCTGGCGCGCGCCGTCTCGGTGACGGCCTCGCCGCCGCCGGCCGCGGGCTCCGTGCCGCGGGCTCCGGGGCCGTCGCCCTGCTGCCGGGCGAGTGGAAGAAGCCGATCGCGGCGCTGTTCGTCGTGGGCCTCGCCCTGGTGCCCCTGATCTACTCCGGCAACATGACGTGGTCCTTCCTGGACCCCAGCAACAACCTCGACCGAGTCACGGCCGCCGTGGTCGACGAGGACGAGGGCGCCACGGTGACGACACCCGGGGGGACCGACAGCGGCGACGAGACCCACATCGACGTGGGTGCCGAGTTCACCGACACCCTGGTGGACATGGACAAGGAGACCGTCTACGACTTCGTCGAGGTCTCCCCCGCCGAGGCGCGGCAGGGGCTCGAGGACGGGACCTACGGGGCGACGGTGCAGATCCCCTCGGACTTCTCCGCGAACGTGGCCTCGCTGGGCGGCGACGCCGAGGAGGCCGCGCCCGCGCTGCTGACCGTCACCACCAACGACTCGGTCAACTACGTGGGGGGCAATTTCACCAAGTCGGTGGGCACCGCGCTGACGGACTCCCTGCGGGCGAGCGTGCTCGAGGACTACCTCAGCAACGTCTACGTCGGCTTCACCACGATCCACGACGGGATCGCCGATGCGGTCGACGGCTCGACCGAGCTGGCGGACGGCTCCGCCGAGCTCGCCGACGGCACCGGCGACCTGGTCGACGGCACCGGGGAGCTCACCGACGGCACCGCCCAGCTGGTCGACGGTTCCGAGCAGCTCTCGGCAGGTGCCTCGCAGCTGCACCAGGGCAGCCTCGACCTGGTGGTGGGCCTGGACCAGCTCGCCGCCGGCGCGGTGGAGCTCCGCGACGGCACCGCCCAGCTCAACACCGGCGCGCAGCAGCTCAGCGCCGGGCTGGTCACGCTCGACGAGAAGGGCCGGCCCCTGCAGGCCGGCGCCTCCGAGCTCGCCGCGGGCACGGACGAGATCGCCGCGGGGGCCTCGGACCTCTCGACCGGGGCGAGCCAGGTCGCCGGCGGCACCGAGCAGCTCGATGAGACCGTCGCGGCGGCCCAGCAGCGCCTGGACGAGCTCGGCGTGAGCTCCGAGAGCGTCCAGAGCACCAGCGACGACCTGGTCACGGCGATCGACGAGCTCGAGGACGCCGCGACCGCGGCCGCCGAGGGGCTCGAGCAGCCCGCGACCGACGCTGGCACCCTCTCCGAGGCGGCCGGTCGGCTGGACGAGACCGCGACCGGGGTCGACGAGAGCGCGCAGCAGCTCGCCGACGACACCGCGCAGCGCACCGAGGACGCCGGAAGCCTGCAGGAGGACGCCGGGAGCATCTCCGCGGACGTCGACGACCTCGACGGGGCGGTGCAGGGCACGCAGGACGCCACCGCGACCGCCGCGGACAGCGCCGGGACGTCCGCGGACGGCGTCCGGGAGTACACCTCGAGGGTCGACGATCTCGCGGCCCGGTACTGCGCCGACGGCGGCGGGACCGGCGGGGACGCCAGCGACGGGGGTGGCGGGGACGATGCCGCGGGCGGGGCCGATCCGGCCCTGTGCGAGGAGCTCACGCAGCTCTCCGGGAGCTCGCAGGCCACGCGCGAGGACGCCGACACCGCCGCGTCCGACGCGACCACGGCCGACACCACCGCCGGCGAGGCAGCGGACCGGTCCACCGACGTCTCGGACACCGCCGACCGGATCTCGGCGTCGGCCGAGGACATCGGCACCTATCTCGAGGACCTCTCGACCACGACCTCGACCATCGCTGACGGCACCTCCCAGGTCGCAGGGACCACCGGCACCCTCGCCGAGGACGCCACGAGCCTGGACGCGGACCTCGCCACCCTGCGGGAGGAGGCCGTCGCGGCCGCTCCGGGAGCATCGCAGGACGCCTCGGCCGCCGACCTGGCCGCCGATCTCGCCGCCCAGGCCCGCACTGCGGCCGAGGCGCTGCCCGAGGCCTACTCCTCCCTCGAGCAGGGCGCCGCGGACATCCACCGGCTGAACTCCGGTGCCCAGGACGTCTCCACCGGGGCGGAGCGGCTCGCGGCCGCGACCGGGACCGCGAGCAGCGGTGCCTCCGATCTGGCCTCCGGCGTGGACCAGTACGCCGACGGCGTCGGCAGCGCCCGCAGCGGCGCCGAGGAGCTCGCCGGCGGCTCCCGAGAACTGGTCGCGGGTGCCGATCAGCTGGCCGACGGTGCCCTCGACGCCCGGTCCGGGGCAGGGCGGCTCGCGGACGGAGCCGGGCAGCTGGACGAGGGCACGGACGAGGCCGTCGACGGCACCCGACAGCTCGACGAGGGCGCCCGCGAGCTCGATGACGGCGCGCAGGACCTCGACGAGGGGGCCGGTCAGCTGGCCGACGGCTCCGCCGAGCTGCGCGACGGCCTCGAGGACGCCGAGGAGCAGGTCCCCTCCTACACCGACTCCGAGAACGAGCACCTCTCGCAGACCGCCTCCGACGCGGTGCAGATGGACCTGCAGCGCGAGCACGGCGTGGGACGCTTCGGCGAAGGGCTGGCGCCGCTGTTCCTCGCGATCAGCCTGTGGGTGGGCGGTATGGCGATCTTCCTGATGATGCCGCCGTTCTCCGAGCAGGCCGCTGCCCGCGGGGCGGGCCCGGCGCGGCTGCTGGCCGGAGGTCTGGTGCCGGCCTTCCTGCTGGGCCTGGTGCAGTCCGTGATCGCGGTGGCGGCCCTGCACTGGGCGGTGGGGATCACGATCGAGGACGTCCCGCTGATGTTCGGGCTCTCCGCGATCACCTCCCTGGTGTTCGTCGCGCTGAACCACGGGTTCGGAGCCCTGTTCGGCCCGGTCGGGAAGTTCGTGGCACTGGTGCTGATCGCGCTGCAGATCTCCGGGGCCGGCGGCACCTATCCGGTCCCGACGCTGCCCCCGTTCTTCCAGGCCATCCATCCGTTCCTGCCGATGACCCATGCCGTGGACGCCTTCCGCGGGGCGATCGGTGGAGGCTGGATCGACCCGCGCGGCGACCTGCTGTGGCTCGGCGGCTGGCTGGTGCTCGGCATCGCGCTGGGGCTGATCGGCGCCGTGGTGCAGCGGCGGCGGGCGCTGCGGCATGAGGGCCCCGACGATCCCGCCGACGACGAGGAGGATGCCGAGGGCACCGAGTTCTTCGACGCCCCCGCGCCCGGCACGGCCTGAGCGCGGCGGGCGACCTGACCTCAGGGCACGCCCGTGCATGGTCGGATGCCGGCGTCACAGCGCACGTCCTGGCTCTATGGGCAGCGTGCCCCCGATGACGCCAGGACCCGACGGTGATTCCCCGATGGCCGACGTCCGTGGCCAGCACCGGCCGTCAGGCGGGGACCAGCACCGAGGGCGTCGCCTCCGGGGAGGGGACCCCGCGCGGCGCGGCCGCCCGGCCCAGGGACCGGATCTCCCAGCCGGCCTCGCGCCACTGCCGGGGGTCCAGCACGTTGCGGCCGTCGATCATCCGCGGCATGTCGACGAGGCGGCGGGTCGTGGCCGGGTCGAGATCTCTGTACTCGCGCCATTCGGTCAGCAGCACCACCAGGTCCGCCCCGGCCAGAGCGTCCTCGGTCCCCGCGACCACCCGCTCCGGGCCCAGGCGGCGGGCAGCCCCGGCCAGGGCCTCCGGGTCGGTGACGCGCACATCGGCGCCCGCCTCCAGCAGCCGGGCGGCGACGTCCAGGGCCGGGGAGTCGCGCACGTCGTCGCTGTCCGGCTTGAAGGCCGCGCCGAGCACCGTGATCCGGCGCCCGGCCAGGTCGCCCAGCATCTCCGCGGCGAGCGTGACCACGCGGGCGCGGCGCCGCTGGTTGACGGCGTCGACCTCGTGCAGGAAGCCCACGGCCTCTCCGACGCCGTGTTCCTCGGCGCTGGCGAGGAAGGCGCGGAGGTCCTTGGGCAGGCAGCCGCCGCCGTAGCCGACGCCGGCGCGCAGGAACTTGTGCCCGATGCGGTCGTCCATGCCCAGCGCCCGGGAGACGTCGGTGACGTCGGCCCCGGTGGCCTCGCACATCTCGGCCACGGCGTTGATGAAGGAGATCTTGGTGGCCAGGAAGGCGTTGGCGGAGACCTTCACCAGTTCGGCGGCCTCGTACCCCATGACCAGCCGGGTCACCCGGTGCTCGAGGAGCGGGGCGTAGACGGCGTCGAGCAGCGCGACCCGGTCGTCCTCGACGTCCGGGTCCGGGACGCCGTAGACGAGCCGGTCCGGGGTCAGGGTGTCCTGCACCGCGAAGCCCTCGCGCAGGAACTCCGGGTTCCACATCAGGCGTACTCCCGCGACCTGCTCGATCGTCGCGGCGAGACTGCGGCTGGTGCCGGCGGGGACGGTGGACTTGCCGACCACGAGGGTGGCCGCTCCGTCGCGGGCGGGCAGCACGGCGGCGAGGGAGGCGATCGCGGAGCGCAGATGGCTGAGATCGGCGCCGAACCCGTCGGCCTGCTGCGGGGTGCCGAGTCCCAGGAAGTGCACGTCGGCGTGGGCCAGCTCCTCGTAGTCGGTGGTGAAGCGCAGGCGGCCGCTGGCCAGCCCGCGCCGCAGCAGCTCCTCGAAGCCGGGCTCGTGGAAGGGGGCGCGGCCGGCCTGCAGTGCGGCGACTCGCGCGGGGTCGACGTCGAGGCCGATCACGTCGTGGCCGAGCTCGGCCATGCTGGCGGCGTGGACGGCTCCGAGGTAGCCGATCCCGATCACGGAGATCTTCAGGGTCATGACGTCACGGTCCTCTCATCGGGGGTGGTCGAGGGGTCGGAGGGAAGGGTGGGGCGATCGCCAAGGGCGGTCGACGGGCGGCCCGGGGTGCTCGGCGGCCCCGCGGGATCGGGCGGGCTCGGGTCGGTGCCGGGCACCAGCTCGGCGGCGAGCGACCGGGCGAGGACGCGCCATCGCGGGCGGAAGGCGTAGACGCAGGCCAGGCGCGCGAGAGTGCCGGCCTCGTAGGCGGCGAGGGTGGCGGCCGGGATGCGGCCGCGCAGGGCGGCGGCATCGATCTCTTCCCGCACCACCCGGGCGTGCTCGGGGCTCCAGATCTCCTGCAGCTCGCGCCAGCCGGCATGGGCGCGCAGATTGGCGAGGTCGAGGGCGGGATCGCCGAGCGCGGTGGTGTCGACGTCGAGCAGACCGGGGGCGAGTCCGGGCGCGTGGAGGATCTGCTTGTCGTGGAGGTCGCGGTGGATCAGCGAGGGCTGCGCCGGGGTCTCGAGCCGGGACAGCTCGCGCCGGGCCGCGCCGGTGGCGCGCTCGCGCATGGCGGCCCCTGCCGGATCGACGTCGGCAGCCCGTCGGCGCCAGGTCTCCAGCACGGCGATCTCCTCGGCGGGGCCGTGGATCGTGCCGTCCCGCGGCTCGGCGGGGGCCGCGGCGAGCGCCTCGGCCCAGGCCAGCAGGGTGTCGCGCCAGGCCCGGCGCCAGGTGCCGTCCGCCAGCGACAGCTCCTCGTGCAGGGTGGTCCCGGTCAGGGCCGCCGTGGTGCTGCTCTCCTCGTCGGCGGCGACCTCGCGCTGGAGGCGGAAGGGGCCGTCGAAGGAGCTCGTACGGGTCAGGGCGTCGTGGATCCGGCCGGCGCGTCCGGGGCGGACGATCTTCACGTACCGCTCTCCGGCGGGATCGCCCGGGGCGCCGATCCGGACCACGGCGCGCTTGCCGGGTCGGTGGGAGACGACGCTGGCGTCCGGGTCGGCGGCGAGGCGACGGGCCAGGCCGGGCAGGCGCGGGTCCGTGCCCGGAGCGAAGACGGTGGCGGATCCCGTGGTGGGGTCCAGGCGTGCGCCGCGCAGCCCCCGACCCCCGGACGGCCCGTCGTCGGCCCGCAGTTCGAGCGGGAGGCCGCGGCCGTCGTCGGGCCAGGCCCTGGCCACCTCCCAGACGGTCCCGTCGGCCAGGACCCGGGCGGGGACGAGCGGCGCGCACGAGGACGCGGTGGCGGCCCCGGTGCCGTGTGCGGCCCGCTGGCCGCTGCTCGCGGAGGGTACGACGTGGCCGGTCGCGACCGGGAACGGGAGCGTCTCCGGCGCGGCGAGGATCTGCTCGGCCAGCTCGAGCCGACGCACGACGGCGGTGGGCCAGTCGGGGTGGAATCGGCGGATCGGGTCGGTCGCGGCGGCCAGGAGGGCGCGGGCGGTCCAGACCGCCAGCTCCTCGTCGGTGGGCAGATGCCCCTCCCGGGCGTAGCCGTCCAGGAAGGCGTGGGCCAGGTCCTCGGTGCCGGCGACCAGGCAGGAGGCCAGCCATGAGCCGAGATCCGCGCCGAGCGGGCCGCGGCCGGAGCGGTCGAGATCGACGATCCGGATCTGCGGGGACGAGGGGTCGGCCGCCGGGCCGAGGCTCATCAGCACCTGGTCCGGGGAGAGGTCGCCGTGGATCAGACCCTGCCGAGGACGTTCGGGCAGCCGGTCCCGCAGCTGGCGGGCGAGGTGCTGCGCCACGCCGGCGCTCGACGGCAGCAGCGTCGCGATCGGGTCCAGCACGTCGGGCACGGCGGTGCCGAGACGGGCCGCGGGCAGGTCGTCGCCGGCGAGCGCGGCGCCGTGGAGGCGGGCGAGCGCGGCCCCGGTCGCGGCCGCCGCAGGCATGGCCCGGTCGTCGCGAGAGTGGTGGGCGAGGTCGCCGTCGCCCCAGTGCTCGCCGATCAGCACCGAGGACTTCCCGTGCCAGGCCCGCTGCTGAAGGGTGGGCACCCCGAGCGCGAGCCAGGACCGGGTGACGTCGAGGATGTCGTCCAGGGGACGCGCGGCCAGGCGCAGCACCTGCTGGGTTCCCGGCAGGTGCAGGACGGCGTGGCGGGCAGGGTTGAAGCTGAGCACACGCAACGAGCTCGCCGCGGTGGAGCCGGCAGGGCCGACCGCGCCGGTGGCTCCGAGCCAGCGCAGCACGCGGTGCACCCTCCGGCCGATCCGTGGGTCCGCTTCGAGCCCCCCGCTGAGCAGGTAGGGGCCGTCACCGGGGCTGTCGTGCTGGAGCAGCGGGGCGCCGGAGCGGGCGGCACGGCGCAGGGCGCCGTCCCGCTTGTGGCGGGAGGCGACCAGCAGGGTCCACCCGACGTCGGCCAGCACCCGGCCGGGTGCGGCGGCCGGGCCGGATTCGGCGGAGGCGGTCCGGTGATGGGAGACCAGGGCGCTCGCCCCGGGCTTGACCCGGGCGCGGCTCAGCGCGAGCGCGTGGCCGTGCACGTCGCCCAGAGCGTCGGCGTCCAGCAGGGTCCGGGCGCCGGGCAGGTCCGCGTAGGCGGCCAGCTGCGCGGCCGGGTCGAAGACGGTGGTGGCGTCGACGGGGGTCATGAGCGGGCCTGACGGGGAAGGGCCGGGGTGCCCAGGTGCCAGGCGTCCTCGGCCCCGGGGGCACCCACGGCGCCGCGGGCGTCCTCGTCCTGGTCGATCTCGTCGTCCTGGTGTCTGTCCTCCTCGTCCTGGTCGTCCTCGGAGGCGCGCTGCTCGAGGATCCACCGGGCGTAGTACGAGTCGGGGTCTGCGGCGAGCTCGGCGGGGCTGCCGTCCTCGAGGATCTCGCCGTCCTCGAGCCACAGCACCCGGTCCAGGCCTTCGACGGCCCCGGCGTCGTGGGTGATCGAGATGGTGGTGCGCGAGCGGGAGAGCTCCCGCAGCGACTCGCCGACCTGAGCCTTCGAGGCGGGGTCCAGGCCGGTGGTGGGCTCGTCGAGGACCACCACGGGCGAGTGGCGGATGAGGGCGCGGGCGATCGCGATGCGCTGACGCTGGCCACCGGAGAGGGTGTCCCCGCGGTGGCCGAGCTCGGTGTCGTAGCCCTGCGGGAGGCTCGTGATGAACGCGTGGGCCCCGGACCGGCGGGCCGCCTCCTCGATCTCGGCGTCGGTGGCGTCCTGGCGGCCGTAGCGGATGTTCTCGCGCACGGAGACGGAGAAGAGCACGGACTCCTGAGGCAGGACGGAGACGTGTCGGCGCAGGTCCTCGAGGGTGACGGTGCGGGTGTCGTGCCCGCCGACGAAGATCGCCCCGTCCTCGGGCTCGGCGAGGCGGATCAGGTAGGACACGAGGGTGGACTTCCCGCCGCCGGAGGGGCCGAGGACCCCGAGATGCTGCCCGTCCGGGATCGTGAGGTCCAGCCCGTCGAACAGGTGTCGGCCATGCCCGTCCCGGGAGCGGATGCCGCAGAAGGCGACGGTGCCGGGGGCGCCGCGCAGGGGCACGGGGTCGCTCGGGTCCTGGATCTCGATGCGCTCGTCGAGGAGGTCTGCGATCCGCTCCCCGGAGGCGGTGGCACGGGCGATGCGGCCGGTGTACTTGGCCATGTCCCGCAGGGGCTTCATCGCGATCTTCAGGTACATCATGAACAGCACCAGGTCACCGGGGGTCATGGACCCGCGCAGCACCTGCAACGACCCCGCGACCAGCACCGCGGCCTGGGCGATGCCCACCAGCACGTCAGTGGAGCGCTCCAGCCCGGCGGCCAGGCGCTTGGCCTTCACCCCGGCCTTCATGGCCTTCTCGTTGCCGCCGGCGAACTCGTGGGCGACGGTCTTCTCCAGCCCGTAGGACTGGACCACGCGGATCGCCGAGAGCGCCTCGGCGGCGGCCCCCACCAGGGATCCCTCTCCCTTGCGGGTGCTGCGGGAGGCGGTGACGATGTCCGGGGAGGAGCTGCGCGAGAGCAGCAGGTAGCCGATCGCGGCGACCACCACGATCGCGGCCAGCGTCGGCTCCAGGATCGTCATCACCACCAGCAGCACCACGAGGGTGAACACGTTGCCTACCAGCGGCAGTCCGGCGGTGACGGCGACATCCTGGAGGCGGCCCATGTCCCCTACCAGGCGCTGGGAGGTGTCCCCGATCGAGGCCCTCTGGTGGTAGCGCAGGGACAGGGCCTGGACGTGGTCGAAGACCCGGGTGCGCAGCTCGGTGGCGATCCGCGCGCCGACCTTCGCGAAGGCGACGGTGGCGAGGTAGTTGGTCACCGCCCGGCCCGCGACGATGATCACCAGGCCGATCGCCGCGGCGATCACCGTGCCGGTGAGGTCGAGGCCGAAGGGTGTGGCGTCGGGCATCGACGCCCCGAGCGAGGCGGTCACGGCGTCGACCGCGTACTTCAGCGGCCAGGGCTCGAGCACGCGGAACACGACGTCCGCGAGCAGGGCGCCCAGACCCAGCAGGCACAGCAGCAGGTGGCGGGGCAGATGAGGACGGACGATCCGCAGGGTGCGGCGCAGGGCCGACGGGTCGATCCGGTCCTTCTTCGTGCGGGCGGCGGAGCTCATGCGACCGGCACCTCCATCGTCTCCAGCAGGGCGCGGCAGCGGCTGCGCCAGTCGTGCTCGGCGACGGCGGTCTCCCGCGCGGCGCGGCCCAGGCGGGCGCGGCGGGCGGGGTCGCCGGCGAGGTGGTCGAGAGCAGTGGCCAGGGCGTCCACGTCCCCGGGCTCGACGAGCACGCCGAGCTCCCCGTGGCGCAGGACGTCAGGGAGGGTGCCGATCGCGGAGGCGATCACCGGCACCCCCGCGGCGAGGTACTCGTAGACCTTCAGCGGGGAGAAGTAGTGCTCGCCGGCCGGGTAGGGCGCGGTGGCGATGTCGAACCCGCGCAGCACCTCCGGGACGAGCTCCGGGGCGACGGCGCCGCGGAAGGTGACGCGCTCGTGCATCCCGAGCTCCGCGGCGAGCTGCTGGAGCTCGGCCTGCTGGGGCCCGGTCCCGCAGATGTCCAGGCGCAGTGGGCCCCGGGTGCGGGCGAGGGCGCGCAGCAACAGGTCGGTGCCATGCCAGGGCTTGAGCGTGCCGACGAAGCCGACGGTCACGGGACGTTCGGGGCTCACGGGGCCCACGGGGTTCACTGCCGCGGCCGACGGGGTCTGCTCGCGCGGGGTGATCCGGGCGGTGTTGACCCCGTTGGGGGTGACGACGACGCGCTCGGCGCTCGCGCCCTGGCCGCGGGTCCATGCGGCCACCGTCTCGGACACGCAGGAGACCACCTGGGCACTCTGCAGCTGGGCGCGGGTGGCCGCCTGCGCCGCGGACTCGTCGTGCAGGTGGCGGTGGCGGCGCTGCTCCTCGATCAGGGGCGCGTTGACTTCGAGGATCCCGGGCGTCGGGGCACCGGTGGCGGGCGTCGCGAGGCGGACGAGGGCGTCGGAGAACAGCGAGTAGCGCTCGTAGGCGAGGTCGAAGCCCTCGGCCGCGATCTCGGCGGCGATCGCTGCGGAGGCCTCGGCCACCGCGCGCTCGCGCTCGGCGCCGGAGCCCTTCGGCAGGCGGCGGCGCACGTCGAGGTCGGCGAGGTCGGCGGGCACCTGGTCGTCGGTGCGGGTGCAGAACACGGTCACCTGGTGGCCGTCGGCCCGCAGCGCCCGGATGACCTCCTGGACGTGCACGGAGGCGCCCTTGGTGCCGAAGACCCCGATGCCGGGATCGAGCAGGATGTAGGCGATGCGCATGGTCAGCTCCTCGGGACGGGGGCGGCGGCGAGCGCCGGCGCAAGGGGACGGGCGGGGGCGACGGGCCGGTCGGCGGCGACGGGATGCTCGGAGGCCTCGACCAGGGCGCGCAGCCGGGCGGCCTGCCCGTCGGAGGCGTACTCCGCCTCGATCAGCGCTCGGGCCGCGTCGGTCAGGCGGCGCCGCTCGGGGCCCGCGGCGATCACCTCGCGCAGTGCGGCGGCGAGCGCGGCGGTGTCGCCGCTGGGGATCAGCCAGCCGGTCCGCCCGGTGCGCACCACCTCGCCGACGGCGGTGACGTCGGCGGCGATGCAGGGGATGCCGCTGGCCATCGCCTCGAGCAGCACGGTGGGCAGGCCGTCGGCGTTGCCGTCCTCGGCGATCACGAAGGGGGCGGCGAACAGATCCGCCTCCTGCAGCAGGGCCCGCACCTCCTCCTGGGTGCGGGGGCCCGTCAGCTGCACGGACCCCTCCAGGCCGCGCTCCCGGATGCGCTCGGCGAGCTCCTCGTGCAGCGGACCGTCGCCGACGATCTCGGCGCTCGCGTGCACGCCCTCCTCGCGCAGCGCGGCGATGGCGTCGATCAGGTGCGCGAAGCCCTTCTTCTCGACCAGGCGGCCGACGGCGAGGATCCGCGGCACCGGGTGCATCTCGGGCCTCGGCAGGTACTCGAAGCGCTCCAGCTCGAGTCCGTTGCGCACCAGGTGCAGGCGCTCGACGGCCGCGTCGCCGAAGCGTTCGCGCAGATGGTCGAGGTTGTAGCGGCTGATGGTGACCGCATGGTGGGCGTCGCGCAGCTTGCGGGCGAGGTCCGCGTCCTCCACGTCGCGGTGGAAGATGTCCTTGGCGTGGGCGGTGAAGGAGTAGGGCAGGTCCGCCAGTCGGCCGGCGAGGCGGGCGACGGTGGTGGCCATCGAGGCGAAGTGGGCGTGCAGGTGGGTCAGGCCGTGCTCGCGGGCCAGGCGGGCCACGGTGATCGCCTGCTCGGCCTCGTCCGCCTCGACCGCGACCATCTCCTGCAGGCTCTCGGAGAGTCCGGAGGCGATCTGCGGGTCGGTCATCCCCTCGCGCCAGGTCTCCCAGAGTCGTCGCGGGCTGGAGGAGCGTCCGATCGGGATCACGGGGGCCTGCACGCGGGCGAGCTCGGGGTGGAAGCGGGCGTCGGTCGGGGGCCGGAGGGAGAAGATGACGATCTGCTCCCCGGCGGCCTCGCGGGCCAGGATCTCGGAGACGATGAAGGTCTCGGAGAACCGCGGGTACATCTTCAGCACGTAGCCGATGCGGCGGGGCTGCTCAGACAGCATGGATGCTCACCTCTGCGGGGGTCGGGGCGGCGGGCTCGATCAGGGCCGCGGCCAGGTGGGGGACGACGGTCAGGCCGTCGAGGTCGATGTCGTCGCGGGGGGTGCGGGAGGTCACGGCGCGGTGCCACCAGGAGGTGACGTCCGCGGCGGTCAGAGCGCCGATCTCGCGGGTCTCCAGGGCGCCGACGGCGGCCAGGGCCAGCGCGCGGCGGGGCTGTTCCTGACGGCGACGGCTGCGGGGCACGACGAGCGCGGGGGTGTCGGTGACCAGCAGCTCGGCGATCGTGTTGTAGCCGCCCATGCACACCACGGCGGCGGCGCCGGCGATCAGCTCCGGCACGTCGGGCGCGCTGCGGAGAACCGTGGTGCGCTCATCGGCGCGGCCTTGCAGCTCGGCGACCTCCTCGGGGGGCATCTGGGGGCCGGCGATCAGCAGGTGGCGGTGGCCGGCGGGCAGCTCGGCGGCCACCGCGAGGCGGGCGAGCTCGACGCCGTCGGACCCGCCGCCGAGCACCGTGAGCACGTACGGGGGCACGGGGGCGACGGGGGACCGGCCGGGGGCGGAGGGGCGTGCGGCGGGTCGGCCGCGACCGAGATAACCGGTGGTGGTGGCCAGCTCGGCGAGCGGGCGGGGCAGCTCCCCGGTGCGGCGCGGGTCGTAGACGTGCTCGTCGCCGTAGACCCACACGGCGTCGAGGTGGCGGGCCACGTGCTCGGCTCCGCCGAGGCGGTCCCATTCCGCTCCGGCCACGCGCGGGGCGTCGAGGACCTCGCGCAGGCCGAGCACGACGCCGCCGCCGCGGGAGCGCTGGCTGCGCAGCGCGGGCAGCAGCTCCCCGTCGATGCCGAAGGGGTGGCGGTCGATGATCAGCAGGTCGGGGCGGAGGGCGGCGAGCGCGGCGTCGATGGCGGCGCTGCGCAGGTCGCGCAGGACGGCGGCGTCGGTGCCGAGGTGCCTCGGGGCGTAGCCGTCGCCGCGGCGGGTCAGGCCCGGCAGCACCAGCCAGTCCCAGCCCTCCGGGAGCGGGTCGCGGCCGGCGTCCGGGTGCCCGGCGATCAGCAGACCGCGTACAGGGGTGCCGGTCAGCGCCGGGAGGTGCTCGGCCAGCGCGTAGGCGAGCGCCCGGTTGCGGCGGGCGTGGCCGAGTCCCACGGAATCGTGGGAGTACAGCGCGATCGTGGTGGCCGCCATGGCTCCTGCACCTCCTGAGTGCTCGATGAACGCCAGGAGAATCGCATGTGGCCATGAGGGGACGATGAGCCGTCGATGAGGACTTTCTCAGACGTATCGCACGGGACCCGATCGTGGGTGCCGCCCGGGCAGGAGGATCGGATCAGCCCCGCGAGAGCAGCGGGGCCGCCGGGTCAGGACCGGCCGTGGAGGCCGCTGCGGCCCGCCCGTGCGCCGCGGGAGGCTCGTGCGCCGCGGGAGGCTCGTGCGCCGCGGGAGGCTCGTCCGCCGCAGGCTGCCCGGCGGTCTCGACCTGCGTGCCGGCGCGGGCCGGGGCGTCGGGTCGACCCAGGGCTCGCAGCTCCCATCCTGCAGCGCGCCAGGTGCGCGGGTCGAGCACGGCACGGCCGTCGATGATCCGCGGGGCTGCGACCAGCTCCGCCGCGACCGACGGGTCGAGGTCGCGGTATCGGCGCCATTCGGTCAGCAGCAGCACGAGCTCCGCCCCGCGCAGCGCCTCGGCGGTGTCCTCGACGGTGACCAGCCCCTCGACGTGGCCCCGTGCGTTCTTCAGCGCTTCCGGGTCCGTCACCGTCACATGGGCACCGGCTGCCATGAGCCGAGAGGCCACCTCGAGGGCCGGGGAATCGCGCACGTCGTCGCTGTCGGGCTTGAACGCGGCGCCCAGCACCGTGATGCGGCGGCCCCGGAGGGGCCCCAGCATCTCGCGGGCCAGCTCCACGACCCGCACCCGACGGCGTTGATTGATCGCGTCGACCTCGCGCAGGAAGCCGAGGCTCTGCCCGACGCCGAGGTCCTCGGCGCTGGCGATGAAGGCCCGGATGTCCTTGGGCAGGCAGCCGCCGCCGAAACCCACCCCGGCCCGCAGGAACCTGCTGCCGATCCGGTCGTCCATCCCCAGGGCCCGGGAGACGTCGGTGACGTCGGCGCCGGTGGCCTCGCACAGTTCGGAGATCGCGTTGATGAAGGAGATCTTGGTGGCCAGGAAGGCGTTGGCGGAGACCTTCACGAGCTCCGCGGCCTCGTACCCCATGACCAGCCGCGGCGTCCCGCCGTCGAGGATCGGTGCATAGACCGTATCCAGCATCCGGATCTCGGCGTCGGCGGCCTCGGGGTCGCGCACGCCGTAGACGACCCGGTCGGGCTCCAAGGTGTCGCCCACGGCGAAGCCCTCGCGCAGGAACTCGGGGTTCCACAGCAGGCGCACGCCCTCGATCCGCTCGAGGCGCTCCGCGAGACCGCGGGCGGTGCCGGCAGGGACCGTGGATTTGCCGACCACGAGGGTCGGGGAGCCGTCGCGGGCGGGGAGCACCGCGGCCAGGGCGTCGACGGCGGCGTGCAGGGAGGCGAGGTCCGCCCCGAAACCGTCGGCCCGCTGCGGCGTGCCCAGGCCCAGGAAGTGCACATCGGCACCGGCGATGTCCTCGTACTCGGTGGTGAAGCGAAGTCGGCCGAGGTCCAGACCACGGCGCAGGGTCTCGTCGAAGCCGGGCTCGTGGAAGGGTGCCCGACCGGCCTCGAGCTGCCGGACGCGCCGGGCGTCGACGTCCAGGCCGACCACGTCGTGGCCGAGCTCGGCCATGCCGGCGGCGTGAACGGCGCCGAGGTACCCCACACCGATGACGGAGATCTTCATCGCGGACCCGCTTTCTCGCGCTGCCCCGGGGGAGCTCACCGGTCCGACCGACGGACCCCGCGGGGCTCGGACAGTGGCCCCAGCCTCACTCCCCCGGGTGACGGGGAGGTGGCCCCACGGTGGAGCGCGGACGAGGGTCCTGCGACGTCTCGGGTCGGACGCCGGTCGCCGCCTCCGGGCTCAGACCCCCTCGTCCTGGCTGCGCAGCCAGCGCGCGAGCCGCGAGTCCTGATCCGTGGCGAGGGCCGACGGGACGCCGTCCTCGAGGACCTGCCCGTCCTCGAACCACAGCACGCGGTCCAGGGCGGCGATGGTCTCGGGGTCGCGGCTGCTGACGATCGCGGTCCGGTCCTGGCCGAGGGTCGCCAGGGCCGCCAGCACGGGGCGGCGCTCGGCGGCGGAGAGGTCCGCATCGGCGGCGTCGAGCACGACGACGGGGGCGTCGCGCAGCAGCGCGCGGGCGATCGCGACCCGGCGGCGCTGCCCGTCGGTCAGCACGTCCCCGCGTCGGCGCAGGACGGTGTCGAAGCCGGCCTCGAGCCGGGCGATGACGTCGTCGACGCCGGCGCGCCGAGCGGCCTGCTCGACCTCGGCGTCGCTCGCCTCGGGGCGGCCGACGCGGATGTTCTCCCGCACCGTGTCGGTGAAGAGCACCGGTTCGCGCTGGACGACGGCGATCTGGCGTCGCAGATCGCTCAGGGACAGGGTGCGGGTGTCGAAGCGGTCCAGCAGCACCCGTCCGGTGTCGGGCTGGTCGAAGCGCAGCAGGTAGGAGATCAGCGCCGCGGCCTCGGCCCCGGTGCCGTCCAGCAGGGCGACGTGCTGGCCGCGCGGGACGACGACGGAGACGGTCTCGAACAGCGGTCCGCCGGTCCCCCTCGCCGTGTCGACGGCGGAGAACACGATCTCCCCGCCGACCCGGTCGACCCCTTGGGTGCGCTCCGGTTCGGTGATCCCGGCCCGACGGTCGAGCAGCTCGGCGATGCGGCGCCCCGCCGCGGGGGCGGGGCGCAGCGACCCGGTGTGCTCGAGCAGCTCGTGCAGCACCAGGATCATGATCAGCAGATCGGCGAGGACGAGCACGACGTCGCCGGGAGTCATGGTGCCGGCCGCCACCCGCGATCCGCCCAGCAGCAGGGTCGCCAGCACGCCGCCACCGCCGATGACCTGGGTGGCCAGCTGGAGCACGGAGTCGATGCGGCGGGCCCGGGTCAGGGCGCGACCGTCCCGGGCACCGGCCTCGGCCAGCCCGCGCTCGGCGCGGGACTCCAGGCCGTAGGACTGGATGGTGCCGGTCGCGGCGACCAGCTCATCGGCGGTCTCGGCGAGCAGGCGCGTCTCGGTCCGGGCCGCCTGCCGGGCCGCGCGGCGGCGGCGCAGCACGAGCGTGGCGATCAGCGTCTGCACCGCCCCGGTCACCACCAGCACCAGGGCCGCCAGCGGGGCGACGATCACGGTGACGATCAACAGGGACAGCAGCGTGAGAACACCGGCCGCGACGCGGGGGCCGGCGTGGGAGAGCAGGTCGCGCAGGGCGGCGACGTCGTCGATCAGAGGCCGCACCTCGTCCCGCTCGGTCGGGCCGTCGCGGCGGGCAGCGGCGGTGGGGCCGGTGCGGCCCATCGCGGCGGTGGAGGGGCCGTCGGCCTGCGGCGTCAGGGAATGGAGGTGGCCGAGGAGCCGGGTGCGCAGGGCGGTGGCGATGCGGGTGCCGACGCGGCCGAGGGCGGCGAGCGCGGTGAACCGGGTGGCGACCTGCGCGATCAGCAGCGCGCCGAGCACGATGACGCTGATGGTCAGCGTGCCGGCGGGGTCGGTGATGCCGGCGAGGGCGGGCAGGTCCGCGCCGGTGGAGGCGACCGCGGCGTCGAGCGCGTACTTGAGCGGGAAGGGCAGGGCGATCAGCATCCACACGCTCAGCAGCAGGGCGATCCCGCCGGTGATCAGCGCGGCGCGGTGGGTGCGCAGCGACGGGCCGAGGACCGCCGCCACCGGCTGCAGCGGGCCGGGCTCCGGCGCGTCCTTCGGAGCATCGGGACCGTGATCGTCGGCAGGTGGGGACGTGGTGGAGGGCTCCGTCGAGGAGACGGGCGCGGAGGTCGGACGGGACTCATCGGCCTCCGGGTCGAGGCGGGCGGCCGGCGGCCGTGCGGGCTCCGTGGGGCGGCCCGTCTCCGGCATCGGGCCTGCCGCGTCCGGCGTCGTCCGGTCCGGGAGCAGGGATTCCCGGGCCCATCCGTGCTTCTTGGCCCGCGGCGACATGGTCACCGGCACCGGGAAGGCCCGCGGGCGCTCGCTGTCGATGCCCGAAGGCTCCTGGTCCGGGGTGCCCGGGGCAGGTTCGGGCCCGGGCTCTGCGGGGCGCGATGGGGCGTCCTGGACCCAGGCGTCCTCGGGCGGCGCCGAGCGGTCGGCGTCGGACGGCAGCGAGCCGGGGCCGGCGGGCTCGTCCGAGGCGGTCGCGAAGTCCTCGACGAGGGCGTCCTGGTCAGGAACGACGTCCTCGACGGGTCCGTCCGAGCCCGGCTCGACGGGGACGACGGGGCCGTCCGGGTCAGGGACGACACCCTCGGCGGGGTCGTCCGGCGTGGGCGCGGACCGCATCAGCGCGACACCGCCGCACCGGGGGCGGGATGTGCGCGGGCAGTCCTGGGGGCGGACGCGGGGAGGATCAGCTCGGGAGGCATGGGGTTCCTGGTCGACGGCGAGTCGGCCCTGCGGGGCGGCGACGGGACGATACCGCCAGTGTGTCACCACCGGAGCGTTCCCCGGATCGCCGCCCGGGCCGCCGGCGGGTGCGCCGGGAGCGGAACACGGGTTCCGACCCTCGCCCTCACCCCTCCCACGTAGTAGCGTTTTCAAGCACCTAGGGGCGTCGGGCACCGAGCCGACGCCCCGCCTCGCCCGGGAGGACCCGATGACCGACAGCACCCGCCCCGCGACCTCGTCGCAGAGCGCTTCCGAACCTCTGGTCACCGTCGATGTGTGGACCGATGTGGTGTGCCCCTGGTGCTACATCGGCGAGGCCCGTCTGCATGACGCGATCGCGGCCGAAGGCCTCCAGGACCAGGTGCGCGTGCGCGCCCACTCCTTCGAGCTCGACCCGACCTCCCCCACCGACACCGTGCACGACAACGTCGAGCACCTCGTCACCGCCAAGGGCATGCCCGAGGAGAAGGTGCGCGAGATGGAGGGACAGATCCGGGCCATGGCGCAGGAGCTCGGGCGTGAGTACGTGAGCGACCGTCCGATGGCCAACACCCGTGGCATCCACCGCGTGATGCAGGCGATCTCCGAGACCCACGGCGGCCAGGCCGCCACGGACTTCTTCCTGGGTCTCCAGCGCGGCTACTTCACCGGCGGCGCGAACCCCTTCGACGAGGCCACGGTCATCGCCGAGGCCGTCGAGGCCGGACTGTCCGAGGAGGTCGCGCGAGCCGCTCTGGCCGGGCGGACCCATGACGACGCGGTCGAGGCCGAGGTGCGCGAGGCCGCAGCGATGGGTGCCCGCGGTGTGCCGTTCTTCCTGTTCAACGACACGTACACCGCGCCGGGCGCCCTCCCCCTGGAGGCCTTCCGCCAGGCGCTGCGCGAGATCGCCGACGAGGCCCGGTCCGAGCGGGCGCAGGCATGAGCGCGGCGCCCGGCGGCGAGCCCTCCCCCGCGCAGGTCGGCCGGACCGACACCGACGCGGCGGCCGGCCGGCCGGACACCGACGCAGAGGCCGCCGACGGCGCTGAGATGCTCGCAGGCGAGGGCGCGGAGGCGGACCGACCCGCCTCGCTGACCTCGCTCACCGCACTGCTCGGCGACTCCGCCACCAGCGGTGCCGCCTGCTCGGTCGACGGCCGCTGCGACTGACTCCCGGTCCGGACCTCCCGGATACCGCACGACCTCACGGATACCGCAGGACCTGATGACGCCGACGGAGCCGGGGAAAATACTCCCCGGGTCCGTCAGCGTCGCGGGGTGCTGCGGGTCAGCGGGCGAGTAGCTCGTCGGTGCTGGTGCCCGGCAGCGAGATGGTCACCGGCGTGCCCCAGGGGTCCGTGACGCTCACGGAGCGGCCCTCGTCGGCGAACCGGCTTCGCGCCGCCGTCAGCCGGCCGGCCAGCGCGTCGAGATCCTCCCGGCCGGGGACCGTGATGGCGACGTCGGCCAGGCCGAGGCTGGTGGCGCGCGGGCCGGCGCCGCGGCTGTTCCAGGTGTTCATGGCGACGTGGTGGTGGTAGCCGCCGGCCGCTGCGAACAGGGCGCCGGGATGGGAGCCTACGGTGGTCTCGAAGCCGAGGGTGTCGACATAGAACGTCCGCGCGGCGTCGACGTCGCCGACCTGCAGATGCACATGGCCGACGATGCCGGGGCGCAGCCCGGGGCTGGTCGCGACGTCATCGCTCAGGTGCGTGCGCAGGTACGCCTCGGGGTCCAGGAACAGGGTGTCCATGGCGACCTGTCCGCCGGACCAGGTCCACTGATCGCGGGGGCGGTCCCAGTACAGCTCGATGCCGTTGCCCTCGGGGTCGGCGAAGTAGAAGGCCTCGGAGACCAGGTGGTCGCTGCTGCCGACGAAGCGGGAGCGGGGATCCTGGGCGGCGCGCAGCACCGTGCCGGCGAGGGAGGCCTGGTCCTCGAAGAGGAACGCGGTGTGGAACAGGCCCGCCTGGCGGGGCTCGACGGCAGGCAGGCCGGGGGTGGCGACCAGCCGCACGAAGGGGGTGGTGCCGCGGCCGAGGACGCGGTGGACCTCGCCGCCGACCCGGGCCTTCTCCTCGATCGGGGTGAGAGCCAGGGCGTTCTCGTAGTAGGAGCTCATGAGCTCGAGGTCGCCGACGCGGAGGGTCACGGCATCCATGGCGAGGTCGGCGGAGAGGTGCTGTCCGTCCGTCCCGCCGGAGTCGGATCCGGGCACGGTCAGGGGCGAGGCGGTCATGAGGCGATCCCTTCGATCGATGTCGTCCCGACCATCATGCCTCCATGTAACTGAATCTTCAACGATATTGTGAGGCATTCCCCTCCCCGATGCGCTCGCGGCCACGAGGACCGGGTCACCGCCGCGACCGCGGGTTCTGCGGCCGGGCCGCTCAGTCCCCGTACGCGCGCAGCGCCACGAGGTGCGCCGACCGTGCTCCGTTCATGTCCTCGACCACGACACGCAGGGAGGTGGTGCGCACCGGGCGCTCGAGGGAGAAGGACCGGTGACGTTCGCGGTTCTCCTCGAGCCGCGCGATCTCCTGCCACTGCGCGCCGACGAGCGCCTCCAGACGCGCGCTGCGCACCAGGGTCCGCATCGTGTCGTCGGGGGTGCGGTGGTGGTGGAGGTTGATGAGGTCCTCGTTCACGTCGTCGTCGAGCACGAGGTCGATCGTCGCGATCTCCTGCGGGACCGTCCAGCTGAGCTGCAGCCAGGGCTGTGGATCCTCGGCGGCGTCGGCGGAGACCCACAGGGCGGGACCGCCGTACGGCCGCGCGTAGCCACCGACCGCCTGCTCGGCGCCGAAGGCACGGGTCGGCGAGATCGCACGGAAGCAGATGCCGGTCCCGTGGAGGGTCTCCTTCCAGTACCGCCACTGCTCGGGGCTCTCCTCCCCCGGCGGCAGATCCCGGTGCCTCATCGTGACGGTCCCCGGCTCCGCCCGTTCGCCCTGATGGACCTCGAGCAGCGGGTTCCTCCGCAGCACGACGACCGCGTTCTGAGCGCCGTCGGGCTCCCAGTCCAGATCGGCTCGCGCCCAGGACCGTCCCCGGCGGACCGGCACCACGACGCTGCGCCCGCGGACGGCCGGCAGGTAGTTCTGCGGCCTGCTGACGCTGTGCAGCTCGACGAGGAGCTCGGTGTCCTCGGCGGCGTCGACCAGGAACTCCACCTCGCCCAGCGTCGGATCGACGGGCAGGACGAGGGCGAGGTCGTGGTCCAGGGTGATCCGCCCAGTGCTCCGCGTCGAGGCGAGGGTCCGCTTGCTGGAAGACGACGTCACCTCGGCACCGAGCGCCAGGTTCGCCGGGTCGTCGTCGACGACACCGAGCAGCGAGGCGTCCGCGCGCACCATCGCTCGGTGCAGCTCGGGCACGTGGTCGGCGGCGAGAGAGCGCGGGCCCACCCCGAGCCGACCCGCGACCGCGGCACCGATGCCGGCGGCTTCGCCGAGGACGCCGCAGGTGGCCATCACCCGGGTGCTCCCGAACGCGACGTGGCTGGCGCTGATGTCGCGGCCGGCCATCCACAGGTTCGAGACGTTGCGCGAGTACAGAGCGCGCACCGGGATGTGATAGTTGCCGTCGGGGTGCCAGTGCCGCGACCCCTTCTCACTGGCATACACCCCGCCCACCGGGTGGAGGTCGATCGACCAGCCGCCGAAGCCGATCCGGTCCTCGAACTCCGTCTGCCCGAGCACGTCGTCCTGGGTGAGGATGTGGTCGCCGACGAATCGGCGGTACTCGCGCTTGCCGGGCACCGCGCCCACCCACTCGAGGCTGAGCGTGTCCGCGTCGTACTGTCCGGAGTTCTTGATGTGGTCCCAAAGTCCGTAGCAGACGGCCTGCAGCTCGTCGCGAATCCGCTCGTTGTCGTGGACCGCGTCGAGGTCCCCGCCCCATTCGATCCACCAGAAGTCGCAACCGTTCATCGTCTCGCGGATCACCCGGTTCTGCGGGATCGAGGTGGCCGAGATGTCGACGGCGAAGGGCGGGGCGACGAACTTCTGCGGGTGCCCGACGTCCTTGGTGTAGAACAGGATCGTCGACCCGAGCATGTCCTCCCCCGGCCGCTCCGGGGCCCAGGACTCCCCGAACGTCTCGCGCGGCTCGCTCCCCCGCATGGACTCCGCCCCGGCCAGATCCCCGACCAGTCCGTCGCCGCTGCAGTCGATGAAGGTCCCGCCGCGGAAGGTGATCCGCCGTTCGGATCCGCTCATCCATCCCGTGACCGACCGGATCTCGCGCGCGTCGACGGGCCCGTCGGCCTCGACCTCGGAGACCTCGGTGTTCAAGAACAGCTCGATGCCGCGTTCCGCGCGGACCTTCTCGAGCAGCAGCAGATCCCAGTAGTACGGATTGCCGTCGGGGTTGCGGAACTGGTTCTCGACGTACAGCTCGCCCATGATCCCGGTCTCGCGCGCGAACAGATGGATGCCGTGCGCCGTGGCGCCGCAGACCCACACCCGGACCTCGCTCGAGGAGTTCCCGCCGAGGACGGGCCGGTTCTGGACCAGCGCGACCCGGCTGCCCTGCCGGGCGGCTCCTATGGCCGCGCAGATACCGGCGAGGCCTCCTCCCACCACGACGATGTCGGAGGTGACGGTTTCGGTGAGCATGGGGGTCCTTCCTGCAGGGTCGAGCGAGGTCAGCGGTCGGCGTCGTGCGGCGGGGCAGGCGAATGGGGCTCGAAGGTCCCGTCGTCCACGAAGCGCATGGTGGGATCGGCGGAGCGTCGCTGTGCGACGAGCAGCCAGAGCATGCTGGTCAGCAGGGTGTCGCTGGCGCGGCCGGCGAAGTGCTGCGTCCACACGGAGCCGTTCCGGATGCCGGTGTACGCAGAGATGTCGGCCGCCTGATCGAGCGCGGAACCCGGTGCCCCGTGGACCGCGATCGTGGTCGCGTCGGCTCGCGCGGCATCCCGGACCAGCTGCAGCGCGGTCTCGTCGTCACCGGAGCGGTTGAGCACCAGGACCACATCGCGCGCGGTGAGGGTGCGCGCGACCAGGTCGAGCGTGCGGGGCCCGGTCTCGTGGCACCACACCGCGACACCGATCCGCTGGAGTCTCAGATACAGTTCCCGCACGGCGATGGAGTCCCCCCATTCCCCGTGCAGATGGACGCGCTCGGCCCCGGTGATCGCCTCGGCCGCGCGTTCGACCTGCTCCAGGTCGATCACCGCAGCGGCGTCGCGGAGCGCGCGAGCCGCGGTGCCGGCCAGGATGTCCAGCACGTCCTGGGACGTGTCCGCCGGAGTGATCGCCGTACCGATGTCCCGCTCCCACCCGGACTGCGCCGCACGGCCGTTGTCGAGCGCGATCGCTGCCCTCAGGGCCGGGAACCCCGCATATCCGAGCTTCCGTGCGAACCGGGAAACGGCTGCGGGCGAGATCTCGGCGGCTGCGGCGAGAGTGGTGATCGAAGAATCCCCGGCACCGAGCGGATCGGCGAGGATCGTCTCGGCGATACGCCGATCACCCGGGTTGAGCCCGGGCAGGCCCTCACGGAGGCGCTGCAGGGCCGAGGGCGCGGTGGTGTCGGCGGGAGTGCTCATGGGTGCTCGTCCTTGTACGTTCGCGGGTTCGGCTGCCGTCGAGGACAGGCCAGGGGCGTGCTGCCTCGGTCGATGTCCAGTGTGCTCGAGGCGGTCGGGGCCCGCGATTCACTTCAGGGCGCTCTCGGTCATCGCGCGCACGAACCGGCGCTGGAAGATCAGGAACACCAGCAGGATCGGGACGATCGAGATGACCGACGCCGCCATCGACAGGCCCGGAGCCATCGCCCCGTTCTCGTCCGTGAAGCTGGTCAGCCCCATGGGGAGGGTGTACTTCTCCGGGCTCGAGAGGAAGACCAGGGGCGTCTCGTAGTCGTTCCAGGACCAGACGAAGGTGAGGATCGCCAGGGCGCTGAGCATCGACGTGGCATTGGGCAGGTAGATCCGGGAGAAGATCTGGAACTCGCTCGCACCGTCGAGCCGGGCGGCCTCCGCGAACTCGTCGGGCTGGGAGATGAAGTACTGGCGCATGAGGAAGGTTCCCAGCACGGTGAACATGCCCGGCAGGATCAGCGCCCACAAGGTGTCGTACAGGCTGAGCTTCTCGAAGTACACGAAGCGCGGGACGAGCAGCAGCTGGGCCGGGATCAAGGAGGTGGCGAGATAGGCGATGAACACCGGGCCGCGCCCCGGAAAGCGGAGCTTGGCGAAGGCGTACCCGGCCAGGGTCGCCGTGGTCAGCTCGCCGAGCACGCGCAGCACAGCGACGAACACCGAGTTCCCGAAGGGGATGAGGATCGAGTTCTCCCCGAACAGGACCTCCGTGTAGTTCTCCCAGCGCGGTTCGTCCGGGATCCACTGCATCGGGATCCGGAAGGCCTCCACGTCCGGTTTCAGCGACGTGGATATCATCCAGGCGAAGGGCAGCAGGAACAGCAGTGCGAGGATCCACAGCGGGATGCCCCAGGCCCATCGGCGCATGCGGTCGCGGCGCGCACGCATCGCCTGCCGCTCGGCCATGCCGATGCCGGCGCCCGGTTCTCGTCGGGGCCCCGCGCCGGGGCCGGAGCCCCCGGCTCCGTGCCCCGTCCGCACGCTGCGGTCGGTTCCGGTCGCGTCAGTCATGCAGCGCCCTCCCTCGCTGGGCCCGCCACATCAGGAGCATGACGGCGAAGATGCCGATGAAGGTCACCAGGCCCACCGCGGAGGCGTAGCCGAAGCGGTAGAACTGGAAGCTGGTCTGGTACATGTAGAAGGACAGCGTGGTCGTCGAGCTCCCGGGGCCGCCGTTCGTGATCAGGGCGATCATGCCGAAGGTCTGCGAGATGCCGACGAAAAGCGTGACCAGCAGGAACACGGTGGTGGGGAGCAAGGACGGCCAGGTGATCGCGCGGAACGACGCCCAGCGTCCCGCCCCGTCGATGCGGGCCGCCTCGTACAGCTGCGCGGGAGCGTCCTGCAGCGCGGAGAGGTAGATGAGGTTCGCGTACCCGGCCTGGGACCAGATCGTCACCAGGATCAGGGCCGGCAGCGCCCAGTGCGAGGAGGCGAACCACTGCGGCAGATCCTCCGCCCCGAACACCCCGAGGACCTGGTTCACCAGGCCGGCTCCCGGATCCAGCAGCATCTGCCAGGTCATACCGATGGCGACGATGTTGACGATGTAGGGGATGAAGAAGGCGGCGCGCAGCAGGCCCCGGCCCGGGAGATCCCGGTTCAGCGCCAGGGCGAGTGCGAGGCCCACCACGAGGGTCAGCGGCACGGCGACCCCGGCGTACAGGATCGTGATCACGAGGCTGCGCCAGAAGGTCGGGTCCCGGAACACGGCGATGAAGTTGTCCAGGCCGACGAACTCGATGCCGCCGAAGCCCGAGACCAGGTTCCACTGGGTGAAGGAGAGCAGCACCACCGAGATCAGCGGAATGAAGGTGAAGGCCAGCACCCCGAGGACGTTCGGGGCGATGAAGAGCCATCCCACGTACGGTCGCGGCTCCGACGGCGCCCGGCCCCTCCGCCGCGGTCGCCGGGCGCCCGCGACGCCGGTCGGATCGCCGGCGCCCTCGATCCGGGTGTCCACGATCGCCATGTCAGTCCTCCTCGAACCGGTCGATGAGCGCCTGGGCGTTCTTGTCGACGGCCTCGATCGCCGCGGCCGGGGAGCGTTCGAGGAGCCAGCACACATCACGCTGCTGCTCGTACTTCTGCGTGATCTCGGTGTACGCGGTCAGTTCCGTGTCCAGATGCATCCGCGGCTCGTCCTCGAAGAGGGTCCGACGGAACGAATCGACGTCGAAGAACTGCTCCGCGTCCTCGCCGAGTATCCCGGCCAGGAGCTGTTCGTCATCGACCTCCCCCAGCAGGGAGATGTAGCCGGCCTTGACCACGTCCTGTGCGCTCTCCAGCAGCCAGAACTTGCAGAACTCCCAGGCCAGTTCCTGCTTGGGGCTCTTGGAGTTGATCTGGATGAAGGCCCCGTACTCGCCCGTGTTCCAGTCGTGGCCGTCCAGGGTCGGCACGGGCGCGCAGGCGACCTTGAAGTCGTGGGGGTACTCCTCCTGATCGGTGAGGAATCGCAGCGAGTAGGGAGCGGTGGTCCACAGCCCGAAGTCCTCGGCGATGAAGATGTTCTGCTGGTACGCCTCGAGCTGTCGGGCCAGGGCCTGCGACCAGGGATAGAGCACGCCTTCGCGAATCAGCTCCGCGGCGAGGTCGAAGTGCCGCAGGAACGCGGGGTGGGAGAAGTTGGAGTCGCCCTCCGGAGTGAACCGGTAGTTCGGGCCGAGCTCGATCCGGGCGAGGTCGGGCAGCACGTAGGTTCCGTACTTCCCGTCATCGGCGAGGGCGCGGATGACCTCCAGATACTCCTCGAAGGTCCACTGCGTGGGCAGCTCGATCCCCGCACGCTCCCGGAGGCTCTCGTTGAACAGCACCATCTGAGGGATCCGTGTCGTCGCCAGCGCCGTGATCTCGTCCCCGTCGATGAGGGCCTTGGGATCCTCTGTGTCCAGGAAGATCTCCAGCTCGGGGGTGGCCCGCACAAGGTCGCCGACGTCGGCCGCGAGGCCGGAATCGACGCGCATGGTGAGGTTCGGGACGCCGTAGGTGAAGAAGACGTCTATGTCGACGCCGCCCTGCAGCGCCGTGTTCACCTTGAGATTCCCCCGGTCGTCGTTGACGTAGCGGGTGTAGGTGACGTGGGTGCCCGGGTACTGCTCATGGAACTTGTCGATCACGGCCTGCGGGCCGCTCTCGGCGGGGATGCCACCCCAGACCTGCAGGGTGTCCATGTCCTTCGCCGAGGTGGATGAGCAGCCGGCGAAGGCTGCTGCGCCCGTTGCGGCTCCCAGCGCGCCGGCGAACTGCCGACGGCTCAGGGAGCGTCCGGAAGCGGGGGGCATACGAGGTCCTTCCGACGCGGCGATGCGTGGGTCGAGGTCCGGAGACAACGCACAACTTTTACATTGTCGTCGGCCGTCGTCAACCCTTGATGCACATCTTGTGCCGTCTTATCGTGAGGCGACCCGGTGCCGACGGCCTCGCACCGCACCGCACCGCACCGCACCGCACCGCACCGCACCGCACCGACCCAGAGGAATCCCGATGGAGCCACCGACCGACCGGGCACCCGATGCCGCTCCACCCCCGGAGCGCCCTGCCCCCGCCGGGCCCGGCGGGTTCGACGAGTTCTGGCAGGAGACGCTCGCGGAGCACGCGGGCGGCGGCGACGCCCGCATCGAGACGGTGGCGACCCCCCTGCGCGACATCGTCGTCCAGGACGTGACCTTCCCCGGGTTCGACGGGCACCCCGTGAAGGGATGGATGCTGGCCCCCGCCTATGGCGGATCGCGCGGGACCGTGGTCCAGTTCCTCGGCAACAACACCGGTCGCGGGCTGCCCGAGCAGTGGACGATGCTGCCGAGCGCCGGCTATAGAACATTCGTGATGGACAACCGCGGGCAGTCCGGCCCCGCATCGGTGGGCGATACCCCGGACCCGGTGGGCAGCGGTCCCCAGATCGTCGGGCGCATGACCGCGGGGATCCACCGCCCGGAGACCTACTACTACCGCCGCCTGTTCGTCGACGCCGTGTGCGCGATCGGCGCCGTCCGCAATCAGGAGACGCCGGGGGCCGGGCCCCTTTTCGTGGCCGGCGGGAGCCAAGGAGGCGCAACGGCTCTGGCCGCCGCCGCGCTCTGCACGGGGATCGCGGGGGCTCTCATCGACGTGCCGCTGCTGTGCGACATCCCTCGCGCGGTGGAGACCGCCACGGAAGGTCCGTTCCTGCAGATCCGCGACTACCTGCGCACCCGGCGCGGGGACGAGGAGGCAGTCTTCGCGTCGCTGTCCTTCTTCGACGGAGTGCACTTCGCCTCCCGCGCCCAGGCTCCTGCCCTGTTCGCCGTCGGCCTGCAGGATCCGGTGTGCCCGCCCCAGGGCGTCCTGGCCGCCTACGAGGCCTACGCGGGCGCCGGGAAGACCCTGTGCACCTACCCGTTCGACGGGCACGAGCACGGCCAGTGGCAGCACCGACGTCGCCAGCTGGAGTTCCTGGAGCACCACACCGCGGGCCGCTGAGTGCCGGGTCGCGGCGTCCTGCGCCGGGCGGACGAGGCCCGACGCGATCAGCCCCGGGCTGCGACTCCGGCGCGGTGGGCGCTCTCGAGCTCGGCGGCACGGGAGCGCATTGCAGCGCGCTGCGCGGGATCGGCGGCGACGGAGCGGACCACCCGGGCCAGTGCGATGGCGGCATCGTCCATCAGGCGATACCCCTCCGCGCTCGCGGCGTCCGCCGCGAACTCCCGCGTGTGCAGGGCGGCCTCCGCGCCGGTGATGCCCACGAAGGGGTGCAGGCCCGGCACCCGCTGGGACACGTTGCCCATGTCGGTCGAGGCGTTGCTGATCCCGAGCGAGCCGTTCAGGGGACGGCCGAGTGACGCCATCGCCTCGTTCCACGCGGTGCCGAGGACCTCGTCCTGGACCAGCGGCTCGTAGATCGGCTCGGAGGCGCCGATCTCGAGCGTGCAGCCGGTGGCGACGGCACCGGCCTCGAGGCAGGCGACCAGCTGGGTGCGCAGGCGCTCGAACTCGGGCATGGTCAGCGCTCGGCACTCGAGGTCGACCACCGCGGTCTCCGGAACGATGTTGGTGACACCGGATTGCTGCGGGACCAGGGCCAGGCGCTGGCCATCCTTGATCCGCTGGCGCAGCAGACCGGCGGCGACCTGGGCGATCACGGCGGCGTCGTTCGCGTTGATCCCGTCGGCCGGATTGGCGGCGGCGTGCGCACCCCGGCCGGTGTAGGTGGCGCGCCAACGGCCGACGGCCTGGCTGCCCGAGCCCAGCACGTCGTAGGTGTCGGTGTGCGGCGTGGGGTGGGCCATCAGTGCGAGGTGGACGCCGTCGAAGACGCCCCGGTCGATCAGCAGCTGCTTGCCGCCGCCGTGCTCCTCGGCGGGGGTGCCGATGACCTGCAGCGTCACATCCAGCTCGTCGACGAGATCCGCGAGGGCGAGGGCGGCGCCGAGCGAGGAGCCGGCGATCAGGTTGTGCCCGCAGCCGTGGCCGATGCCGGGCAGCGCGTCGTATTCCACGCACAGCACGGCGACCAGGGAGCCGGTGCCGATGGTGGCGCGGAAGGCGGTGGGCAGTTCGGCGAGCCCGCGCTCGAGGGTGAAGCCGGCGTCCTCGAGCAGGTCCGCGCACCGGTCGTGGGCCCGGTGCTCGGCGAAGGCGAGCTCGGGGTCGGCGTGGATCGCACGAGCGACGGCCAGGACGTCCACGCGGCGGTCCGCGTAAGCGGCCGCGATCGCGGCCAGCTGGCGTTCAGGGGGTGGGGCGGGGTCGGTGGTCACAGAGCGATCCTGCCATGGGCGGCCCGGGAGCGGCCGGGTGCCCCGGACCGCCCGGGATCGTCCTCGGCCGCGGGGAGGCACCTGTCGGGCGCAGGCGATGGCGTCCCGGGTGAACGGTTCGTCGTCCGCATGCCGCCCGTCGGCCGCGAGCTGGTTACTGGCCGGAGCGCAGCAGGGGCGGGACCAGGGCGGAGCCGGCGCCTGCGCTGTACAGCCGGGCGGGACGGCCGCCGGTGGGGGCGGCGTGCTTGTCCAGCTCGGCGAGGAAACCCTCGGTGCGCGTGGCCTTGCGATGGAAGTTGCCGGCGTCCAGCGTCGCGCCCCACACGCTCTCGTAGACCCCGCGCAGCTGGGAGATCGTGAACTCCTCGGGCAGGAAGGTGACGGCGAGGGTGGTGTACTCGAGCTTGGCGCGGGCGCGCTCGACGGCGCAGCCCAGCACCGTGGCGTGGTCGAAGGCGAGCTCGATCCCGGTCAGATCCTCCACGCTCCACCAGCGGGCGTCGGCGACGTCGTCGCCGCGCTCGGGATCCGGCAGATCCGCGCCCAGGGCCATGAACGCCACGGAGACGACGCGGGCGCGCGGGTCGCGGTGCGGGGTGCCGAAGGTGCGCACCTGCTCCAGGTGCACGGCGCCGCTGCCGAGGGAGGCCTCGTCGGACAGCACGCGGTAGGCGGCGTCCTCGAGGTCTTCTTCGTACTCGATGAATCCGCCCGGGAGCGCCCAGGCCCCGCGGTGCGGTTCGTCGTCGCGCTGGACGAGCAGCACGTTGAGGGCATCGTCCCGCAGGGTCAGGACGATGAGGTCGACGGCGACGCGGATGTCTTCGACGGAGGAGGCCATGGACTCACCCTAGGACCGGTTATGGTCACCCTGACTCCTGGTGCAGTGCGGGTCACAGCGTCAGGCCGTGCGGCATCCCTCACATCAGGGAATGACCTGCACCGTCATCGTCCTGTGCTCGATCGCTCAGCAGGCCGTCACCGCGACGACCCGTCACTCGGCGATCCAGCGCGCCCACTTCTCCGGCCGGTGCTCGGCCTCGATCATGCGCACGGTGCCCGAGGCGGAGCGCATGACGATCGACTCGGTGATGATGCGCCCGCCCTCGTAGCGCACGCCGCGCACCAGGTCGCCGTCGGTGATCCCGGTGGCGGTGAAGTAGCAGTTGTCCGAGGTGACCAGATCCGAGGTGGTCAGCACCCGCTCCAGGTCGTGGCCGGCGTCGACCGCCTTCTGCCGCTCCGCGTCGTCGACCGGGGCGAGCCGCCCCTGGATCATCCCCCCGGTCGCCTTCACCGCGCAGGCGGCGATGATGCCTTCCGGGGTGCCGCCGGTGCCCAGCAGCATGTCCACGCCGGCGCCGCGGGCGGCCGCGATCGCCCCGGCGACGTCGCCATCCATGATGAACTTGACCCGCGCTCCGGCCTGGCGGATCTCCTCCACCAGCGGCTCGTGGCGCGGGCGCTCCAGCACGCACACGGTGACCTGGCTGATGGGCTTTCCCTTGGCCTTCGCGACCAGGGCGATGTTCTGGGCGACGGGCAGGCGCAGGTCGACGAACTCGGCGGCCTCGGGCCCCACCACCATCTTCTCCATGTAGAACACGGCCGAGGGGTCGTACATGCTGCCCTTCTCCGCGACGGCGAAGACCGACAGGGCATTGTTGTACCCCAGCGCGGTCAGGCGGGTGCCGTCGATCGGGTCGACGGCCACGTCCACGTGGGGGCCGGAGCCGTCGCCGACGCTCTCGCCGTTGAACAGCATCGGCGCCTCATCCTTCTCCCCCTCGCCGATGACCACGGTGCCGTCCATCCGCACGGTGTCCATGAAGGAGCGCATGGCGTCGACCGCGGCGCCGTCGGCCGTGTTCTTGTCCCCGGCTCCGACCCAGCGGGCCCCGGCGATGGCGGCCGCCTCGGTCACGCGCACCAGTTCGAGGGCGAGGTTGCGGTCAGGAGCGGTCGAGGGGCTGGAAGTGCTGGTCATGAGGGCCTCCGTCATCGTCGTCGGGGTCGTGGCGTCCCACCCGGGCGGACCGGCGATCCGGCCGGGCGGCACGGCCGGTCGGACCGGCGGCATGGCCGGGCGCGGCGTGCCGTGCGGGTCCCTCGGACTCTACCCGGCGGGCGGGCCGGCCCGGAGGAACAGCAGGTGAACGGTGCTGCGGGGTGCCCTGCCGGGCGTCGCCGCGAGTCCGTCGACGAGGAGGGGCACGGTGCCCAGGAAGTCGTCGAGGAGGGGCACGGTGCCCAGGAAGTCGTCGAGGAGGGGCACGGTGCCCAGGAAGTCGTCGAGGAGGGGCACGGTGCCCAGGAAGTCGTCGAGGAGGGGCACGGTGCCCGGGAAGTCGACGCCGTTGCGCGCTGTGCTTCCCTTCGTGGAAGCACAGCGCACAACGGCGGCTCGAGATAACGGGCACGAGGTCATGTGGCACGTGACGGAGTCGCTCAGCGGCCGGGCAGTCGGACGCCAGAACTGTCCCGTCACACGCTCCTGGGTGGGCCCGTAGTCATCCGCACGACGAGTGTCGTGGGGATCCGAAGGCTCGAGACTTCGGGCGAACGGCGGGGGAAGCTCGTCTCCGACGCCCCGGGTGCCAGGCCCACCTCCCGGGGACGCACACCCCCCTCGAACTCGTCGACGATCCGGGAGACGGCCAGCTCCACCGCCGCCTGCCCCATGGCCTGCGTGTCCTGTGCGATCGTCGTGAGCTGCACGTAGGAGCGGCCAGCGATCTCCGAGTCGTCGTACCCGACCACGGAGATGTCGTGAGGGACCCGGACGCCCCGGCGCACGAAGACGTCGAGCATGCCCAGGGCGCTGCGATCGTTGAAGGCGATGACCCCCGAGGGGAGTTCGTCCCGCTCGAGGAGAGCCACCGCCAGCTCCGCTCCCGAGACCTCGGTGGATCCACCCTCGACGATCTCGCCGATCGCTCCCGACTTCTCCGCGGCAGCAGTGAACCCCTCGTTCCGCTCGTCGGCGCCGGCGGCACCGGCTGAGGTCGCGAAGACCACGTCGCGATGCCCGAGCTCGACGAGATGCTCTACGGCGAGCGCGATCCCCTGCTCGTCGTCCGAGGAGACCCAGTCGAGCTCCTGCCCCATGGAGCGGTTCGCCACGACCAGTGGAATGCCGGATGCCACCTCGCTCAGCTCCTGCGACGGCAGGCGACTGCCCAGCGAGATGATCGCTCCGCACCGATACGCCACGAGATCGTGCAGGGCCGCTCCTTCACCCCTGCTGGGCGTTACCGCGGAGAGGACGATCGAGTGCTCCGTGGACACGACCGCGGCATACATGACGTCCAGGAGTTTGTGATGGAACGGCTGCTGGGTCTCGAAGCACACGCCGATGTCCATCGACCGTCGGGCCCGGAGCAATCGTGCGCGCTCATCCCGGACATATCCGATGCGCTGCGCGGCGTCGAGCACGCGACCGCGGGTCGCCTCCGAGGCGCCGACGGCACCCCGGACCACGATCGAGACCAGCGCCGTGGACACTCCGGCCTCCTGCGCGACGTCGCGCATCGTCGGGCGGCGCCCCGGGGAGGGTGGAGGAGTCATGCGACCAGGATATCCGGGCCGCGTTCCGCCATCTGTCGACCCTTGTCCTGACAAGGCCGGAGCCGTATGCTCACATGCACACCAGACTAGAACGTACTAGTAGAACGTACTAGCGCCAGGGTGCGGGCGTCTCCGGGCGCCGCCTCCGGCAGCGGGGAGACCCCTGCCGGACGACACCACGACTCGACGAGGAGAATGCACATGGTCAACATCGCCGTCATCGGCACCGGAAGGATCGGGGCCCACCACGTCCGGGCCCTCAGCCAGGACGTCCGCGGGGCGCAGGTCGTCGCCGTCGTGGATCCGGCTCGGGACCGGGCAGAAGCAATGGCCGACGAGTTCCACGTCCCGCACGCCCTCGGAGAGATCGACGACGCGCTGCAGCTCGACGATGTCGACGCCGTCGTCATCGCCACCCCGGTCCCGACGCACCTCCCGCTCATCGAAGCCGCCGCGGCCCACGGGAAGCACACGTTCACCGAGAAGCCGATCGGCGGCGACGTCGAGGAGGCACGGCGCGCCGCGGCAGCTGCCGAGTCCGCCGGGATCGTCTTCCAGGTCGGTTTCAACAGACGATTCGCCGAATCATGGTCCCGCGCCCACGACCTCGTGACGGCAGGCGCCGTCGGGACGATCCACCGTGTCCACTCGGTCACCCGTGACCCCGGGCCCTTCACCGGGGAACCCTCACGCATCAGCCCAGGAACAGTCTTCCAGGAGACTCTCATCCATGACTTCGACACCATCGGATGGTTCCTGGGCGACGCCCGTCCCATGACGGTCTATGCGGCCGCCGATGCGCTCGTCGCCCCGGAGGCGAAGGACAGCGGATTCCTCGACAGCGCAGTCGTCACGATCCGTTACGACAACGGGGCGATCGCCACCGCCGAGGCCTCGTTCAGCGCCAGCTACGGTTACGACCTGCGCGGAGAGGTGTTCGGCTCCTCCGGCATGGTGCAGATGGGCGAACTGCCCAACTCCGCGGCCAGGCTCTTCACCACGGACGGCATGCATGCGACCACCGACGGCATCGACACCGTGCGCTTCCATGACGCGTACGTCGCCGAGTTCGAGTCGTTCATCCGGGCGATCGAGGGCGACCATCCGAACGGACACCGCCCGGTGGGAGCCGACGGCGTCGCGGCGCAGGTGCTTGCGGAAGCTGCAATCCGATCCCATGCGCAGCAGCGGGTGGTCGAGGTCGAGGAGGTCCTGCGATGAGCAGCCCATTCACGCTGGCCGTCTGTGCCGACATGCAGTTCACCGAGCTCCCGCTCGTCGATCGCGTCCGCCGCATCGGCGAGTACGGATTGGCCGCGGAGATCTGGGACTGGTCCCGGCCCGAAGTCGACCTGGAGGCGATCGCGGCGACAGAGGTCCCCATCGAGTCGATGACGGGATACCTGCAGGGGAACCTCACGGAGGACGACGGCATCGATGACTTCCTCCGCACCGCGGAAGAGTCGGCCGTCGCCTCCCAGATCCTCGGAGCGCCCCGTCTGAACATCCATGGGACCGGATTGGACCCGAAGTGTATCCCCGTGAGGCCCGTCGAGATCGTCACGGGCGAGATGTGGGCACGGGCGGCGCGCACCCTGGGGCACCTCGCCGAGATCGCCGAGAAGCACGACGTCGTGTATCAGCTGGAGAACCTCAATCTCCTCATCGACCATCCGGGGACCCCCTTCGCGCGCCCTCAGGACGTGCTCGCCCTGGTCAGGACCGTCGGCTCCGAACGTCTTCGCATGAATCTCGATCTCTACCACGCACAGATCGGCGACGGGAACCTCATCGAGACCTGCCGTGAGTGCCTGCCGTGGGTCGGGGAGATCCAGGTCGCCGACGTGCCCGGACGCTGCGAGCCGGGCACCGGGGAGATCTCCTATCGAGCGATCGCCCTGGCTCTTGCCGAGGCCGGGTACACCGGCACCGTCGCGCTGGAGGCGTCTCCTGCGACGACGCCGGGCGCCGCCGTCACCACTTTCGTGGACACCTTCAGCAATCTCTGACTTCTGACCAGCCCCTCGAGGCCACCTCGCGACGTCACGAAAGGACGACCGATGAGCACTCCCTCTGCCGGCAGCGCCGCCGGCCCGCGCACGACCGCTGCCGGACCAGGCGCGGGACCCTCCACCCCACCGGCGAAGAAGAAGAGCATCGATGCCGTGGTCGCCGTGGCGACGCTCGGAGCCCTCGCCTTCGGCTTCGACACCGGAGTGATCTCCGGGGCCATCCCGTTCCTGCAGCTGCCGGCCTCCCAGGGCGGTCTCGCGTTGGATTCCACGCTGGTCGGCGTCGTCACCTCCTCCCTGGTCCTCGGAGCGGCCATCGGCGGTCTGCTCTCCGGGCGGCTCTCCGACTCCTACGGACGGAAGCGGACCCTTCTCGTCATCGCAGTGCTCTTCGTCATCGGCGCTCTCGGGACCGCGCTCGCTCCGAACGCCGGCGTGATGGTCGTCTTCCGCGTCGTCCTGGGCCTTGCCGTCGGCGGGGCATCTGCGGTGGTCCCCGTCTTCATCGGAGAACTCGCCCCCACCCATCTGCGAGGTCGATTGGTCGCGAGGAACGAACTGTTCATCGTCATCGGCCAGCTGTGCGCGTACTCGAGCAACGCCGTCCTCGCCTCGGCGATGCCGGACAATCACCACACCTGGCGGTTCATGCTGGTGCTGTGCACCCTGCCCGCCATCGGCCTCTTCCTGGGCACGTTCTACCTCACCGAGTCCCCGCGCTGGCTCATCGACCGCGGACGTCCTGACGAAGCGCGCACCGTTCTCTGGCAGCTGCGCTCTGATGCCGGTCCCGCGCAGATCGATACCGAGATCGAGGAGATCGCGAACCACTCCCGGAAGATGGCCGCAACGGGCGACGGGGACATCACGGGGTACCTGCGCTCCCCGTGGGTGCGCCGATTAGCGTTCATCGGCATCGGCCTCGCCTTCCTGTCCCAGATGACCGGCGTGAACTCAGTGATGTACTACGCGCCCTCGATTCTCATCGATACCGGGATGGGCGCTCAGGCCGCGATCATCTCGACCGTCGGCAACGGCGTCGTGTCCGTCCTGGCGGTCGCGATCGGTTCGATGGTCCTGCTTCCGCGATTCAATCGACGGACCCTGCTGTTGACCGGACAGATCGGCGTCACCCTCGCCCTCACCCTGATGGGCCTGAGCTTCACCGTGCTGCCCGAGTCCGGTGTCCGCAGCTACCTCGTCCTGGCCTTCATGATGCTCTTCCTCGTCTTCATGCAGTGCTTCGTCGCGGTCATCTTCTGGCTGCTGCTCGCGGAGATCTTCCCCCTCCGGGTACGCGGAAAGCTCATGGGTGCCGCGGTGTTCGCCAACTGGATCGCGAACTTCCTCGTCGCCCTGGTCTTCCCTCCGCTCCAAGCCGTGCTGCACGGAAGCACCTTCTTTGTGTTCGCCGCGATCAATCTGGGCACCATCTTCTTCTACTGGCGATTTATCCCTGAGACGCGAGGGAAGTCGCTCGAGCAGCTCGAGGAGGAATTCCAGAGCCGCTCCTGAGCGCTTTCGACCACCAGGGGCCGAGGTGGAGCAATCGACGCCGTTGCGCGCTGTGCTTCCCTTCGTGGAAGCACAGCGCGCAACGGCGGGTCGGGCAGCGGGAACGGCGGTGGAATCACTGCCGAGAAGGGGTCATCGAGGCTCAGGCGGTGACGGCCTGCTTCGCACCGGCCGAGAGGCGGTCCTTGATCCCGCCGCGCAGGGCGAGGAACAGGGCCACCAGGGCGACGGTCAGGAGCATGTGGCCGAGGCCCGCGATGCCGGGGATGGCGGCGCTGGTGGTCGTCGGGTCCTGGCCGTCGAGGGTGAGGATGCCGCGCACGGCCTGCATCGCCACGGTGATCACCAGGCCCACGTTGTAGGTCCAGTAGAAGACGGTGAAGGAGCGCCGGCCGGTCAGGGAGAAGACGGCGTCCAGACCGAGGACCAGCAGGAACATGACCATGCCGAGGACCAGCAGGTGGGTGTGCAGGGTGTTCAGCTGGGTGTGGGTGCCGATGGTGTCGGTGGCCTTGGTGAACTCCCGGTAGAAGAGTCCGGAGGCGAGGCCGAGGATGATGTAGGCGAAGGCGGTGTTCAGCAGTCGTGTCATGTCTTCGACTCTAGGAATCACGCGTGACCAGGGCATCAACCGAATGATGGAGTGTGGTGGTGGTCCGCGCCACCACGGCGGTCACGGCGCCCACGGGGCTCATCGCGACCGTCCGCCGTCCGAGCCGGCCGCCCTGTGAGCGCGATCAGCTCGGCTCGTGGACGCGGATCTCCTGCGGAGCACGGACTGCGCGCAGATGCCAGGACCACAGGGCGGTCCCGAGGACCGCGAAGCAGAGCGCCGTCAGGGCGAGGACCTGCAGACTCGCGGTCACCAGAGGCGCGACCACGCCGGCCAGCAGCGCATTGAGCACCAGCCCGAAGAAGGTGCCGAGCGAGGCGGCGGCGCCGCGCTCGTGGGGGAACAGGTCCAGCACCTCCAGCTGGATCGGCGCGAACAGCAGCGCCACCGAGAAGGCGATCAGCATCGGTCCGCTCACCGCCAGCAGCAGCGACCAGCTGAGCCCGCCGGTGAAGGGCGGCGCGATGCTGACCAGCAGCAGGTTCAGGCCGGTCGAGAGCACTGCGCCGACGAAGCCGATCGTGATCAGCCGGGCACGGTCCATCACGTCGGCGGCGCGACCCACCAGCCAGGCCCCGGAGGTCATCCCCAGGATCAGCGGCAGGAACAGCACCCAGAAGTCCTGCTCGCCCAGGCCCAGCAGGCGCACCACGACGATCGACGCGCCGGCGATGAATACGAACTGGGAGGCGAAGCCGAAGGCGGAGGCGGCGGCCACACGCAGCATCACCGGCGAGCGTCCCACGTGCAGCAGGGATCCCAGCAGCGAACCCACCCGCAGAGGGGTGCGAGCCTCCCGCGGCAGCGTCTCCGGCAGCCGGGTGGTCGCCACCAGCACCAGCAGCCCGTACAGGCCCACGCCGGCGAAGACCCACCGCCAGTCGCCGAGCAGCAGCAGCCACCCGCCGAGGATGGGGGCGATCGCCGGGGCGACCGAGAAGATCATCATCACGCGGGCCATCAGCCGCTGGGCCTCGGACCCGGAGAACATGTCACGGATGACCACGCGCGAGACGATGGTCGCCGCCCCGGCGCTCATTCCCTGCATCACCCGCAGCAGGATCAGGCTCCCCAGGGTCGGGGCGAGGACGGCGCCGAACATGCCGATCAGGTAGATCGTCAGTCCGCCGATCATCACCTTCTTGCGCCCCAGGGCGTCGGACAGCGGCCCGTGCAGGACCGACATGATCGCGAAGGCCGCGAGATAGGCGGAGATCAGCTGCTGCAGCGCGATGTCGTCACCGCCGAACTCGTCGCCGATGCGGACGAAGGCCGGGAAGACGGTGTCGATGGTGAAGGGCCCGATCATCGCCAGCGACGCGAGGGTGAGCGTGATCCGCGCTCCCGCCTTCTGCCGGCGCGGGGCCTCCGCCGGGACGTGGGAGGAGGGGAAGGGAGTGGTCACCTGGTCCACACTAGGCAGATCCGCCCGCGCGGCACATCCTCGTCCCGAGGGATGGAAAGCGTTCGCTGGACGGGACCCTGCGCACGCTCCTCCTGCGCGCGTCAGGGGCGCGGCGTGCGGCCGACGGGCATAGGCTCGACCTCGGCGCCGCCACCCGTGGGCGTCGTACCACTCCCCCAGCGACCAGAGGCCTTTCATGAAGCACTTCGCCATGCCGCACACCGACATCTCCGCGCCGAACGTGGTGCTGGGGCTGATGCGCATCGCCGAGAAGTCCGACGACGAGATCCGCACCCTGGTGCGCACCGCCCGGGACGCCGGCATCGACTTCCTCGACCACGCCGACATCTACGGCGGATCGAAGCACCGCTGCGAGGAGCGTTTCGCCCAGGCCCTGCAGCTGACGCCCTCCGAGCGCGACCAGGTCACGATCCAGACCAAGGCCGGGATCGTCCCCGAGGGCCCGTACTTCGACTACTCCTCCGAGCACCTCATCGAGTCCGTCGAGGGCTCGCTGCGGGCGCTGGGCACCGACCGCATCGACATCCTGCTGCTGCACCGCCCCGATCCCCTGGTCGAGCCCGAGGAGGTCGCCCGCGCCTTCGACGAGCTGCACGCCAGCGGCAAGGTGCGCCACTTCGGTGTCTCCAACCACACCCCGCGCCAGATCGACCTGCTGGCGAAGCACCTGAACCAGCCGATCGTCGCCAATCAGCTGCAGCTGTCGATCACCCACTCCACCTTCATCGCCCAGGGCGTCGCGGCGAACATGCAGGGCACCGACCAGGCGATCGTTCGCGACGGCGGCGGCATCCTGGACTACTGCCGCCTGCACGACATCACCGTGCAGGCGTGGTCGCCGTTCCAGGCGAAGTTCTTCGACGGCGTGTTCCTGGGTCACCCGGAGTACGCGGAGCTGAACGCCGTCATCGATCGACTGGCCGCGCAGTACGAGGTCGCCCCCGAGGCGATCGCGACCGCGTGGATCACTCGCCACCCGGCGCAGATGCAGGTGGTCCTCGGCACCACCACGCCGCAGCGCGTGGCCGATTCCGCCGCCGGCTCCGAGATCCCGCTGACCCGGCCGGAGTGGTACGAGCTGTTCCGGGCGGCCGGGTGGATCGTGCCCTGAGCCGCTCCCGCTCCTGAGCCACCCCGCCCGGGCCGCCGGACGATCCGCCGACCCGGCTCCACCGCCCGGTTCGGTTGCCCGGCCCGCCGCCCGGCTCCCGCGGCCAGACCCCCGCGGCCCGGCTCGGTGGCCCGGCTCCCGCCGCCCGGCCGACGGACCAGGTCCCGGTCTCCCGTCGGCAGGCACCGCGCGGCAACCTCTACCGTGAACTGCGCGGACCGGCAAGGATGAGGCGGAGACTCTTTCCACCCACATGCCGCACCGCAGCGGCGAGGAGGCGCAGCACATGGCCCAGCGACGTATCGGCCTGGTCGGCTACGGGGACGTGTCCGTCGTCCACGTCGGAGCGATCGAGGCGATCGACGGCCTCGAGCTCGTCGGCATCGCCGACAGCGATCCCGCAGCTCGCGAACGGGCCGCCGCCGAGACCGGCCTGCCCACGTATCCCACCGCCGAGGAGCTGATCGACGCGCTGGGACCGGACGCCGTGCATGTGACAACCCCGCACGACCAGCACGTCGGCCCCTCCCTGACCGCGCTCGAGCGCGGCGTGCACGTGCTGCAGGAGAAGCCGCTGGCCCACAGCCTCGCCGAGGGCTCCCGCCTGGTCGACGCGCTGGGCTCGATGACCGCACCGCGCGCCGACGGCGGTGCGGGCGCGGCGAAGATCGGGATCTGCTTCCAGAATCGCTACAACCGGGCCAGCCAGGAGCTGTCCCGCCTGCTCGCCGGCGGGGAGCTCGGCGCGGTCCAGGGCGCATGGGCCTCGGTGGTGTGGAGCCGCACCGCCGACTACTACGCGGCCAAGCCGTGGCGCGGTCGCTGGGAGAACGCCGGCGGCGGCCTGCTGATCAACCAGGCGATCCACACCCTCGACCTGGTGCAGTGGCTGATCGGCCCGATCGAGCGCACCGAGGGTCTGGTCTCGCAGAAGAAGTTCGCGGGCGTCGTCGAGACCGAGGACACCGCGGACCTGGTGCTCCACCACGCCTCGGGGGCCACGACCACCTTCTACGCCACGCTCACCGCGCCGGTGGCGCGCCCGGTCGAGCTCGAGGTCGCCACCGAGAACGCCTACCTCGAAGTGCGGTCCGGGCGCGGCGGCGGGCTCACCGTGCGCTGGACCGACGGTCGCGTGGACACCTACTCCGACCGGGTCGCGACCGCGGGAGGCCGGGCCTACTGGGGCGTCTCCCACGAGCAGCTGATCCGCGACTTCTACGCGTCCCTGGACGGCCCCGAGCCGTTCTGGATCGGACCCGGCGAGGCCATGGCCTCGCTCGAGATCCTCAAGGACGCCTACGCGAACAGCGGCGTCGGGAACTGACGAGGACCGACCCGGCACCCGGGTCAGCAGATACCGCCGATGATCCCGAATCCGCGCAGAGCGTGCACCACGGCCAGGAGCACCAGGACACCGGCCATCAGGTGCACGACCCACTGCCTGATCGGGTAGCGGCGGGGTTGTGACACGCGACGGGAAATGCCGATCCCGGCGCACAGCAGGCACACGACCGCCGCGATCATCGCGGCGTAGTCGTGATAGGTGCAGGTCTCGACCCCGCCCATGGTCGAGGTCGTCCACGAGGTGAACTGCACGAAGAAGCCGAGGAGCCCGACTCCGAGGCCGACGAACAGCGGGACGGGGACGTCCTTGGCCTTGAGCGTGGGGGCAGGCAGCGGTGGCCGTGAGTTCGTCGTCGTCATGGTCTCTCCTGTGATCGGGCCGGGTCCGGCATCCATCCGGTGGTCTGTTCACATTCTTCGGCAGAGGCCTCTACGGGTCGATGGGGAGGACTGCCCTGGGCAGAACTCCCCATCGGCCGTTGCTCAGGAGGGCCCGCGCCGACCTCACGCACGACGGCGCCCGCCGTCCCCGGGAACGGGGAGCGGCGGGCGCCGTCGTGGTGCCGGAGCTGCGGTGTGCGCCGACCCGGGGCCTGCCGACGTGCTGCGTCGGTCAGGGCCCGTCATAGCCGGTCAGGGCCTGTCAAGACCCGTCAGGACCCGTCAGGACCGGTCAGATGATCGAGCGGCCCTCCTTGCGGGCCTTCCTGATGTCCTTGGCGAACCCGCCGGTGATGGCGGCCAGCACGCCGAAGACGATCACCGGCCACATGAGCACGTACGTGGTCAGCAGAGCAGTCATGGCTCTCTCCTTCTGTTGGGTGGGCGACGCGGCGGTGCCGCGTCGGGAGACGGACGGGTCAGCGATCGGTGGAGTCGGCCGCCTCGGGGGCCGGTTCCGGACCGTCGGACGCCACCTCGGAGGGCTCGTCCTCCTCGTCGAAGTCTCCGGTGACCTTGCGGATCACCGCGAAGTCGAAGTCCTGCTCGGAGCGGACGCTCATCAGATAGCAGACCAGGAACGAGACCGAGTAGGCGACGAGGGAGCCGGACAGCGTCTCGTAGTCGCGCAGGTAGCCGAAACCGAACGGCAGCACGACGACCGTCGCGATCGCGCCGACGATCACGGCGGGCCGCAGGCCGAAGAAGCCGAAGGACATGATGCCCAGCACCACGCCGACCCCGATGATCGCGAGCAGCTCGACGAACAGCGCCCACGGCCCGACCAGCGGGATCAGCGCGAACCGCACCGGCAGGAACACGACGAGCGCGGCGATCACCGAGACGGTGAAGGCCTTGTTGGTGACCTTCTTCCAGTAGAACGAGGCGATGACCGGGAAGACCAGGCAGCCCCAGAGCGCGCCGACGAAGACCAGCAGGTCCAGGATGTTGAACTTCGCCGTGGCGAAGTACAGCGCCGCGGCGGTCGCCACGACCATGGTGAGCCGGCCGATCAGCAGCATCTTCTTCGGATCGGCCTTCTTGCGGCCGACGGACTGGCCGTAGATGTCGGTCATCACGATCGAGCTGAGCGCCGAGAGGTCGGAGTCCGCGGTGGAGGACAGCGAGCCGATGATCATGATGAAGGCCAGCGCGACCAGCCCGACGGGCAGGTAGGTGCCGACCATCTGCGGCATCAGGTTGTTGACGTCGCCGTTCATGGGCTCGATGCCCAGGTACAGGGCCATCACGCCGAGCATGCCGATGCCGATCACGGTCGCGCCGTAGCCGATGGTGGCGGTGATGAAGGTGGGCTTGATGAGGTCCTCGCGCACCGCGAACAGGCGCTGGGCGATGGTCTGGTTGCCGATCGCGTAGGCCAGCACCGCGGCGATGTACGGGGCGCCCTGGTTCATGAACGCCTCGGAGGAGAAGAAGCTCTCCTGCGCCGGAGTGACATGGCCGGCGGCGACGCCTTCGGCGAACATCGGCGGACCGCCGACGACGAAGAAGACGGCCGGGATGATCACGACGGCCGCGCCGAGCATGGCCATGACCTGTGCGAAGTCGGTCAGCACGGAGGCGCGGAACCCGGACCACAGGGTGTAGAGCAGCACGCCGCCGGCGATGATGACGATGCCGTTGCCGAAGCTCATCGGGGAGAGCATCGCGATGAGCGCTCCTCCGGCGATGAAGTTGGAGGTCAGCGAGATGACCGAGCCGAGCACGTTGGAGCCGGCGAGCATCAGCTGCGAGGAGCGGCCGTGGCGGGCGTACATGACCTCGGCAAGGGTGTGCGCCTTGGGGGCGACCTTCCGGATCCGCTTGCCGAAGGGGTAGATGAACAGGATCATCAGCGCGCCCCAGAGCCCGTAGTGGATGGGGCCGGAGACGCCGTAGGTGTACCCCGCGGTCACCGAGGCGTACATCGAGGACGCCCAGATCCAGGTGGCGGTCATGGATGCGGCGGAGACGCCGAAGCCGATCTTGTTGCCGGCGGTCATGTAGTCGTCGGCGTTCTCCTTCTTGCGGGAGATCACCACGGACATCCACATCGTGCCGCCGTAGAACAGCAGCAGGAGGACGATGACTCCGATGGTTCCGAGCTGGGAGATCTCTCCAGTAGGCGCGGGCGGCACTACGTACTTCCTTTCATCGCGGGCATTCCGGTCTCTCGCAGCCGGTGCGTCGCGACGTGGACGCGATGGCGCGCTGACGTCAGGGGTTCCCTTCAGCGGGCCACCGGCAGACGGCCCGGAGAGCGCGTGCCGTCCGACGTCGACCCGGGCGGCGCCTCGCACCTGCTCCGGGGATGTCCCTCTCGACGGTTGCTGCAGATCCCGTGCTCCTCGCGGAGACCGGTCCTGCGCATCACCAGCGCCCATAGGGCCGCATAGATACTCGCACACTAAGAACCTGATAGCCACCTGGGGGCACCCGTGAACGCTCACCCGCACAGGTCAGAGCGCTAAAAGTTTTTGTCGGACAAGCAGATTCCAGTTCTGTCAGCTCCCGGCGCATGGTGATGCAGCGCACAGCATGCCCAATAGTGCGTGGCTCCTGCGCCGCCCCGAGGGCCTGGACCCATCGCCCCCGTGCACGGGCAGCGATCCTCCTGCGAACGCCCCCGTCGGCGTCGGAGCCCATGGCGTTGCTAGGGTCGCGGGCATGACCCGCATCGGCCTCGTCGTCACCGATCCCACGACCTTCATGGCGGCCGATCCGCACCTCGATGCGGCACCGCTGCGCGAGGCGCTCCGGCATCGGGGCGCGGACGCAGAGCTCACCATCTGGCATGACGAGTCCGTGGACTGGGCGGCCTTCGACCTGCTCGTGCTCCGCAGCCCCTGGGACTACGCCGAGCGGCCCGCGCAGTTCGAGGCCTGGCTGGAGCGGGTCGGCGCGCTCACCACCGTGCTCAACGACCCCGAGCTGGTGCGGTGGAACATGGACAAGCGCTATCTCGCCCAGCTCGAGGAGGCCGGCGTCGCCGTCGTGCCCACGAGCTACCACCACGAGATGTCCACCCTCGAGGCCGAGCTGTCCTCCGAGGAGCCCTCGACGCCGCACGTGGTCGTGAAGCCGAGCGTCGGGGCGGGGGCGCGGCACACGGGACTGTTCGCCCGCGACTCCCCCGCCGCCCTGGAGCTCGCTCGAGCGATCCTCGCCGAAGGCGGCGTCGTGATGCTGCAGCCGGAGGTGCCAGAACTCTCCGAGGGCCGGGAGAGGGCGCTCTATGCGGTCGACGGGCAGGTCACGCACGCGATCGCGAAGGGAGCGCTGCTCGAGCGCGGCGGGGGCCTGCGCGGCGGCACCTACCAGGAGAACCCCGTGGTCCTCGAGGCGACCGCTCGGGAGCAGGAGTTCGCCGGGCAGGTGCTGGATGCGGTCGGCGAGGTCTCCGGCCTGCCCATGCCGCTGTACGGCCGTATCGATACCGTCGATTCCGCCGCGCACGGGCTCGTGCTGCTGGAGGCGGAGCTGTTCGAGCCCCTGTTCAATCTGCAGCTCGTCCCCGAGGTGACCGAGATCTTCGCCGACGCGATCCTGGCGCGGGTCTGAGGTGCACCGGACCGGGGCACCCGGCGGCGGCTGATGGGAATGATCAACGCCCCTTCCGCACCATAAGCACCATAAGGGCTCGATCTTCACGTGCGGGGCTCCAGCGCGGACAGGGCTGGCTGATCATCCCCTTCATCACCCCGGGGCCTCACCCCGTGGGCGACTCGTGCCACTCGGAGTCCGGGACCCCGTTGACTTCTTCGTGTCCTTCCGGCACGTCGAACCGCTGGGCCGTCAGGTCACGGGGCAGCAGGGAGAATCCCTGCCAGTGCATCTCCATCGGAGACTGGTCCTCGTCACGGGGCACGTGGTGGAATCCCACCGCCACCCAGGAGACGACGTCGTCGAGAGTCTCCTCGGCACCGCTGTCCACGAAGTCCTCGACCCCGCCTCCGCAGTCGCCGGTGTTCTTCACGGCGAACCGCTCGCACTCGTCATAGTTGGTGAAGGCGACGTCGTAGCCGCTCTCGTGGTCATGGGCGTGCCTCTCCGCTCCGGCATCGGCGAGGACATCGGAGAAGACGAACGAGTCGGTCTTGGCCATCTCGATCTGGTAGGAGATCGGGTGTCCGTCCTCGTTGAGGACGTCGGGGTTCAGCACCCGCCACCAGCGCCGGTCCTCCCATTGCGCGGTCGTGGGGTTCGTGAGCGGGGTGAGCTCCCCCGTGAGCTTCGCCGATTCATCCCCCATGTCCCCGGTGCGCTCGGCATCGAACTGCTCGACCTGCATCCCTGCGTCCCCGCCGAGGGCCCAGTTCACGCGCCAGACCGCGTTGTGCGAATGGCTGGTGGAGTGCTCGTCGTCCCCCACGTCCCACCCGTGCTCCTCGTCGCTGTAGTCCACGGGCGAGAGATCACCGGTCGCGCCGAGCTGCACGTCGATCGAGCCATCGGCACCGAAGGTGTACTCGGTGATGTATTCGTACCAGCCGACGCGGGACACCGTGAAGATCTGCAGATCCGTCTTCCGAGT